>CAZGZR010000001.1:0-83698 GCA_964529745.1 uncultured Candidatus Bathyarchaeia archaeon
CGCTCAGTCTTCTATATCAATCTACTATACTACGGGTTAGGATCATGGCGGGGCCGGTATGCATGGGGGCAGTATCTCTCCCGGCACCACAGATGATCTCGCGTGATCTAGCGTTGGATAGATGTTACTCAGCCCTTTACATGTATAGATATTGCGTGTCTCTGCCCTTAAACTCAGTGCGTTCACCGGTCAGTAGAGTCTTTTCACCCGTCTCGAGGTCCATCAACACCCCCAACGGTTTCTCCAGAACGTGGCTCAGGCGCTGTCTCCCGTTTTTCCTCTGCGGAAGCAGCAGTTCGTATCTATGTTTCGGTGTTTGGAACTCACATACCCTCCAGCCCCCCTTCTCTGTGACGGAACCCAGATCGACCTCGTGGCTTCTGAGTGTGTTGACGGATCCTGCAAGGTTTCTAGCTACGCGGCCGCCTTTCCTGGGGTTGAGCAGTCTGTCGTATAGCCCCATTCGGGGGAAGTAGCCTCTGTCCAAGTCCATGAATGTGTCGAGGAAGACCTTGACCCTGGGGGAGCCCAGCGCGGCTACGAGAGACTCAGATACCCTGTTTGCCACGTGGTCCTCGTCGCATAGGTACTCGGCGGGGTCCTCCGGGGCAAGCCTGACGTTCACCAGAGCCCCTATGCCTTTACGGTAGGCGTATTCGTCGATCATCTTTATCGATGTCCACGGGTCTTCGTTCTGGCCCACCTGGAACACGAACCCGTCCACGGCGCCCATCTCCGGCAGCACAGCATCAAGGCTGGCTGTGTCATTTATCCGGAAGCCGTGGCTCACGTAGTGGCTGTACTTGGGGCCCTTCCTCTCCCTGTGCACGGAGCTCTCGATGTTGGCTACATACACCGGGACCGCCAGCTCGCCACGGAGAAGCGATGCCCTTGGAACCGTGGCCGAAGCGGTCTCCCAGGGGACTATCAATTCGAGGAAGTCCACGAGTTCAATGTGATCCTTTATCGCCTCCTTGGCTGCGTCGGTCGGCACATCGGCGGTGAAGAACCCGTATCTGTAACCGAGCTCATCGACATCATACAGGCGGCCACGGGTGTCTTGGTCCAGGAGGTCTCGTAGGGGCAGCCTCAGCATCTCGACGCCGGTCTCCAGGAGCCCCAGCAACGTGTAGTCGTTCCACGCCTTCTTCCTGACGAACTCATCTATGGGGCCGTTGTAGGGCAGCGTGATCGATTCGGTGAGGGGGTGCCTCAGGTGCACGCCCAGCGGCGCCGATGGTCCCCAGACCGGCTGAGGCTCCACCGGTTCATGCGCCTCGGCTGGTCCCAGGGTGAGCCCATAGGACCTGTGGGTGATTGCGGCGTGCCCCTCCTCGTAGACCTCCACGGTGCAGTATCCGAGCTTGGCGGCGTCGTTTCGACCGTACTCGTCGGCAGGCTCCACCCTGAACATCTCGGCGTAGTCCTGCCTGACGAAGCATGTGGACAGCATGCCGTGTATGCTGGTTTCCCGGTACCTCCTGTACCCGTAGTGGTGGACGTGGCCGGCGAAGAACGCCTCGACGCCGTACTCCTCCAGTAGCCCCAGGAGCCACGTCCTCGCGGGCTCGTCGATGTTGTCGTAGTTGCTGGGCTCCCGGGGCTTGTGGATGTAGGGCGGGTAGTGGCTGAACAAGTGGACCCGGCTCCCCCTGTGATCCTCCAGGTCGGCTTCGAGCCACTCACTCTGCTCCGCCTCGTGGGGCAGCCCGGAGCCGAGTATGGGGCTGTTGATGAGGATGAAGTGGACTCCACGGTGGTCGAAGCTCTGGTAGAGGGGCCCGTAGTATTCGAGGAATTTTTCTTGGTACGACTCGGTAACTACGTACGATGGGACAGTGGGGTTGTCCTTGTCGCCGACGTCGTGGTTCCCGGGGACGTAGTAGAGGGGCGCCTCGATCCTGCTCATTATCTCTCTGGCTACGCTGGAAGCGGAGCCGTAGGTGGGCAGGTGGGGCACGGGGTGGACCACGTCGCCGAGGTGGATGACCAGGTCCGGCCGGTGGCTGTTCACCTGCTCGGCTACCCACCTGGCCCGGTCGTTGGTGAGCAGGTTGGTCCTCCATGGGCTGCTGCTTTCGTCGGGCGGTCTGATGTGGGTGTCGGACACTATGGCGTATCTGAACAAGGGCTCGGGGTGACGGTAACCCAGCATGATTTACACCTACATTATGTGGTCCTTTTTATGCATAAAACAGACGGTGCCTCGGCGACGCCTTTAGATAGTTATAATAGCTTAGGATTCAATTATCGAACGGTGTTGTTTGTTGAGTGAGTTCAACGTGAGGGAGATCTTCGGAGAGTTCGGCAAGAAGCTCGTCGAGGTCTTCAAGGAGGTGAGCGAGGACCTGGGCACCCTTACCGTGGTCACCACCACGGGCTCGGTGATCACCGCCGAGAAGAAGTCAACGGGGGCCGAGATCTACGACATAAAGGAGGAGGGGATAGCGGCTAAGACCATCATAGAGATCGACGGCGATATAATCGTCAAGCTCCCGGTGGTGGACAAGGAGGGCAACGCCGTGGAGCTCAACGAGCGTATACTCGAGATACATGAGGAGAACGTGGCCATGGCGATGGAGAACTGGAGGACCTTCATAACTACGCTGGTGGACATAGCCGGCGACCTCAAGGAACTGCTGTCCACCATCTAAGCCATTAACTAGACTCAATCAACCTTCTGTTCGAGGGACCCTCTTGACGTACATCGACTCGTTCACCGTCGGAGAAGGCGGGCTCTCTGTCTCCTTCGATGGAATTGAGGGCGTTATGATAGTGCTCCCTTCGCTGGACGCGCTGAGTGAACACGTTGTAGAGAGCATGATCCATGGCTTCGAGTCAAGACTTTCCTCCATTGCCGAAACTGGCGACATAGGTGTGTTCGGTAGGCTATGGATGCTCCGAAAAAAGTTCTTCACCCCCGCCGGGAGGCAGGAGATCTTGAGCCAAGTGGAGGTCTTCGATGCCATAAAGGTAGTAACCGCGAATCCTTCCACTGTATTGGCTGTGACCGTCATCGAGGCGGACGGCGACATCATATCGAGGGTCAACGAGGCTGGCGCTTACGCATACAGCGAGGAGCTTTTTAGGCTTCACAGGGAGGCGGTGAAATATGCGACGGGTGCCTGGAGGTTGAGGCTGCAAGGGATCAGGGATCTGGTGCGCCTAGGGGCCAAGTTACATAAGGCGCTGCTTCTAGTCTCAATGGGTTCGCTGATGGGCTCCGTCGCGTCTTGGAGCCTCGACCGCATGTTTACGGCGGTTTTACTCGGGCTGGGCGTACTATCTTTCTTTTTCTCGACTTTCTTCAGCCGGTTCAACCTTTAGCCCCGTGTTAGGATCGTTGTCAACCTTTTGGATGCTATTGATGATGCCTGCATGGCTGGAAGCTAAGACTTACCAATAGAGAACCAGGTATTATACCCCATATACGAGGCGAGGCTGGACTTGGTTCAGGGGACGCCTTCAGGCGCCAGCAAGAGGAAAGGGGCTCTAAGAGTACCACAGGATACCGTTGAACGATCACTGAAGCTAATGCAGATCTATTGAGACTGGGGTCGTTCTACCTCTACGTATCGATCCTTAGTTTCTTGATTTCTAGCTTCAACAAGAAAAGGACATAAAATATGAGGCTGCACAGAACCAGCAGAGTGCCAATGGTTAGGAAGGTGAAGGTGATCAACGCCATGGGGATGCTGAAGTATTGGGTCAGTTGATAGTCCCTAACGAAGAGGTACCCCGTGAACAGGGATGTGGCGAGGAATAGGAGCCCTGGGAGCCCTATCATAAGCAGTGGTTTATCCTGCACTAGGAGCTTGAGGGCGACCATCACCAGTTCTAGGCCATGGGACACAGGGTCTTTTTTCGATGTGTTCTCAAGTCCTTGGTAGCGTATGTTGGCTGGGACCTCTATCACACGGAGACCGAACTTACGGGCTACAGAAAGCTGCTCAGTCTCTACACCGAACCCGTTCTCGTTCATGCCTGTGAAGAGCTTCAAAGAGTCCTTGTTGAAGGCGCGGAACCCGCTCTGGCTGTCCTTGACGCCGTCGTTCGCCGTTTGGTTGAACGCGTTCACGATTGACAGCCCGACTCTGCGATAAAGCGGTGCGTTGATAGAGGAGCCTTCGAAAAACCGTGAGCCTATGACTAGATCCGCCTCACCATCGAGAATGGGCGCGATGAGGCGTGGTATGTCCTCTGGGTCGTGTTGCCCGTCTGCGTCCATCATGATCACCACATCAGGGGACAGCCTGTCCGCCAACCTGAAACAGGATTGGAGCGCCCTACCCTTCCCCATATTGTACGGGTTTCTAACGACGGTTGCGCCTTTCCTTCTGGCTATCTCGCTGGTCCCATCCGTCGAACCGTCGTCGCAAACGATAACATGCTCCACGTGTCGGAAAACCTGATCAAGTACTTTGCCGATGTTTTTTTCCTCATTGTACGCCGGGATGCACGCCATGATGAATGGTTTGAGGCCTTCATGCTCTGAGAGCTGGCTCGTCACGTCGATGAACTGCTGGGACACATGAGGCGCCTCGTTTTGTTACACTAGTGGAATAGTATTCCATATTAGACTGTGAGTGTAGTCAGTCACACCAACTTCGGCTGTGAGCATCTTATTCAAATTGGCGCAACTCGGGGCTTCAGCGGTTAAGATCGTTTTCCACGACTCCAGCCCACTTGTTGCTCAGCTTCGCCGTACCCATGATGAGTCTGAGTACTCGCCATGATACATCCTCTATCAGGTACTCAGACGGGATTCTGGCTTTTCTCCCTGGCTCATTAATCACAAGCTCTATGGCATCAAGCACCGTATCAACGTCTAATCCGGCGAGGATTATAGTCCCAGCCTCAAGAGCTTCGGGGCGCTCGGTGGCTTCCCTGAGGTTTACGGCCGGGAACCCTAGGATGGCTGACTCCTCGCTTATGGTGCCGCTGTCGCTTATGGTGCATGAAGCGTTCTTCTGCAGTTGGATGTAGTCGTGGTACCCGAAGGGCTTGAGGAACCTGATCCCGTCGCTCATCTTGGGGGCCCCAAGGGATTCAAAACGTTTTGAGGTTCGAGGATGAGTTGAAACTATGACGGGGAGGCCGTACTTCTCGGCGATCTCGTTCAGAATGCCGAGGATTTTCGTAAGGTTCTCTGAGCAGTCCACGTTTTCTTCTCTGTGGGTGCTCACGAGGAAATACTCCTTGGGTTTAAGGCCAAGCTCTTTTAGTATATTTGACTGGTTGATCTGTTTCTCGTAGTGCTTGAGTACTTCGTACATGGGTGAGCCGGTGAGATAGATGCGTCGATGGTGAAGGCCCTCCGATAAGAGGTGACGGCGGGCGTGCTCCGTGTAGACCAAGTTGAAGTCGGCTATGTGGTCTATTATTCGGCGGTTGATCTCCTCCGGAACGTTCGGATCGAAGCACCTGTTGCCTGCCTCCATGTGGTATACCGGTATCTTCATCCGCTTCGCCATGATGGCTGCGAGGCAGCTGTTGGTGTCCCCGAGGACAAGGACGGCGTCGGGGCTCTCCTCCTTCAGCACCTTCTCGGACTTGGTTATGGTCTCGCCGAGGACAGTGCCGAGGCTCCTGGTATCGACCTCGAGGAAGTGGTCGGGTCGCCTGATGCCGAGGTCCTTGAAGAATATCTCGTTGAGCTCGTAATCATAGTTTTGCCCGGTGTGCACAATCTTGTGGTCGAGGTGCCCGTCCAGCAAGGCCATGACCCGGCTCAGGCGTATTATCTCTGGTCGCGTACCGAGTATCGTAACTACCTTTAAACTGCTATTCACGGCGCGGCCTCCAAGATAATGGATCCATCCAACAACTTGGGCTCGTTCACCGGCTCGTAATACGTATCGGGGTCCTCAGGGTTATAGAGCTCACTTGTCCAGAAGAGCATGAACAGCTCCTCTTCCCCGATATTGACTAGGTTATGGGTATGGAGCACCGGTATATCGATGTAGGCGGGGTTCTCCCCATCCAGAACATAGTCTTGAACGGTTTCTGTTCCCACCCTTCTCAACTGGACAAGAGCTTGCCCCTTTACTATGCTGAACCTCTCCAGCTTCCTCCGGTGGTAATGGTTGCCTCTTTCGACTCCTGGCTTCGTCGTAGAGAGGAAAGCTTGGCCCTTGTTGAGGGACCTTACAGCCTCGAATAGTCGCCCCCTGTGGTCCTTTTTCATGTTGTGTAGGATCGGGTAGTGGCCTGGCTCGATGTAAGACCGGAAGGTGTTGAATAGATTGAGGTCGAAGGGGTCCGAGAGATCAGGAATGACTTTCTCCTCCATGTACTGTTGCTTGAAGCCTTGGAGTTTGTCTAGTAGGTCGCTCACCTTTATCTCCAGGTTGGGCGGCACCACCATCTCGTCAGACTCCAGCTCATACATTATTACCCGTTGGATCTTCTTGAGCACGTCGTCGATGTAAACGAGGCCCATGGTCTGGTCCTCCTTTATCTCTGGCTCCTGGCCATGGGTGAGCTGGTGGCAGAACGTGGCGACCACCGAGTTATAAAAGGGGCTGCAGAAGGGCCCATAGACGTTAGGGATGATAAGACCGGTGAACTTGGCGTCGTTCTCGTGAGCCCATGCTGAAAATTTTCGTCTAGCGTGGAGCTTGGATCTGCCGTAAGCCGTGTCTCGGCTCTCGTGGATGGAGGAGGAATAGATCAGGTGGGGTGTGGACCCTGTCCGTTTTAACGCCGACACGAGTATCTCGGCTAGCTGTACGTTAGTCTCATAGACTTCCTCGTCTGGCCCTCGGTTTGCTCCGGCTAGGTCGACGACGGTGTCGCAGCGTTTGAGGTACTCGTCGAGTTCGTAGACATGCTCGAAGAATCTTCTCTGGTACGGGATAAGAGTCACATCTTTGTTGTTCTTCAGGTAGCTGTGTAGGTGTGATCCGATGAATCCCGACTGACCTGTTATCCCTACTCTCACACATTCACCTCTACACTGGCTGGGTTATGACCGGTAGTTGTTCAGAGGATGACGGCGGCTCGCCTCCCAGGTGCTCCTGCACCTCTCTGCATGACAGCAAGAGGGCTATCGTCTCGTCGAGGGTGAGCCTCCGTGTGTTGCTGGACGTGTATCCATCGGCGGGGAGTTCCTCGTACTTCCCGGAGGAGAAAAACTCCTCGTAGTCGAGCCTCCTCAAGTTCCTTATCCTGTAGAACTCTTCGTTGCTCTCGGCCTTCATGAGCTCCTCTCGGGTCACCAACGTCTCGTGCATCTTCTCGCCCTCTCTGACGCCGATTGTCTTGACGCCCCTGTTGTGGTTGAAGATGATGGTCATGGCCTCCGCTAGGGTGCCTATGGTGGCGGCTGGGCTTTTCTTCACCAGCAGGTCTCCGTTCTCACCGTACTCTATGGCGTAGAGTACCAGATCGAGGGCCGTGTCAAGGGGAAGAAGGAACCGGGTCATGTCGGGGTTGGTGACTGTGAGCTGAGTGCCTTTTAATATCTGGCTTATGAAGAGGGGAAGCACCGAGCCCCTGCTGAACATGACGTTGCCGTACCTGACGCCGCTGTAGACAGTGCCGCCGTTGAGCCTCGCCTTGGCAGTCATGAGCTTCTCCATGAGGGCCTTGGTCATGCCCATGGCGTTTATAGGGTAGACTGCCTTGTCGGTGCTCAGTATTATGACCTTCTCGGTGCCTGCGTCCTCGGCGGCGTCCAGAACATTACTGGAGCCCTGGATGTTGGTCTTGACGGCCTCCATGGGGAAGAACTCGCATGTGGGAACCTGCTTCAGTGCCGCTGCGTGGAACACTATGTCCACACCCCTCATCACCCGTTTCACGGAGTCTCTGTCGCGTACGTCTCCTATGATGAACTTGACCCTGTCCGTGTTCAGGCGTCTGCGTAGGTCGTACTGTTTCTTCTCGTCCCGGCTGAAGACGATGATGTCTTTAGGGTGGTAATCTCTCAGGACTCGCTGGACCATGTTGCTGCCGAAAGAGCCGGTGCCCCCAGTGACCAATATGGTCTTTTCTTCGAGTAAGTCGTCTCTGGTCCTGTATGAATGCAACTTGGTTGCCCCTATCTGTCTAGGGGTTTCGTGGAACAGTATTCCATATTAGATTGTATGTGTAGTCAAGCTAGACAACCATCACCTGTTGGTCTGTGAGGCTTCGTCGTAGTTCTTCTTGAGACGCTGTGCCTCCATTGAGATCGATGAAGTACTCGCCTTCGTCGGCGAGTACTAAGATGGGCTGCTTTTCATTGCTTTTTGGTAGTGGTCTGGGACGTATGAAAAATATCCGTAAAAAGCGTCCAAGGAACGATTACTTTTCCCTATTACGTTTGATCTGGGTGATCATTATGCCTTATTCTATAGTTGTATTCGTTATCACTAACAAGTTCTTTTAACCTTTTTTCAACGAAGCCTAGGCATGCCATACATGGAAACTGATACTGTTTACGATGGCCTAGAGAGATGCAGCCGATGCCTCTTACCAGACAGCTTTCCCGGTATCAGTTTCGACGAGGACGGCGTGTGCAACTACTGCCACGATCAGCCACCATTCGAGGAGCTCGGCGAGGAAGCCTTCACCGAGCTGTTGGACCAATACCGGGGCAAGGGCGACGAGTATGATTGCATTGCCCCGATCAGCGGAGGCAGGGATAGCGCATACGTTTTGCACCAGCTGGTGACCAGGTACGACATGCGGGTGCTGGCGCTAACGGTTGACAGTGGGTTCATAACGGATGAGGCTAACAGGAATATAGAGCAGGTTACTGGCAAGCTGAGCGTCGACCACGTCTGGCTAAGAGATGAAGCCCAGATAAGCGCGGCCAGGCGGAACGCGGAGATAAAGTTCAATGGGTGGCTCAAGGCCCCCTCCATTCACAACATCGTGCCTGTGCTCAACAGCGGCGACAAGCTCATGAACCTACGGATGTTCAGATACGCTTCGGAACACGGCATCCCCCTTCTACTGGGCGGGAACGTCGTGGGGACAAGCACTTACGAGCACGGCAACGCTCGGACGGGGTACCTCGGGGTTTTCCCGGACGACCACGGGGTATACTCCCTAGCCGACAAGCTGAGACTCATACTGTATTATGGTTGGGACTTCCTGGCTAACACGTACAACTGGCAACCCTCCATATTCAAGGAGTACCTCACAGGGGCGGCTGTCTACTTCTTCGACCGAGTCTTCAAGCCAAGCAGCGTGGACCTGGTGGGGTTCTACGACTATGTTCCCTGGAACGAGGAGAAGATCGTGTCAACGATAACAGGAGAGCTGGGTTGGAGGGGGGCAGACGACACCACGACCACGTGGCGTATAGACGACTCGGCCTACGCCGTCATCAATTACCTCTACTTCTACCTCGCCGGCATCGACGAGCACGTGGAGCTGTACAGCAAGATGATCAGGGCAGGCCAGATAACTAGGGAGGAGGCGTACCGTCGATGCCACACCGACTCCCGGCCCAGGATACCCAGCTTAGAGAAAGAGTTCAAGAACCTCGGGGTCACGGAGATAGAGGTCCATTGCGCACTTGATGAATACCGTCCCGCGTTCATTAGAAAACACCTGAAAGGAACAAGTTTCGAGAGATGCATGTCCTCATACTCGCCCAGTACTATCCACCAGACCTCGGTGGAAGCAGCACCAGAGCCTATAACGTCGCCCGCGGACTAACGCGGAACGGCGTTAAGGCCACCGTGGTCGCTGCATTCCCCCACTACCCCCACGGCGTAGTGCCGATGGAGTATCGGTGGAAGCCTTACCGCCGCGAACAGGTGGACGGCGTCGAAGTCATCAGGACCTTCATGCTACCCATTGAGTCCAAGGGGCTGCTGTACCGGGTCTTCACCTTCGTGACATTCATCCTCAGCAGCCTCATAGGGCTGCTGCTGGTAAAGGACGTGGACGTAGTCTGGGCCGCCAACCCAGACATCTTCGCCCTGATCCCAGGAACGCTGTATAAGCGGGTGTACCGCTGCCCACTCATCTTCAACGTTGACGACCTTAGCATGGAGGACGTGAACAACCTTGGAATAATGGGGAGCGGAACAGTCGCTTACAGGTTAGCGAAAATACTCTCCACAGCTCTTTACAAAGGGATAGATGCCGTGACTCCCATTAGCCCCGGGTATTTCAACAGCATAGCTAGGTTCGGCGTACCGCGGGACAAGATGTATTTTATCAGAAGCGGAGTAGATCTCGAAGTCTTTAAGCAGGAAGAGAGAGGGCTAGGAAACAAGTTTACTGTGGCTTATAGTGGCTCCTTCTCTGTCGCATACGACTTCAATCAAATAATCCGGGCGGCTGAGCTTCTCAAGGACCAAGGAGTCGAGTTCTGGATTCAGGGGAAAGGTGAACAAGGTCTAGGGATAAGAGAAGCTATCCACGAGAGCAGGCTCTCAAACGTAATGCTTTTTGACACAATTCTGACGAGGAAGCAGGTCGCGGAGTTCTTGGGAGAAGCCGACTCGTTGATCCTCCCCTTAAAGGATTTCAATGCACCTTATCCTGGGATCTCATCCAAACTTTACGAGTATCAAGCGCTTGGTAAACCAATCATCTGCTGCTCCGAGGGCCAGTCAGCTGAATATGTTGAGGAGACACGTTCCGGCGTCGTCGTGAAGCCAGGTGACCACGAAGCTCTGAAAGAGGCCGTGCTTTTTCTCCGTGATAACCCAGAAGAGGCCTCAAAACAAGGTATGTCTGGCAGAAGATACGTTGAGGAAAACGTGGGTTTTGTACAAATTGGAGTACAGATGATTGAGGTAGTCAACCAAGTAGTTTCTGGAGGAGTGTAGCGTGAAAATCCTTCAGATCTGCGACAGAATGGATCCTAACTCCTCGGAAGGAAGAAGAGTAATAACTATCTCAAACGAGCTGTCAAAAAGAGGGTATGACGTTACAGTCGCTTCAGCCATACGAGCCCAGAAAGAGAAACAGAGAGTCGAATCCTGTTTAGAACACGGCGTAGACATTATCTGGCATAAACCGGCGTTCGGATTCAGTAACTTCTCATACTCACCAAGCCTCTACCAGAATATATGTGAGAGAGAGTTTGATTTAATCCACGCACACAGTTACAGGCATTACGGGACTTATATAGGAGCCGTTCTCGGGAAAAAGAATAAAATCCCTTACATTATGAGTCCATACGGTTCCGTAGGCTATGAATCCACTAGATCCCTTAAACCCCTCTATTGGATGCAAGACCTCGTCACCAGAAAACTACCGTTAAAACAGGCGGAAAAAATCCTCGCTAACACAAACTATGAAAAAAACCAGATAATCCGAATAGGCGTCGAGGAGAGTAAAATCGATGTCGTATACCGTGAGGTAAATACCAGCCTATTTACGAACCGGTGCAACAACTCGTATGATCCAAAAACCGTTCTTTTCGTCGGGCGAATAACACCAATTAAAGGCATTGAACTCGTTATCAATGCTCTCAATCTTCTAGACAAAGAAATAACTCTAAAAATAATAGGTCAAGTTGAGAACTACGATTATTTTAAACGCCTTGAAAACTTGGTTAGACATTACAATCTTCAAGATAGAGTAAACTTCCTCGGTTCAGTGACGCATGAAGAACTCCCTGAACACTATTCCTCTGCCTTAACCTTGGTTCTTTCTTCCCTTTACGAGAATCTGGGAGGAGTCCTCTTAGAAGCACAAGCGTGCGCCTGCCCCGTTATAACCACTGCAACCGGAGGCACGGCAGAAGTCCTGGAGAATGGGAAAACCGGGTTCTTGTTGTCTTCGAGATCGCCAAAAGAAATTTCTGAAGCGATCAATCTATTGGCCAATGATCTATCGCTAAGAGATCGAATGGGGGTAGAGGCCAGAAGGTTCGTAGAATCAAAGTTCTCAGTTGAACAATACATCGATAGAATCATTTGCTCATATGGAAGCGCGTTAACTCCATCTATCCACAAGAAAGAGTGTGTTTCTTCATGAATATCCTATTGTTGACTTTCAAGACAGATCGGGGAAACGCTTTAGCAGATGCATTGAATAAGATCGGGTATAATGTATCGGTTGATGAAATAGGTAAGAAAAAGTTATCGATAATCAGGAACCTATACCGCGTGGTATTCTCATATTTTAAGCATCATGGGAAATATGATTTGGTAATTACCGAATGTTTTGACTATAACGGTATGCTTGCATTATTATTATCATTTTTTGAGGACACTCCCTACATTATATATGTGAAAGGGTTTTCACCCGATGATGCTAAAGAGAAATCAGGCAAGTTAACAAGGTTTCTTGATGAGAAATTAAACCATATGATATTTTCAAAAGCAAGTGCCATTGCATATATTAGTAATCACCTGAAACAGAAATACGAAGAGCATTTCGCAAAAAAACAAAAAGACGAATATTTAAGCGTACCATCAAAGGTAATACATCATTCCATAGACGAATCATATTTTAAAAATGAGAAACGTAAAAGATCAGGAAACAGAGTGCTTTATGTTGGTAATCTTGATTTTAAAGGGAAAGCCGATGGGGCTGTTTTCCTATTAAATATGATGAAAAGCCGCGATGAAACTGAAAGTTATTATCTTTCTATAGTTGGCGGAGGCTCATATTTACCATTTATACAAAGTTTAGCCAAGGAATATGGACTAAGAAACGTGAAATTTCACGGCTATATAACTAAAAAGGAACTTCAAGCACTTTATAGAGACTCTTCTTTGTTTGTATATCCATCTTTTCAAGATGCTTTTCCCACAGTAGTTATGGAGGCCCAGGCGATGGGGCTTCCAGCCATAGTTACTGATACATCAGGCGCAAAAGAGGTTATAATCGATGGAAAAACAGGCTACGTGGTTGAAGCTGAGCCAGATGTATTTCATCATGCTTTATTCAAGCTCATTGAAAATGATGAGTTACTAAAATCCATGTCTGAAGCCTCAAAAACACATATAAAAAAGAATTTAACATGGGAAAAATCGGCTGAAAAATTTCATGAACTAATTACATCTTGCATTATGGAATCTAGGAGATGATGATTTGAGATCACCTTTTTTCATTCTCTTTGATTCCCTATACAGAGAAAATGTATATGTTTTTGATTTTATTCAATTTATTACAAGACAACAATATTACAACCCAACGGCAGATCTCTGTATCGATGGCTTTCCTCGTTCTGCCAATTCATTTGCCGTAAATTTAGTCCATACCGCTTGTCCAGATTTAAAAATAAATCACCATCTGCATTCACCAGTAATAATTAAGAAAGCAGTTCGTGATGAGATCCCCATCTTTATACTTATTAGGAATCCTGAGGATGCGGTTACATCCGAGTACATCCGTTTAAAATATTCTGAAGAGAAAAACCCCGATGTTAAGTGGTTAATTAATAGATACGTTAAGTATTATAGTATCGTAAAAGTTTACGTTGAGGACATTTTTATTGTAACTTTTGAAAAAGTCACTCAAACTCCTGTTGAATACCTGAAACACGTTTTCTCAAAGTTGCGTCTTAATAATGAAAGGGATTATCTTGAAATTGTTGCTGAAACTAAGCTTATGGGAAAATCAAAAATTACGGAAGATATTATCTATACAACATCGATACCTACCAGAGAAAGAGATGACTATAAGAAGCATGTAAAAAGAAAAATTATGTCAAAACATGATTTTTCTCAAGCTAATCAAATATACCAAACGATTGCTGAACAGTTATCTCAATAATGTTAGAGTGTGTGTATCTTTTTCCACTTATTTCATCTTATATTTACAAAATAAATTTTTAAATATACTAGGATAACATGTCGCGATATTTGACACACGTCTTTGAAGGTGATTAAATGGGGTTCAAAGTTTTTTACGAACAAAAATATTCGACTAGGAGCGAAAAATTAAACCCCATGAAATTAAAGGCCTTGAGCTATTTCCCATCTCCACCAAGAAAGATTCTAGATGTAGGGTGTGGGTCAGGGCTCCTCACTCAGCTATTAACTGAGAGAGGCTATGATACAATCGGCATAGACATCTCTGAGAAAGCCATAGAAAAATGTAGGGAAAAAGGGCTATTGAGTTATCAACAAGATCTGAGTGAAGAACTTCTATTTGAGGATGAAACTTTCGATTGTATTTTAATGAGCGAGGTAATTGAACATCTAGTGGATCCTTATTTTGCTCTTCATGAGATTCATAGAGTGCTTAAGAAAAAAGGGATTCTTATTATTACTACCCCAAATTCGTCTTTCATTACTAGAAGACTTCGTTATGTATTGGGAAAAACAAGCACGGAAACCCAAAATTTTTCGCATCTACGTTTCTTTAATGTAAGACTACTCACTAAAATATTGCATGAGGTAAATTACGATATTCTGGATCTTAAAGGATACTTATTCAATCCCTTCAACCTTAACACAGGGTTCACTTTAGATTTTTTAAAAAATCTTCTATCTGAAAATTTTATAGTAATAACACAAAAAAGGATAGAAGATAAACCGTACAAATATCCCTTAAATAATGTATGATTGTATTCTTTTACACTAATATTACTGACATAATATTAATCAGTATTTTTTGGAATGCCTAGATATAATCCCTCTAAGTTGGCTTCATTTGACCAAACATAAAATAAATCAGAGAAATTTTGATTATCCCCAAAATGAACTGATTCAATACTATAATTTTCACCTGGATAATTTGAGTAATTAAATTTCCTAAAAATTCCGATGTTGGGAGTATCATTGTTAAAATATATAGATCCAGTTTTCCATGTTTTCTTTAATGTTTTTTCCTCTGAATACAGTCTACATGAGTAATATAGACCATCTTTAAGTTTTTTAATGTCTTTGACTAATATTTTAACGATGTTAAGATATTTATATGATTCATCAAATATATCCCAATTTATTTTTTCTTTATTTCCCCATTCTAAACCATTTGAAGTATTTACGCGAATTATATTATATGATGATTTGCACTCATTAACCATTGTTTCTGTATATATTAAATTAATTCCATTGTTTTGTATCCAGGCTATAGGAGAATCAGCTGACCAGTATAAACAAGATGTATTTGGTGTAATTATTTCTGTGATATTTGTCCAGTCATCGCCTTCTTTGCTACTCATAGAAATTATAGAATTGTCTTTTAATGACTTGCAAAAGAGTATCAAATCATTATCTCTATTTATTACGTAGGGATCATCATAAAGACCTAGAATAATGGGATCTGTAGCTTTAGTCCAATTTAATCCATTGCTTGAATAAGCGTATCCAAGCCCAATGTGTCTATCGTCGTCTCCTTTGATGGAGTAATAAAACCTATAATGTGGAGAACTTTTATTTATGAAAACTAAATTACTAGGATTTATTATCTGTTTTCCATCTGAATCAATTAAGTTAGACATTAGAGATTCTTTTTCCAAGGTAATATTTTCAGCGTAAATAATGTCGTTTCTATTATAAGGTAGGGAGATACTAAAAACGAGTAAAGAACCATAAATTATTTTTTTACAATACCTATTTAGATAATCTCTAGTCGGCGATATTTCTCTTTCACTATAGAACCAATCATCTGTAATGCAGTAATGGATTTTATTTATCTCATTCCTAGAATCGGGGACATTTTTTAATAAATCATAAGGCGTTTTGTTATAGGATTCTAGCATCCATTTCTTTTCGTCTAAAGTATTTATCATCATATTTCTAGGAGCATCTATAAATTCAAAAATATGTGATGTCCCAATGGGAAAAATAATCTCATTAGATTCTACAGTTTTAATAAATTGTCCAGCGTCTTCTATGTTTGATGAAGAATATGAGCTAGAATATCTGTTATCTCCTCCTATTCGATTAATTCCAGCATTTATCTGTGGAGCTAATAATAATATTATAAATAAAATTCTTCCATATTCCTTCCATTGCTCTTTCCGAAATTTACCTAAAACAAGTCCGCTTCCATTTAAAATAAAAATCTCTTTAATAAAAAATGAAGCAAAATAGGTGGCAATCAATGATATGTAAATTATCAGTCTATTAAGAGGAACTTGGCACCCAATTATTGAGGCAAGAAGGACTGCGGTTATGAATGTCATCAAATATAACACTATACGATTCGTTTCAGTGAAAGCTTTATACGCGATACCTAAAAGGCCTGTAAATAAAATTAACCGATTGAACATATGCCATTTTATATAATCAAATTTAGGATTTACACTGAATAAAGAAGGTTTGATAATGGATAAAATAAAAATCGTAATTGATAATGTAATAAAAATAGTTGCTAAATAATTATAATTTATATTCATTCGTAGGAGCATACTCCTATTTATTAATATGTATATACCTAAAAATAGAATAAAAATAACTATAACATAAATATACAAGTTTTGGCTTTCTAAAAAAAATAAATTTTTTATAGGATAAATAAAAAATCCATAAAACGGTAGTATAAATAAAGACATAACAATTAGCGAAGCGGCGATGTTTTTAATTTTGTAATATCTTTTTTCAATATAATAATTTCCTATTTCTAATGCAATTACTGTGAGGTTTATCGCTATGGGCAGCATATGGGAGGTTAAAGAGGATGCCAAAAATAAACCATTTACAAAAATATATGTGTATTTATATTTAAAGTCATTTTTCTTTTCTAAAACTATTAAAAGTAGAAAACTTGATAACATTAATATTATTGAAAAGTTTTCCCTAAGCAACATCGCGAATCTTAACCCTGTCCAAGGATTCATGAGGACGAGGGTTCCTGTTAAAACACCAACCAAAGTCCCGGCTATTCGTTTAAATATGAGATAACTCAAAACGCAGAATAATCCAACAAAGGCTATTGGTCCGTACCGCATGATTTCTTGACTTTTAAAGCCTGTATATTTTGAAACCATCGTTACAAAATATGGGAACCCAAAGTTCCATAACGATAGATAAGCTCTAAACTGTTCCACTGATTCGTATGGAGATAAATCAAGTGTCACTAGTCTTCTGGATATTGTGGCTGTTTCCCAAGTGTCCCATCCTAACCAATATTCTCCAGGGGTTTGACGTGCCACGAAGTATCCTCCTGCAAGAAAAGGGATGAAAGCTGCTAACCAGCTTATTATGAAAGATTTTATCTCGATTTTGTAGTAAAATCGTGTTTCATAAAATTGGTAAAATAGAAACTCGCAGAAGATCAAGAAGAATGATGTCTGTAATAGAAGAAATCTTGTAACTTGATCAAAAAGAAGGGTGAGTAATATATATGTCCAGAGTAACAGAAGGGTACTCAACACAACATTTATGATTATAAACTCATCAAAGTTAAGATCCAATTCATTTTTTAAGATTGCACTTAGGTAGAAGCCGGGGATTATTATGAGAAAAAGAAGAGAGAAAAACTTGTAACTCATAGTATTTAGGTTAATAACCGATGAATAAATCCAGAAAAAAAATGATGCAAGTAAGGGCATATAATTAATTTTTTTATTAAATAGCCCTTGGTAATTCATACTTTACTAGCTAAGTTTTGAGGGATATTTATCAGATGTTGAGTAAAAAAATAATACATACCATTCCGGTTGATTTGTAACCGTTGTTCTCAAGTCTACTTCATGAATCCTTTCATGAACATATAACTTAAATGATCATTTAACGGCTTTAGCCATAATATGGTAATAATAGGGAAATACGCCTAAAATGTGTTTTTCGGGGAACATCTTAACAAATTCAATCCCCGCCTCCTCAAGGAATTTTTTCATTTCATTCACCGAGAAATATCTTCTATATGCATATACATCCTCTCCATCACCCGTTTTCCCAGCTGTCTTAATGTAATGTTCTTTTCTACCCAACATTTCTAGTATCTTTATGGGAATCTCTGAGAAGCATTGAGTTGTAGTAAGAGCAACAAACCCACCGGGCTTTACCACTCGCCCCATCTCGGAAATAATTTCTTTGATAACTTCCTCATTTTTTATATGAATGATTACTTGCTCAGCAAAAGCTACATCGCAGGAATTGTCGGGCAATGAGAGGTCCTGGCCTAGCTCGTTTAAAAGGTCTACTCTGGAATCTTTTACCATGAAATGGTGATATAATTCACTTGGTTCGACAGCATAGTATTTGGATACACCATATTCCTCTAATATGGCTCGTGCTATTCTTCCTACTCCAGCACCTACATCCAGAACAACATCTCCGTCTTTTATAGGAAGTATTTTAGCGATATCTCGTGCATACGCTCTGCTTTTCTCTGACATCAATATCTTTGCGTAATCATCAGCAATGCTATCGTGCATCTCCACGCTGTCAAGTAATTTCATATCCAACTAGATGGAGTTTGATTTTAAGAGTTAAATAATCATGTAGGTACAATCTAAAACACTCAATGATTAACCCTCAATATGGTCGAAAAAATCCGTCTCCACTATCAAAGAGATCTAATAACTGGTGATATAATATCCAGGTAACTACAGTCTACAAATATTTGTATTCGCTGGTGTTGTGGTGTAATCTCCATTCACTTATTGATATATACATTTGGATGGAACTTGGAAATAATGTTGCGGTCGAGAGGCTCGATTAGCAGATTTACGCCATTTTTTTTCTCGCTCATCCTTACTCTTTACTCATACATTGGAATTAAATTTTGGTTTGTAGACTCACTTCTTATCCCCGTCTTTGTTTTCGCGGCCCCAGGCTTCCTGGTGAGCTACCGGCTTTCTCATGAACTCGATTTGTCTTTGGATGAGTTTCTAGTTATCACAATAATATTCAGCGGAGTAGTCCTGATGTTTCTCTACCTTGCTCTTACCTGTATGTTTGCCTATGTAGCTCCATACATGGTTTTTGGGGGCTTGACTTGCTTCCTCTTCGTATTGGGGTTTCTGGTTGACGTTTCAACAGAGACTTTAGGAACCATCGATGATGAGACGATTAAAGGCTTGGGGGGGCTACTAGCGAGTTATTTTTTAGGTTTTTGGGTTATTTCCTGTTATATGCCCCTGCAATATTGGAGGGGTCCCGATGGGTGGGAGAACATCAATGTTTTCAGGAAGATTTCTGAGATGGGGTTATCTCCGGTAGAAGCATACAATTTTTTCAGGTGTTACGTTAAGATTCCGAATCCTGGCTTCTATTACTATTTCTCGGTTTTACATCTGATGACAGGGTTCTCTGTTGAGTCCATCATGCGTTATGGCGGTATGATACAGACGGGGGTGTTCGTCTCGCTGGCTTATATAACCTTCAAACGAGTAAACGGCCTCCTGTCAGGGTTGTCAGGTGTTTTTCTCCTCGTTCTCAATCCTTACTTTAACCACAGATTCATGGTTCTTCTACGCGAAGAGTTCAGCCTCTTCTTTTTTTTTACCGGTTTGTTCCTTTATATCTGCAACAGAGAATCTGGAGATTGGTCTTATCCTCTTAGAATAATGGTCATGGGTAGCTTGTTGGCATCCTGTATGGTATCTCACCCCATGGTACCTGTTTTTTTTATCGGGTTATTGGTATGCCGGATGGGCTATTCTTTCATCGAGAGAAAATTTGATGAGATAACCGTCGAATTATACTCTCTCGTCCTCAGCCTGATACTTGTATTACCTTTTCTAAACATAATGTTAGATCCACTTGGCATTTTCATGAATAAAATTTCATTGCCATACTTGTTGATTGGCTCATGTTTAGTGATCGTAGTAATCTCATCAATGTATCTTATTTATTATCAAAAAATAGATGTTGAACGTCTTATTCCTACGGTACAAAAAGTTATGATCGTCCTCATGTTTTTCCTCCCATTACTAGGAGTAACGGTCAAACCTAATCTAGGCGAATCGTATTCTTTTGGATTCATCGATATCGAAGATTTCTCAAAAATTCTTGTCCCCTTGTCAGTAGCTGGGTATTTCCTTCATTCTCTAGGGAGAATGGAGAAAAATATTGTTGGATTGAATCTCATCACAGTCATATTGATAGCCTTAAGCTATCTTAGGATCCCCTTGCCTCTGGATCGACTCTCTATTCCACTTATTTGGCTCATGAGTTTCTATGCTTCCTATCTAGTAAATGCTTCAAAGCAGGCGTCTTTCCATGAAACAGCTTCAATTACACAAGATTCTGAGCTAGTTTCTAACTTGTTAAAACATCGAATGACACTGGTTTTCATCTTGATGATATTCGCCGGAGGCGTGCTCGAGCTATCAACTATTACCAGGAAGTTGTCTACCTTCGATGCGTCGTGTGTCGAAGATACCAATCTGTTTGTCTCAGAGTTGGAGCCAGGGGAGCTTGTTTTTCCTTACGGTACCGCCGATCATATGCTGTACTATGCAAATATACCGCAGGATAACATCGTCGCAGATCTGGAGGTTAAAAATAAGCTTGCACTACTGCTGGACCAAGATTCTATATACGAGATCTCGGAGCTGGTTCAGGAAAGTTATCCTGAAGTCAACTCCTTGATCTTCTACGTAGATAGCTGGTATGAAAATGATCTCCGCGAAAAACCTTTCTGCGATCTATTGGAGTTATACTTCGAGAAAGCTGTTAGGGGATGTTTCTCGTCTTACGGGTTAGAAATACCCTTTACCGTCGAGAAACTAAAGTTAAACCAGGTTAGATACATCAAGGATTTCCCCGAAGACCCTCTCTTCGGCTCACATTGCAATATCACTGCAACAAGTAACATTCTGACCCTACCCGATGAAGAGGCATCTTATAAGTTCATGTTTCTAAGTGCGGATGCTGATGGAACAAAGTATATTGGTTTAGCCTCCTCAACAAACGGTCTAGATTGGAACATAGATTACGAGGATAAACTAGGCTATGAACTTGAATCTATAGGCCTCATCGAACGTGACGATCGATACTATCTATATGCAGGTACTTCCTCCAAGGTCCAAGTTGTTCGGCTTGATAGCAATGACTTACGCAATTGGGGCAACTATACCATAGTCATTGATTCTTCATCGAGGGATGAACTGGTTTTCATAGAGTCTCCCCTGGTATGGCAGGAAGAAAGCGGTTTTCGAATGTTATGGTGGGAAACCACGATAGGAGACTCCATGATGAATGGAGTCCATTACGCCACCTCGATAGACGGTGCTAATTGGGTTATAGAACATAGGTCTCTGGAATGGGCCTTATTGGATTCCAGATACAGAGCGAATGAATATGACAAGATACTTCCCTATGACTTGATGCGAATAGGTGAAGGCATTATCATTCTGGCAAGAATGCACAAGGCTGACGGGTTTTCCCCAAAGAAATGGGTTACGGGCTCAATTACTCTTGAAGATGTAACCTCTAAGGCAGCTGAGGTGCAGGGTTTTGTATACAAGGATCATATTGAATCTGAAATGGACTCGATTCATGTGATAAGAGACCTCGACGGTGTTAACCTGAGGTTCATTTACCTTGAATATTGTAGAGGTCGAGTCTACATCGGGGCTGCCTCCGACCATTATGGTGTGGAAAAATGATTTTCAGTACTAAAATAATCGATTAAAGATAAAGGCAATCATTCAGCGTCTTTGTGTGAATACAACCGCATCATTTACGTCATCAAATTTAAAATATTATTATATTATGATTTTTCCTCTTTCAAATTGCTTATTGTACCATATCTTTCCACGGGATCTTCTGCTGATCTTCTTTGGATTCCCTAAGACCGCGAATTGCTTTACCATGCTGAGGGCACGGATTATTATATAACTCGTTACAGATAACACCATCTTTATAGTAGTATTTACTATCCTGTGAGAATATACAAAGTCATCAGCTCCAAGTATTTCTCGGATATTGTATGCCATGAGTAACTGATGTTTCTTTAAACAGATTTAGCTATATGTCAGTGTTACATTTCTTCCGCAGACATATTTAATCATTAACACGCTGTTGCACTTGCATCGAGCTGTATGCATAAGCCTGAATGTTGTTGCCGACTGTGTGGTTTATAGGACTTTATATAATGTTTCTGTATAATTACTTGGCGCATCATATGTCGAGCATTGAGATCGTTGAAATAGCCGAGGTCACAGAGAAGAGGCGTGTAACCGTCACGGGTTTCGCGGGGGCGGGCTCCATAGGCAACACGGCCTTGATGCACATGGTCAGAGCCGAGGGATATAGGCAGGTGGCTTACGTCAAGGGCGACATGATGCCTCCTCTGATGATCCTGATACAGGGGAAGCCCAACCGTGGCTTCCGGATATATGCAGACAAGGAAGACAGGCATCTGTTGCTGGTGACCGAGGCGATGCTTTCCACCGGGGCCGCTTGGGCCGTCGGCCGGGAGCTTATGAGGTGGTTTAGGGAGAAAGGCGTTGATGAGATCATTGCTCTCGAGGGGTTCCCTTTCAGCCAGACCGGAAGGAGGATCTTCGGGTTCACCACGGGCGGAAGGGACCTTCAGGGCGTCGGCGTCCAGCCGCTGTCCGAGGGGGCTATTCCAGGGGTCAACGCTTCGCTGCTTGAGGAGGCGGTGAGGCTGGGCGTTGACTGGACCACCGTGTTCGTCCCGACTCAGGTCATCGGCGGCGTCGATTACCGGGGGGCTGCCGACGCAGTAGAGGTGCTCAACAAGATGCTGGGCCTAGATGTTGACACAGGGCAGCTTCATGTGATGGCGGAGACGATGGCTAGGGCGGCCAGATCCGCGCAGAGGCGGGAGCAGAAGAAGGGTGGGTTGCTGGGCAGGATTTTTCCCGGGGAATCCGACGAGTAGCATCATATTCAGTGGGTTAGGCGTGGTGGAGAGAGGAGGAGTCGAACCTCCACGCATACGCCAATCAAGGCGCCGTTCTCCCAGTTAAACTATCTCTCCTTGGAGGGGGATGGGATCGGTGGGGTTGGATCCCCGTTTTGATGATCCCCGTTATCATTTGAACCGATGACCGTGATAAAGCTATGGAGCGTTTTATGACTGGTCTGAGGGCGTGAGGATGGACACCCGAGGGTTGGGCTGACTCCTCATCTGGGTCTAGCCCGTTAGGTGTCTCCCATGTCTTTCCCCTCCGTGGCTTCCTCCAGGTCTCTGAGCCGTTTCCTGAGGGAGACCTCGGAGACGCCGGCCGCAGCCGCGATTTCCCACTGTCTGCACTTCTCGTTCTTGGCTTTGCACGCCATGTAGAGGGCTGCAGCGGCCGAGGCTCGAGGGTCCTTGCCCGCCAGAGCCTTCTGCTCAGCGGCCTCCCGGAGTATCTCCACCGCTAGCAGATCGGTCTCCATGCTGGCGCCCACCTCTGAGGCCAGCCTCGGCACGAGCTTCATGGGATCGTCCACGGGCATGCGTAGATCCAGCTCCGTTACAAGGAGCCTGTACATCCTCGCAACCTCCTTGACGTCCTCACCGCTCTTCTCGGAGACTTCGTGGAGGGTTCTCGGAAGACCGGCCTCGCGGCAGGCGGCGTAGACAGAGGCCGCGGCGAAGCCTGCTATAGTCCCCCTCACGATGAGGTTTCTTTCATGAGCCATCCTGAAGATGGCCTGGGCTCTCCTCCTTTGGTTTCTGGCGAGATGCAGCTCGTCAACGAGCCTGTCCATCTCCGCTACTGCCTGCCTTATGGTCCTTGGATCCAAGTCCTCAAGCTTGGCAAGCTCGTCGTATCTCTGCAGCCTTTTCATCCGGCGCATGGTTTCGGGGGGCACCCGTTTCCTCTCTGTTCTCGTTTCAGGCGGGTAGTCCTCGGGTGAGGGCCCTAGCTCCAAGGGTTCCTCCCGTATCACGGTGCCGCAGCTGGCACAGATCACCTCGCCGGTCTCTGGGTCGTAGATCAGGTCAGAGCCGCTGCATCGGGGGCACGAGTCCTCGATGGTTTTATTGTCCATGGTTGATGCTCCTGGCTGAGAGCAGTATTCTAAGAGAATGTTTGAGTCGTGTGTATTAAGGTACGAGGCGGGGCATGGGCGGACAGGGTTAATGTCAGCTTTCTTGGGACGGGTGGCGGGTGTATGATGGTTTGGGACTGGGTTCACATCGCGACCAATACGGGATGTCGGCTCAAGGATCATCGTTGGGGTTTGAGATAGTCGTGAGCTCGGGGTTTTGGATCATGTATATCACTGGCTTCTACTTGAAGGTGGTTGCCTTCTATCAGTAACCAGAGTCTTAATAACAAAAAATAATAGAAAAAGGGTCACGGTATGTGTGGTATTGAAAACTTAGTTGTATACTATCTTCACGTTGACGGCCCTTGGGCCTTTCTCGGTCTTCTCGATCTCGAACTCGACCACGTCTCCCCGGTCGAGGTCGTAGCAGTTACGTATGTCTCTGCTGTGGCAGAAGACGTCTCTGCTGCTTCCCTCGGCCTCGATGAAACCGAAGCCGTGATCGTATAACCATTTCTTTACTACGCCTCTCAGCTTTGTCACCTCTCAATTATAGCGTTTGATCGTATCCTTACCCACCGGATAAGTTACGCCTATAACGAAACTTATTCGTTATAAATATTTGGGATTTCACATAAAATTATTAAAAATGCTGGTGCCTGGACTCGGTTCAATGATGGCGTCTCCTGCGAAAATAGACAAGCCCGACGCCTAGTCCCGCCGACCAGTAACGCATGACCGTGGCCTGCTGCGTCGATCGTTTTTTCCAGTATGCCGGATAATGAGTAGGGATCGAGTTGAACGAAAAGGAAAACCGTGAACCCGTGACCATAAGCGAGTTCACTGAGGGCATGGAGAGGCATCCCGGATACTTCACCTATTACTGGGACGATGAAATGGGCAAGATGTGGCTGGAGATCGATAAGCTTGAGACCGAGTTCCTGTATGTGACGGGCCTGAAGGCGGGGATAGGGAGCAACGACATAGGGCTTGACAGGAACCAGCTGGGCTCCACCATGATCGTCAGGTTCCAGCGCTTCGGCCCCAAGATATTGCTCACCCAGGTTAACTACAGGTACAGGGCCATCACCGATAACCCGAAGGAGTTGGAGGCCGTGGAGGACGCCTTCGCCAAGTCGGTCGTCTGGGGCTTCGAGGTCGAGGCCGAGGAGGGTGGAAGGTTTCTGGTTGACGCTACCGGGTTCTTCCTCAGGGACGCCAAAGGGGTGCCTCAGCGGCTTAAGGAGAAGGAGCAGGGCGAGTACGAGCTGGATGGGGACCGTTCAGCCATATCCCTAGAGTCGACCAGGAACTTCCCCAAGAACACCGAGGTGGAGGCCGTCCTGACCTTCCGTGGGAAGGAGCCGGGCGACTGGGTGAAGGCCGTGGTGCCTGATCCCGAGGCCATCACCGTGCGGGAGCACCACAGTCTCATAGAGCTTCCAGACGACGGCTACGAGCCGAGGAGGTTCGACATTAGGTCGAGCTACTTCGGGGTCGCTTACAACGACTACGCGACGCCTGTCACGGAGCCCCTGGAGAAACGGTTCATCCGCAGGCACAGGCTCAAGAAGATGGATCCGGGCGCCGAGGTGAGCGAGCCCGTTGAGCCCATAGTGTACTATATAGATCCGGGCATACCCGAGCCCATCAGGTCGGCGGTGGTCGAGGGAGCCCGGTGGTGGAACGACGCGTTCGAGGCGGCTGGCTACAGGGACGCTTTCAGGGTGGAGATGCTGCCCGAGGACGCGGACCCCATGGATATACGGTATAACGTGGTCAACTGGGTCCACAGGAGCACCCGTGGCTGGAGCTACGGGATGACGGTCACCGACCCGCGGACGGGCGAGATCATCAAGGGCCACGTCAGCTTGGGAAGCCTCAGGATCAGGCAGGACTTCCTCATCGCCATGGGCCTCGTGGGTGAGTACACCGAGGAAGGCGATAACACAGGTGAGGCTCTGGTGATGGCGCTGGCCCGGATCAGGCAGCTCAGCGTCCACGAGATAGGGCACACCCTGGGGCTTGGGCACAACTACGCGTCCAACATCAACGGGCGTTCATCTGTCATGGACTACCCGGCCATGTGGGTCAAGGAGGTGGACGGCAGGCTAGACATCAGCGAAGCCTACGCCACGGGCGTAGGGGAGTGGGACCTGGTGAGCATCGAGTACGGCTACCAGGACTACCCGGAGGGGGTTGACGAGGAGAAGGAGCTGAGTCGGGTGCTGGACGACGCGTTCAAACGGGGGCTGCTGTTCCAGCCCAGCAGGGACGCCGGACCGGGGAGCGCCAGCCCCTACGCCGCGTACTGGATAAACGGGGTGGACCCAGTTGAGGAGCTCCACAGGGTAATGAGGGTTAGGCAGGTGGCCCTGGAGGGGTTCGGCGAGCACAGGGTGAGGTATGGGGCGCCGTTAGCCGAGATGGAGGAGCCCCTCGTCACGACGTACCTCTTCCACCGGTTCCAGCTGGAGGCGGCCGCCAGCGTCCTCGGCGGCCTGTACTACCACTACAAGGTCCGGGGGGACCCGCAGGAGCTGCCGAGGCTTGTGCCCGCGGAGGTGCAGACGCGGGGGCTCGGAGCCCTGCTTGAGACGATTACCCCTGAGGCGCTAGCGCTGCCCGGGTCGTTGCGGGACCTCATGCCCCCGCGTCCCCAGAGCCTGCCACAGACACGGGACCTGTTCCGGGGTAGGACGGGGCTCAGCTTCGATCCCTTGGCGGCGGCGGAGACGGCCGCTGGCATGACCGTTGGGTTGATGCTGCATCCTGAGCGCGCCGCCCGGCTGGTCGAGTACCACGCACGTGACCGGGGGCTGCCTGGGCTCGGGGAGGTCATGGACAGGCTGTTCGAGGCAACCTGGCTCACCGTCCACGAGGATGGCTACCGTCAGGAGCTCCAGAGGCTGGTCAACTACGTCGTCCTCTACCACGTGGTAGAGCTCATCAAGAACGGGGATGCCCCCCAGTCGGTGAGGAGTCTGGCCCACTACAAGCTGGCGCAACTGTACGAGCGCCTATGTGAGGTCGAGTCTGTTGACGAGGCGCAGCTCAGCCAGCGCATGTGTCTGGGCGTTGTGCTGGGTAGGCTTGAGGATGCCCCTGAGTCTGTGAGGCTCACGCCTCCAGCCGAGCCCCCGATGGGGGCTCCCATCTAAACCTTCTCCAAGTATTTTTCTGTAGCTTGGTGGGTTCGTTGTTCCTGTTTGTGGGGGTCCCGGGAAACGGGCTCGCTGATGTGATTGGGATGAGCGGCTTGCCTTCGAGGACGTGTTTATTCGTCCAGCGGGTCTAGTAGCCTGTATTTTTTATGTGGGTGCCTTTGTCTGAACTCTTTGATGGCGTCGGTTTTTGAGGCGGCCTCTATGGCTACTATCATGTATTTTGTGTCCAGGCTGGACCAGTACTCGAACTCGTATCTCAAGGTGGGGTTCCTCCTTGGTTGTTATCCTGTGTATGGAGATGAGTTTTATGGTTGGGGACCGGCTCGGGAAAAGGGGTGCCTTCGATGGCTGGGATATATGCGTGAACGTGTGGGAAACATAATTATTGAATGGTCTTTCAGATGGTAATGTGATGCACTTGGACACCGTTGCTTTCTTGAGGTGCCGTGGAGATTTCAGGGAGACTCTTGGGGAGGCCGTAGAACTCATCGGGGGGGTGGGGGATCTGGGGTCCCCGCTCATACTGAAGCCAAACATCTGCACGGGCAACGACCACACCGGCTGCGCCAACGTGAAGGTGGAGGCGGTAGAGGCCCTCGTGGACTGCGTCCTCAGGGAGGATCCGGGCATCGAGATCAGGATCGTGGAGTCCGACAGCATGTCCAAGTACGCCGACAAGGCCTTCGAGAGGTACGGCTACACGGCCTTCGTGGACCGGCTACGCGGCCTGGGGGCGGACGTCTCCATCGTTAACCTGAGCAGGTCGCCGTTGACGGGGTTCAGGTTCGACGGGCGCTACTTCGAGGACCCGATGCTGCCCGCCCCGCTGGCGGACGCGGGGGGCTTCGCGTCGGTGGCCCTCGCCAAGACCCACAGCCTCACCATGGTCACGGGCTGCCTCAAGAACATGTTCGGCCTCCTTCCCCGGAAGGACCAGTCTTTCTACCACCCGGATATACATGGGGTCATACTGGACCTTAACACGTTGTTCAGGAGCGGCCTGTGTCTGATAGACGGCAGGACCGGCCTGGAGGGTGTCATAAGCGGCAGGCCCCGGAGCCTAGGATGCGTGATCCTGGGCCGGAACCCGGTGTCGGTGGACGCCACCATGGCGAGGGTCATGGGGTTCGACCCCGGGAGGATCAGGCACATCGTGGAAGCCGGGAGCCGCGGGCTCGGGAGCCTGCATCCTAGGGTCGTCGGCGACGACGTGGAGGCTTCCCGCGTGGAGTTCAGGGCTCCGTCTGGTTTGAGGGCCGACGCGGTTCTGGGGTGAGGATGGGCTTTCAGGTTGGTATCTGTATCCGTGGTATGGAGCCGGGTTCCACCGTCTTTAAACGTGGGTCCGATTGACGCGGAGACGTGGTTGAGAGAGATAGAGTGGTGATCGATGACCGGGATCACACTATACGCGGTTTCGGTGGCGTCGATGTCCGGCGGTTTATCCGTCAGGACGACAGGGTGAGGGGGTTCATCTACAGGGTCATAGAGGACCTGTAGTCGTGGTGCTGGCGTGTGGCTTGGTTCGGGGGGAAACCCTCTTTTACCCCGGTTCCTCTGGGTGTTTCATGAGATCTTTCATCAAGGTGATGGGTCCGCCTCTCTTGGAGGCCGTGAGGGCGCTGGAGAAGATCGCTGTGGACATGCCGCAGGTCTGTGTGATGGATGAGGCTATCCTGCTTGATGTCCCCCGTGCCGTGGCGAGGGATATAGGTGAGCCTTTCGAGTATCCTGATTATGTCTCGGATTTCTTCACTCGTAGGACGGGTGTGAGCGTCAAGACCGAGAGGTGTCACAACATCATCAGCGAGTCGGGTGAGGAGCTGGGGGAGTACGACTTCTTCTTCGAGTGGTTCGAGGAGCCTAGCTTGGGGCAGCTCAACCAGTTGGTGGAGAAGGTTGACGCGGCTCTGGGGTCCCTGGGGTGTCTGTACTCCATAACGACCAGGAAGTAGTTTCTTACCTCTAGTCGCTGGGCGGGTGGAGTCTGCTTTTTCCTTATAATTGGTTACTTATTATAAGCGTTTTTTCGGGTGGGGGTTCAGCGTATGTGTGAGGCGTGGCTGTGCGGGTGTTTTTGGTTTAGGTGTTGTTGTTTTTCTTTGTGAAGGTGCGTCTTCCGTTGAACGGGGGGGGGGGCAGCTGTTTTTAGTTGGTTTCATTGTTTTTTGGTTGGTGGTTTCGTGTGTTTGGGCGGTGAAGGGGTCAGCTTGGCCGTTATGCCGTCGTAGGTCTTCATGGCCTTTATGCCTTCGTCGGTGATCTTGTATGCGTATCGGGCGGCGGATATCTTTTCTCTTCTGAGGTAGCCCTTGGTGACCAGGTTGTTCACCATCTCCTTGCCGCGTTTCCAGGGCAGGACCACCCTGTGGATTATCCTGTTGAGTACCGTTTCGCCGTTGTAGGCGGCGACGAGGATGCCGTAGTAGTTGTCCATGGTGGACCGGTTCTTGACGCTGTAGAGCTCCCACGGCTTGCCTGTCGGCGCCTCTACCCGTACCCTGTGTATGGCTTCCGCGATCTCGTGTGCATACGCCTCGGTCAGCCTCCTGTCCTCGTCCGTGAAGCGGCCGGGTTGGCGGCACTCCAGGTTGATTGTGCCCAGGGTCTCGCCCCCGTGCATGAGGGGGACGCATAGCTCGGAGAGCATGGTGACGGCGTCGCGGCCGTCGCCGGGGAAGTAGTCGGGGTCCAGGCGTGTGTCGTTTACGAGCTGGGTCTCCCCGGTCTTGACGGTCCGCGTGTTTATGCTGGGCCAGTCCAGTTTGAGGTCGATTATCACCCGTTCGCCTATTGTGGTGACGGACTTGAGGGTGTCGCCCTCGATGACCGCCAGGGCGATCTTGTCTGTGGGTATGGTGGAGTGGAGCATGGTGGTGGCGAACATGGCCACGTCCTCCAGGATGGTGTACTGGGCAAGCGTGTAACGCATGAAGCTCAGCTTGGCCCCGATATCACCCTTCCCGCGTGATATCTCGTGGGACATTGTAGAAAATGGAAGCTGGTGGACATATAAAAGTCAATGTGTCGTTCGTCGCCACAAAACCGGAGCGTCACGTTCCTTTGCCCAGAACCATGAAATACGCAGATAGCCGTTATCTTAAACGGATGGTTATGCCTTTCAAGGACCTGATAGTCGAGAGGGAGGGTAGGAGGCTCCTGGTCAAGATAAACAGGCCGGAGGTGCTCAACGCGCTACGGGGGGAGACCTTCCTGGAGCTGGAGGAGGCGCTCAGGATGCTGGAGGACTCGGACGAGGCCGGGGCCATGATAATCACCGGGGCGGGGGACAGGGCGTTCTCGGCGGGGGGAGACATCAAGGCCCTCGCCGGGATGGGGCCGGCCGACGCGGCCCAGTTCGCCGCCATGACCCACAGGGTCCTGGATAGGCTGGAGCGGGTCCCCAAGCCCGTCATAGCGGCGGTGAACGGCTACGCCCTGGGGGCCGGGTGCGACCTCGTCGCCGCGTGCGACCTTGTGGTGGCGTCCGAGAGGGCCAGGTTCGGGGAGCCCATGGCGGGGCTGGGGATAACGACGCCCTTCGGCGGCTCCCAGAGGCTCCCCCGCATAGTCGGCCCCAGGAGGGCGAAAGAACTGTTCCTCACGGGAGACGTCATCGACGCCGTGGAGGCTCACAGGATCGGCCTGGCTAACAGGGTCGTCGAGCACGGAGAACTGCTGCAGGAGGCGGGGAGGCTGGCGGACAGGGTGCTTGAGCGGGCGCCCATAGCCGTGGGCTACTTCAAGCGGCTCATAAACCACAGCGTCTACGGGGGCCTGGGTGAGGGCGACGAGCTGGAGCAGGAGCTGTTCGCGCGGTGCTTCGAGACCGCGGACAAGGCCGAGGGGGTGGCCGCGTTCCTCGAGAAGAGGAAGCCGGTGTTCAAGGGCAGGTAATTTCATTACGTTGGTTAAACTCGACGGAGGACCCTGGCGTAAATATGCGTGACGCTCAAGGGTATCAACGGCGTTGCCTTGATGGTGAATGTTTCACTGGAGAATGGTTTGGAGTATTTGGAGGGTGTTTTCTTCCTCCGCTTTCTGCTTGACCTTTTCGGTATCGATTTGAGTGTACTCTAGTATCGACTTTACGTCATCCTTGTCCTTGGCAGTCTTAGCCGGGTCTATTGTTGCCCTTATCATCCTCAACTTGGCCAGTATAAGGGACTCCGGCGTCTGTACGTAGGTTGGCTGGCCCAGCAGGGTGCAGGGCCTCTTCTCCAACCGCTCCCCTGTCAAGATTAAGTCCACCGTGTAGGGGGAAAGGGTGTCCTGGAGGGTGGCTATGTTGTACCCTGTTTCAAGCGCGTCTCTGAGCCTCTGCTCGTCTACCTGCAGCCGCGTCTCCCGTAGGGCGTGCACCAGTTTTCCTTGGCCGGCGCCGCGTAGAGAGACTATTATGTCTATGTCCATGGTGGTTCTGGGGGTCCCGTAATAGCTTGCGGCCAGCGCCCCCGTGAACATGTAGTCTTGCTGAGTCTGGTTGAGCCGCGTTATGAGGCGTCTCACCAGGCCTTGGAATGTGTCCAGTTAGGTTCTCCTCTCCTGAATTCGTCTGCGCAGCTCGGCGGCTACCTCTTCCTCGGTCATGCCGGGGTTTTGCGCCCGTATCCCCTCGGCGCATATCGCCGTGACTGCCTCGGTCATCTCCATCGCGAGCCTGGTTTTTTCTTCTGGAGACAGCCGGAGCTTCTTCAACTAGCCTCAAGTTGTTTCTGGTGTTCTTGTTGCTTTAAGTGTTGTTGAGCGTTTTTCGAGGTTCGACTTTTGATCCGGGTGTTATAGGCCGCTTTGGTGCTTGAAAGGGTTCAGGATCCCTTAGTCAATGCTCCGCTGAAAGATGGTTGGTGAACTCGTTGATGTCGGAGTACTCTGTGATGCGTTTAATCTCCTCGTAGATGGTTCTTGACTTCTCTTCGCTGTGGACGAAGCTGGAGCACTCCATGAACTTGTCTTCGACGTCTCTTTCCCGTAGCGGTTTCTCGGGGGTGCCCCTCGCGTCCTCGGCTAGGCGGGTGAACACTCTTCCGTCGGTTAGCTCCACCTCCACGACGCTCCTCATCTTTTCTGTCCCCATGCGGGCTATCTCGGGGTCGTTTATGGTCTTGACCCGGCGCATCGTCTCCCGTACCATTGGGCTGTTGACGAACTCGTCGGTGTACTCCCTGAGGCCGGCCCTGCCCTTGAGCAGGATGCTGGACAGCCCGAACTGGAGGCTGAACTTGGCCTCAAGCTCGTTCACGGGTGCCTGGTAGCGAAGAGGCTCCAGTATGTTGGGGCCGGCGCGGAGCCTGACCTCCTTGACGTTGTCTGGTGTCAGGTGGTGCTCCTCCACCATCTCCAAGAGGGCGTCCATGCTAGGCTGGCCCAGGGAGCCACACGGGTACATCTTCAGCGTGGCCCCGGGTTCTATGATGGAGTAGGGGTTGCCCAGCTTCCCCGTTATTCTGTCCCTGTCGTAGCCGCCTCCAAGCACCTGGAAGAAGCCCCACCGCCCGTCCAGGGCGTCGGTGTCCGCCGTGTACCCCATCCTCGCCAAGGCCGCGGCGGTGACGCCGTTCATGGCGGCCCTCCCCGCGTGGAGGGGCTTGGTCATGGTCCCGAAGTTGACCCTTATCCCCGACGCCAGGCTCGACGTTATGCCCAGGCCGTGCCTCATCTCCGTCTCGTCGAGTCCATTCAACGTGGCCGCCGCCGCGTAGGCGCCGAACGTGCCGACGGTGGCCGTTGTGTGGAAGCCTTCACGGTAGTGTCTGGGGTTGATGGCCTCCGCCATCTTGCACTCCACCTCGAACCCGGCGATGAATGCCTCGACGAGTGCCGAGCCGCTGCAGTGGACCTGCTCCCCCACGGCGAGGGCGGCGGCCAGCGCCGGGACGGTGGGGTGGGTCAGCAGGCCGTATATCCTGTCCGGGGAGGAGGCGAGCTGGGTGTCGTCGTAGTCGTCGGCGTGGCCGCTCGCGCCGTTCACGAGGGCGGCGAAGGAAGGCGCAGCCCTAGCGTCGAAGCCGATGAGGGTGGATGTGGATGGCCTCGTCTCCTCGAGGGCGTAAGTGGCAAGCTTCACGGCGCAATCCGTCCGTGAGCCCGCGAGCATCACCGCCAACCCGTCGGTGATGTGGGTGATGGCCTTGGCCTTCAAAGGTTCACTGATTTTCTTCTTCCTCATCAGGAACCCCACTATCTCGGAGCTGCAGGTGTCGGTCATAGAATCCATGTGTTAGTGTTGACCACGTTTTTAGAGTTTATCTATGCGTACACACCTGAGCGCTACGAAGGGGATCATCGCTCATCCGATATGTACCTCTCGTAGAGCGATCTCATGCGTTGATGCGTGTATACTAATACCATCTCCACGTTACCGGAGGCGTCCGAAGACACCGTCTCGAAGCCGAGCCTGCCCCACATCTGTGTCAGGGGCCTCCCCTTTTCGTCCAGTTCCTCGGTCGTTTGCCTCGTCCTCCTGTAACCCCGATGGTAAGAATGGAGTATCTCCAACGCGAATAGGGTGCTGCCCACCCTCTTCCCCTCGATGAGGGTGGCCGTGGTGTCGGAGAAGAACGTGTCCTCTTCCTCGTCGTCGTAGCCGTAGTCGAAGGCCACGGCTCTCCCGTCGAGGCTCACCAACAGGCATAGAAACCCCTTCTTCCCGGTTCTCGTGTCGAGTTCGTCGCGGCTGTACCGTAGCTCCTGCCTGAATTTCTCGTGGTCGATGGCCTGGATGGCCGTCTTCAGGTCTTCATCGAGTTCACGGTGGACCGAGATCACGCAACATCCCTCAAGTACCCTGCTCAGCCTCTTCTCGGCCTCTCTCACCAGCTCGGGAAAAGGGGGAACCGTCTGCGTCATAGGGGAAACTAAGAAGAAATATCATCAGACATAAAAAATGATTCTTTGCCGTCTAGCTCGATCACTACAGGGGTTTGAAGTGAGGAGGGTTCTATACGCCTACCTACGCCACCTAGGCACAAGGGAATTAATACCGGATCAACAAGGTAAGCATGGGGTTTTGATTTGCCTAGTTTCGATCTGCTTATCAAGAACGGCACGGTTATCGATGGCTCCGGGTCGGCGATGTCTAAGGGCGGTGTCGGTGTCTCCGGGGGCAGGATCGTGGAGACGGGTGACCTCGCGGGTGAGGACGGTGCCACGGTCCTCGACGCGACGGGTAGGTACGTCGCTCCGGGTTTCATCGACAACCACGCCCACTCGGACTGGACCATCCTAGTCCACCCCACAGGCGACAGCAAGGTGATGCAGGGCGTTACCACCGAGCTGGGAGGGCTATGCGGCTACGCTGCGGCGCCCATCGACCGCGACGAGTGGTGGAAGCTGCTGTACGTCAGGATGACGGTGGGGTGGAGCATGCACTACTCGGCCGCCGCCTACAACTCGTGGCCCCTCCCCTACGGCAGGCAGATCGACGTCGATTGGTCGTCCCTAGGCGAGTACCTGGATAGGTTGGAGAAGACTGGGCTGGGGCTCAACTACGGGATGCTGTTCGGCCACGGGGCCGTCAGGTACTACGTCATGGGGCTGGAGGCCAGGAGGGCTGAGAGGCGTGAGCTGGACGACATGAAGGAGGTGGCCAGGCAGGCCATGGAGGACGGCGGCTTCGGCATGTCCGCGGGGCTGTCCGGGTGCCCGGGGTGCTGGGCCGACACCGGTGAGCTCGTGGAGCTGTGTAGGGTCGTGGCGGGCTACGGCGGCGTCTACATGCCTCACATGAGGAACTCGTACCTCAGGTCGTCGGTCGAGGAGACCATCGAGATCGCCGAGGGGTCGGGTGTGCGCACCTGCATGTCCCACACCCGCCTCAACCCCGAGACGAGGAGGCTGGTGGACGAGGCGAGGGCGAGGGGCGTCGATATATCGTTTGACATGTACCCGTATCCGGGGTCCATCGCGGGGAACATAGTCTACATGCTCCCCCACTGGCTCAGCAGGCGCAGGGAGGAGGGCTTCGAGTGGATAGTGGAGCGGTTCAGGGACCCCGAGGTCCGCAGAAGGTTCGTCGAGGAGGATTACCCCGAGTGGCGCAGCATACAGGCCAGCGTGCCGGGTAAGCCACGGCATCAATGGGACGCGGAGGAGCTGGAGCCGTCGTGGTCCAAGATGCAGGTCCAGCAGGTGTGGACGGCCGACAACAAGAGGTACGTCGGCATGACGTTCAGCGAGATCGCGGAGAGCAGGGGTGTGGACCCTTGGACGGCCTGGTTCGACATGATGGTGGAGGAGGGAGGCTACCTCAGGTGGCTCAACTTCAGGGGCACGTCCTACGAAGACATGTACAGTCCCATCTTCGCCGAGCAGCTGAAGGTGCCATACGTCTCCATCGAGTCCGACGCCCCCATCGAGTCGCCCCGAGGCGTCACGGCCACCTCGGCCGACCCCCGGGCCTACGGCACGTTCCCTCTGGTCCTAGGAGAGTACGTGAGGGAGAGGGGGCTCCTGTCGTGGGAGGACGCCGTCATGAAGATGACGAGTAACCCTGCAGCGACGATGGGCCTCACAGACAGGGGGCTCCTCAGGGAGGGTTACTGGGCCGACATAGTCATCTTCGACCCGGCGACGATCTCCCACAGAGCCAACTTCCGTAACTGCTTTGAGCTCTCACAGGGCATCAACCACGACGTGTACCCCGTCGGCATTGACTACACGATAGTCAACGGCGTCATCGTCGTAGAGAAGGGGATGTTAACCGGAGAAAGGCCGGGGCATGTGTTAAGGCACAGATAACGGGGAAAATAGGGGTTTTATTTATTCTCCCTTTAATATGATGCATGAGGTGGCTCCAGTTTGCCTGGATTTCTCAGCTACGGGTACGTTGTTAACGATGACATACTCTATACCTTTCGGCTTTACCCTGCGGATTAGAATAAGTAGTGTACCAACAGATCGAGTCTGCCACGCTTTATCAGGTGCATCCCAGAGTGCCTCATGACCTCCCTTATCCTGGCTCTCATTGATGGCTCGTAGCAGTGGATGTGACAGTTTTTGCAGGAAGGCTTGGGGTCCAAGGGGCAGCGTTCCCGTCTCTCTGTGGCATAGGAGAGAAGCTCAGCGCATTCTGGGCACAGCCCCAAGGTCGAGCCATCCTCGTGGCTCGTTCCTTGAGCGCCCTATGTTTGGTTTCGCAGTAGATCCTGATGAACCGGTTTAGGGTCTCTATGTCCTTGCTTAATGCGCTTCGATCCATGGCTATTCGGGTTGAGGGGCGGGTGATAAAATTGTTCACAGGGGACCTCGGTGGCTCTGTCGCTTCATGTGTGACTTTGTGGAGAGGAGGTCGCAATAGATTCAGGAGAGATTGCTATCTATTTCGGTGTCTGCCTCTCCTTGTGGGAGGGCTGTATCATTGTTTATAAAGTTGAGGTAAACCGGTTCACTCGGCTTAGCTATGTACGCTATATGGGGCGTGCCGTGTCTATGACATGGTACCTAATTTTATTCATATTGAGGAACATAACACTCATAAACTGTTTGTACGGTAATGTACAGTATGCCTAGGAAGGGATTCAGGTCTATAACGGTACGAGAAGAGATCTACGACGAACTCATGCAGCAGTACACGGAGAACAGGGAGGAGCTTCTCAAGCAGGGGATCACCAGCTTCTCAGGCTACGTGACGAGGTTCCTCTACGACGCCTTGGAACGGGTCGCCGAACAGACTAACTGACAGCCTCCTCTATCTGGTCTATATTTTCGCGGTGGAGGCGGGCTGAGACGGCTTTAGCCAAGACCATCACTCAGTATGTATCTGTTCTACGCTGGACATGAAAAGGATAGACATAGTTTACGTACGCGTGCCTTTATCAGATTTATATGAGTCTCAATATGTCTGATTCCTTCGCCTTCTCGTAGAACTTTCTGTCTGATGTGTAGACTTCGATTCCCATTAGTTCACCGAGGGCGAGGTAGCATGAGTCGTAGACCGTTGTATCGTAGAGGTACGCGTCTTCGATGGATTGTTGGAGGAGTTCTCTCCCAGGGTTTATCAGGTCGATCTGTAGGTCGATGAGGTCGGACAGGGCTTGCGCTGCTTTCTCGTCGTCGAAGTCTGGCTTGTATCTGAGGGCGTTCGCCAGCTCGTAGAGGAGGAGATCGGGGGCCGATAGAATGGTGGTTCCTTCTATGTGTTCCTCTCTCAGTTTTAGGGCGGCTTGGGTTCCTTCTTCCTCGGAGAGCCACTTGACGGCGACGGAGGCGTCTACTACCGCTTCCGTTTGTCTCGCCATCTCCGTATCTCCTCGGCTCCGGACCACTTAATCTCGCTTTTGTTTCTAAGCGCGTCCATGTCTTCGGCTGCCTTTCGCATGCGTTCTTCGTCTCTTTGTCTTGTCTGTCTCTTTGAGGCTACCCAGAGCCTGAAGGCTTCGGTCGCGGCTTCGCTTACCTTCATTCCGTGGCGAATGGCTTCGGCCTTGAGGTTTCTGTAGGCATTCTCGTCTAGGCCCTTGATGCTGACGCTCATACGCATTTTCCTAGGTTTCCATAATTATATACTTTTCTAACTTTTCCATCTCTTAATATACAAAGAGAGCCTAAAGCATCCCGAGCAGCGGGCTCTAGCTTCTATGTTTACTGTGTCTTAGGACGAGTCTTTCAACTAGCTCGCTGACTGTTAGCCCCTCTTTCTCGGCTTCTTGCTCTAGCCTCCGGTATGTGTCTTCTCGCACCCAGATCCGAGGCAAGCTTGGCCACCCGGTCTTGGATAGTGTTAGTGTCATTTAAAGGAGGCGTATGTACCGGTACCTAGGAGAGATATGAAAATGCCGTACAGATTAGCTTAAAGGCAGGTAAGGTGTCTCGGTAAGCCTTGAACGCCGGTGTTTTAGGAATTTCTTAGATTATACCCGGTTTCTGGTGGATTTCTTTCATCGCCGAGGCTACCTGGGCGGCGAGGACTTCTAAGAGGTAGTGGTCGAATACGGTGAAGGCGTCGAGCTCGAGGCTCTCTATGTTCAGCACGGCCACGGTCTCCTCCTCCACGGTCACGGGGACGGACAGCTCCGAGAGGGAGTCCGTTGAGCCCTTCATGAAGCCAGGGTCCAGCCTTGTGTCCGGGACGTACTGGGTTTCCCCCTTCTTTGCGGCCTTCACAGTGATGCCTGCCCCGCTCAGAGGCATCTCTCTGACGTTGTCAAGAAGGGGGGCTCCCCTCGTGCCGAGGGTTTGGAGGGTGGAGCCCCGGACCGCGTGGAACGAGGCGTACGTGAAGCCGAGGATCTTCTCCATGATATCCAGGGTGGTCTCGCCGATCTCCTCGACGTTCTCGGCGGTCTTCAGGAGGGTGGCGTGGTCGTGCAGGGCCTGCAGCAGGTTCTCTTTCTTCACCCTGTCCGTAATGTCTCGCACGAAGGCGAGGAGGGCGGGTTCCCCGTGGTATCTGATGAAGCTTATGGACGCCTCGAACCTTCTGTCGAGCCTCTCGCCGAAGCCGTACAGGTAGTCGTACGTGTAGGGGTGGCGACCCTCCCGTTCCCTGGCTTCTATGCTCTCGAATATCTTTTGCTCCGCCGGGTCCAGGAAGTCCACGGCGGAGGCCCCGATGATCTCTGATCTGTCTTCTACGTCGAAGATGTGGAGGGCGGCTGGGTTGACGTACTCGATGGTGCCGTCGACTATGATGAGTATGGCGTCGCGGCTGTTCTCCACGATGTCCTTGTAGAGTCTGCGCTGCCAGCGGATCTCCACGGCGTCCTCCATGGTCCTGGCGAGGATGTTGAAGTGGTCTATGCCTCTTTCTCTTCTGACCACGGAGTCTACTCCGCTCTGGTATGCCTGTTCCACCAGCTCCTCGTCTATTCGCGAGGTGTAGAGGATGAAGGGCGTGTCTCGGGTCTTCTTTACCTCCTCTCCCAGGAGTATGCCGTCGGTGTCGGGGAGAGCGTACTCAGAGACGACGCAATCGTAGTCGTCTGAGCCTAGTCTCTCTAGGGCCGTTTCTCTTGAGGACGCCAGCTCGGTCTCTATCTGGGGGTCTATTATGTTGAGGTTTATTTTTATGAATCTCAGTGCCTCGTGGTCGCTACCTACTAGTAGTGCCTTCACCTCGCGCTCACCGCCGCAGGCTATGAGTTGTACTGGTTTTACTCTCGTAATAATGTTTTTAATTTTAGTAAACCTGAGCGCCGAGAATCATTTTTTATTCTTCGTATTCGACAGGTTTTTTAATTAAAAACTGTAGATAATTAGTTCTATGCCGCTTGAACTCGACACGGGGAGAGATCACTTGGAGATGTTCTTCAAGGACTGGCAGGTGGAGGCTCTACGCTACCTCTGGAGCATAAGACCTGGTGACGCCAACAGCAGGGCAGTCTGGGAAAACGTTAACCAGAGCTTCCAGGGCAGCATCAGCAGGGCCAGCGTAATCAACTTCCTCAATGCTATGGTGGATGAAGGTCTGCTTACCTATACGGAGAGAACGGGCAAAGGCGGGCATCGAAGATTGTACACCATAGCTTTCGACGAGCAGGGATTCAAGACTCATGTTGCAGGACTCTTGATCAAAAAGTTGATCGAGGAATTCCCACAGGAAACCAGGAAAGTAATCCAAAGTATATAAACTAAAAATAGCCACAGCCTCTCTAATTATTTCTGTAGAGAAGACGCTTTAGATCGGCGTCCACACACAATATTACATTTAAATCTCTCTGAATCCTAGAAAATTAGGGATCATACACTCTCACCCAGTTGGGCACTGTTCGGCGCCTCCTTATGTTAATTCTTCAGCTTTATTATTCAAGATACCATGGATGCTATCATGGAGGATCTACGAGGGAAGGCTCTCAAGGCCTATGAGGCGCTCTTCGACAACCAGGAAACCGTTGAGATCGATGGCATGGTCTATCACCTTGAGCACACTTCGATCCAGGAGCTGCGTAAATTCAGGGTGGAAGGCTATAACTTCATCGAGCAGAATCCGGACAAGGGCAGCAGGTGGGGTGAGTTGGCGAAAGAGGGGCACCAGATTATGTGGGTGATGAGAGGCAGAAAGTATCTCGCCCAGGTACGTGATGGTGAGTTCTTTGATTTCAGGAAACAATAGAAAGTGTTTTTTCGAAAATATGCTAATAATGTTAAATTTTAATCTCTAAATTTTACTAAGAAATCGTAATCAGGCTAATTACCGGTCTGAAAATCCTTTTTAAATATAAAGGGGTGTTTATTTTGAGAACTTTTTTTCTATTATGTATATTTTATCTGATTGACGATCTATTTGCTTCGAATTAACGTATAGATAAGCGTATATTGTATATTGGCCTTCAATCTGCGGTATGAAAGTGATTACATCCTTTTCTATACCTACCTTTTGTATGGTTATTTTCTCTTGTCCTAGATTGTTGAAGACCCCCTCTGGGGTATTTACCCAATAATCAATATTTATTGATGAATTAGGTTTCAAGCCTTTAATGGTTGTCTCAACTTTTATTGATTGACCCACTTCTTGTTTCGCTTCTCCAAGTATTAGCAGGTTTATGATCTCTGCTGCTTCTTCGCCTACCTTTATTCTTAGTGCCGGTGATTCCCATGAGAATCTCTCATCGTCCATGTACCCAAAGATTCTGATGTATAGTCTGGCGGAACCATGTGCTGATATGCTAAAGGGTACGATGATGGTCTCTTTTGGGTCGATGTTTTTTACCCATTTTAGAGAGTCTTTGACGTTTATGAGCCGTTGGTCTAGTGAGGCTAGTCCAACTTCGAGTGTTTCAATTTCTTTGTTTCCATGGTTTTTGATATTCAGGTTTATCCGACTCTTTCCCTTTTTTATTTCCATGGGAGCGAGTTTAACGGATATCGGTAATCTTCTCATCATCCTTGTTTTTCCACCTTTTTTTCTTGGGTAAGGTTGAGTGAGTTTGCTATTTTCTCTCTATCGAAGCCTATTATCTTGGTATCGTCTACAACGATTATAGGAAAGGCGATGCTTATCCCTCCTTGGGGGATGTCCCAGCCGAAGATGCCGGCTGCATCCTGTCTGTGTTCTGGATCGGCTTTATCTATGTCGAGGTACCTGAACTTTACATCCCTTTCTTTTAGGTACGCTTTTGCTTCATCACAGGCGTGGCAATAGCTCAAAGAGTAAACTGAGATTTCTTTATCGTCTTTTTCTCCATCAACGGTTACCCAGCTCATACCAGATTTTAAGAAGGGTGTTTTAAAAATCTAAAGCCATGGTTTTTATATCTTTAATTTTTTTACCAAAAAAAAATTGGGGATTTATTCTACCCAGATGACGTCGGAGTCGGTTCCTATGTAACGATGGTCGTCGTAGAGATAGGCGTGGATCTCGTGTCTTCCCGACTCGTTAGGTGTGAACTCTATGGAGCTTTTCTTTACTTCTCCGGGGCCTAGTTTCTCGATCTTCGTTTCTCCCAGTTTCTCGAAGCTTGACGGTGAGTCGTGCCAGAAGGTTATCAAGAAGTTATCTCCGCCGGTTACCCCCTCCACAACGGCTTCTGCTTCGAGGGTTTCTCCGCCGACGGCGTATGGGTGGGTTAGCGCGAATACGTTTCTGAGCTTCGCGGTGGTTATGCCTACGTAGATCTCGATGTTCGGTGACGTCCAGAAGAAGTAGATTCCTTCTCGGTAGCCTGATACCGTTACATAGAGCTTTGTGGTTTGGTTTGCGTAGATCTGGAAGGGGAAGAATCGTTCGTCTCCGGGTTTGATCTCGGAGGTGTATGTTCCTGTTCCCCAGACGTCGATGAAGGTCTGGTTCCTGGAGTACAGCTTTATGTCTAGTTGGGTTAGCGTGTCGGTGCTCACGTTTTTTAGGTGTACGGATACCCAGTGTGTTCCTGTCTTGAGTTCACTTGGGGTGATGTCAAATTCGAAGGGTCTCTTGATCCTCATTTTTCATCATTTATTTCTGAAATAACATGTTATTTAAACCTGAAAAACGAGTTAAGATGAAATTAATTTTTTACACTATTTTATAATAATATGATATGTGGGCTATGCCTTTAATGGAGATTTTAGAGGTCTCGTGGTGACCTTGGTTGGCTGTGTTCTTGCTCAATAAAGCTTATTTCTACATATGTATATGTAGATGTAGATGAGTTTTGACGTCTAAAACGATATCGGTGTCGGAGGACGCCTACGAGCTCCTCAAGAAGATGAAGCTCAAGGGAGAGAGCTTCACGGAGACCATCAGGAGGCTCGCCAGACGCCGTAGGCTCGCTGACTGCGCCGGGCTGTGGTCGGACGCCTCCGAGGAGGAGATGGAGGCTTACTGGGGCGGTATATCCGAGTTGAGGAGGAGGGCCGCGGAGTCCATGGAGATGCGCCGCGTTGAAGGTAGTTGACACGACGTTCCTGGTTTGCCTCCTCCGCGAAGATTCATCGACCCTCGGCAAGGCTGAGGAGCTGGACGGTGAGGGCGGCGCCGCCACTACCGTCGTAAACGTCTATGAGGCATGTTATGGGGTTTACAGGGCCATGTCGGATCCGCCGAGGAGGATGGAGGCCTTAGAGCGTCTCGTCGCGAACTTGGAGGTGTTGGATCTGGACTATGAGGCCGCTGTGAGGGCCGCCGAGATATCGGGGACGCTGGACAAGGAGGGGAGGGGGATCGATCCCTTCGACTCGCTCATCGCGGGGATCGCGCTCACCAGCGGAGCCGAGGCTCTGGTCACCAGAAACGTTACCCACTTCGAGAGGGTGCAGGGTCTGAAGGTAGAAGAACATTAAACGAAGGCCGCTCATCCATAGCTTTGGCTCCGCCCAGGCATGGTACCCCGTTTCACCTGGTTTTCTGGGTGATTGTGGGGTGAAAGACTCATAGGCTTTCATTCATCCTTGGAAGAAGTCTTTAGCTTTATTATCCGAGATTCCGTGGATCCTGTTATGGAGGATCTCCGCGGAAAGGCCCTCAAGGCTTATGATGCGCTCTTCAATTACCGACGGACCGTTGAGATCGATGGCAGGGTCTATCGCTTGGAGCATACTTCGGTCAAGGGGCTGCGTAGGTTCAGTGTGGGGGGTTATGATTTCATCGAGCAGAACCCGGACAAGGGCAGCAGGTGGGGTGAGATGGCGAGGGAGGGCCACCGGATATTGTGGGTGATGAGGGGTGGTAGTTATCTGGCTCAGGTGCGTGACGGTGTGTTCCATGATTTCAGGGAACGGGGCTAGAGGCGAGTTTGCGTTTTTCCTTGTAACTGGTTACTTGTTACAAGCGTTTTTTCCGGGTTGGGTGGTTATTGGTTTTGTGTTGGTTTCATTGGTTTTTGGTTTGTTTATTGTGTTTTCCTTGGTTTTGTGGCTGGGTTTGGTTAAATTTTTTTCGTCATGATCTTTCCTTTTTTTAGCGGCAGTTGGATGTGTTTGGTTGGGGGAGGCCCGGATGCCTGGCGGGGTGACGTGGGTGCTGGGTTTTCCTGGGAGGCTTGTCTGGTTTTGGAGAGAAGTTTATGCTTGTAGCTTGTCGTTTATCCATTCGACGTATCTTTCTGCGTCTCTGACGGCCGTGGCTGCCCCTTTTTTACTGATGAGCCGCTCCTCGTACTCGGAGGCGTTCTTTATGCCTAGCAGCCTGCTGAGCTGTCTGCTCTTGTTTCTCAGCTCGTTTTTTAGGGAGGTTTAGGGTTTGGAGCAGCGAGAGGGCGTCTTCGTGTCGTTGTCCCACGTGTCTTACGCCTATTATGAATACGGTTAAGGCGTCTGTGGCGCTTTTTCCGCTGTGGACCGCGTTTATCGTGGCGGCGTTCCGCCGTCTGGCTTGCAGGGATTCTTTCGCAGTCTCCAGGTTTTCCCTTGCTTTCTGGAGGTAGTTGCGGTATAGCTCCTTGTTCACCTTCCTCGTCTTGGACACGTCCTGTCACCGGTCTCTGCTGCAGATGGGGATGTTGTTTTCACGTATTTCTTTTACTAGCTGCTGATTGTCCATGTTTTCTTCTTCGGGGGTCAGTATGTAGGGGTTTATGGGGTTACCGTATTTTTTGCTGCAGTGTATCTGCAGCTCCGTGAGCCTTTCCTCTGTTTCCTCTCTTTCATGGGTTATTACGAGGAGGTCGATGTCGCTTCGCGGCTCTTCCCGGCCTGTGGCTACGCTTCCGAATATCTTGGCTGACTCTACTGCGGGGAGGGGGCAGAGGCGCTGCTTGATGTCTTCTCGGAGTTTTTGGACGGTTTTTTCCTCGTAGTCGAACATGTGTGAGAGCAGGGGTGCTAGGACGCTTTCCTGGTTCAGGTGTATCCCTGCCGGACTGCTTCACCCTGTCCCTGGCGAAGCGCCTGTCCGTGCCATACCTCTTCGCCGGAAGAGAGAGGGAGCTGCTGGCGGAGACGGAGAGAAAAGCCTTCGACGTCGAGATAGCGTACCTGGAGGACTACGTGACAGACTAGGATCCGAGCCACGCGGTTCACGCCGGCTCAAGAACCTAAGCCTCACCAGACCGCATAAGGTCCACGGACCCGTCGTCACACAACACCAGCCCATCCACCCACTACATCATCCTCCTCGCCCAGAAGACCCACAGACCCCAGATACGTGCACACATCCACATCACACATGCACTCGAAGCTGACACGTGCTCACATCTTTTTCCTTATCTCGATAGGCGCGAGGAAAAGAGAAACGACGGCGGCGCCTAACACAAAAAACCCCGAATACGATATGGATGTCCTCGTCGCCTCTACTATACCTTGACGGATGTCATCCTCTAGGATCAACGAAACGTTCACCGGTAGAGAATCGTAGAGCCGCTGCAGCTGCTTACTGTCCAGCCCGTTCTCGGAGAGGGTGCTCTCTACCCGAGACTTAACCTCATCGGGTATTCTAGGATCACTCTGTATCCTCACGCCTGCGCTGGTGAACATCGAACCCACGAGAATGGCCCCGAGTATAGCCACCCCTATGCTACCTCCCACCTGACGCATCGTCGCGCTGATGGCCGACGCCTCGCCTGCAACGTTTAGAGGCGCAGAGGATAATATGATGTTGTTTAGCTGGCTCGACCCTAAGCCGAACCCCAGCCCGAATAGAGAGAGAGCGGGAAAAAGATCGATGTAGGTAGCACCCACCGATATCGCGCCCCGCAAAACGAAGGTACCAAGAGCCAAAACGAATAGCCCAGATATGACCAGATACTTTACGTCAACCCTCTTTGAGATGAAACCCGAGAGAAGCCCGAACACGAGTATACCGATCGAGGCTGGAAGAAAATACAGCCCAGTCTGGAACGCGTTCAAACCCAAGACGTTCTCAAAAAAAATGGGCAACATGAAGAAAGTACCAGACTGCCCAAAGGCCAGTATCGCCAAAATGGCTAAACCGATGCTGAACGCCCTTGATCGAAACATGCTCAACTCTAGGAGAGGAGAACGGCCTTCCTCTTCCAGCACAGATTCATGGCGTATAAACGACCTGATCAACAGAACGGATAACGCGAAGAAAAAGGGTATAACGGAGACAGCATCCCACGGCCACCTGTAGGAGAGAAAAGTAAACTCCTGTTTAGGCCTAAACCAGCCGTAATTGTCACCCTCGATGAAGCCATATACTAGGAACAGCAGCCCCGACGAAGATAAAAGAGTCCCCACCCAATCGAACCTCTTCTCCTTCTCACCACAGGACTCAACGATCAAAACAGAGCCCGCTAAAGCAGCCATGCCCACGAAAATGTTGATCCTGAAGGACCACCTCCACGAGAAAGACGAGGTAAGGTACCCCCCAAGCAGAGGCCCCACCGTCGCCGAGGCACCGGCTATGGCGCCCCACACGCCGAAGGCTATGGCCCTCTCTTCGCCCTTGAAGGTGCCGTCGATCAGGCTCAGCGCGGAGGTCAACGTCATCGCCGCACCCACGGCCTGAATGAGGCTCCTACCGAGAAGAAGATGAAATATGCCGGTCGACTCTGAGCCGATGAATGACCCCATCATAAAAACGATGACGCCAGCGACGAAGACCTTTCTCCTGCCAACCAGGTCGCCTAACCGCCCCACCGTTATCAACACCGCGGATATGGTAAGCGAGTAGCCCGAGATCACGAACTCGAGGGAGCTCAGCTGGACCCCGAGGTCACTTATCATATAAGGTATCGAGACGTTCAGAATGGTGTTATCGATCACGACTATGGCCAAGCCCAGCGAGATAATGATTAAGGCATACCAGCGGTTCTCATATTTTGCGTACGAGGAGATGCCCATGATCTCCTTACATGGCACATTCTATATAAACCAAAAAATGGAGTCCCCCAGCCTTCGTCGATTAAAGCACCAACAGGATGCTCAGCCCCGCGAGAAATCATACGCCGCCTCCAACCCCATCAAACAGGGAGAAAACCCCGAGGACCGGGAAACAGAGCTCCCGTCCATACCCGGGCTCCGAACCCCCTTTCAACCAAGTTTAAAAGACACGATCCACCCACCACGGGCTAACGTGGAGACCCAGAACATCACCGCGGCGAAGACCGCCTTCCTCTTCCCCGACGAGCTGGACATATAGAAGTCGTGGTCCCCAAGTTCCACGCCGAGAACTGGTTCAAATACATCTCAGACGAGCTGAAAAAGAAACCATAACCGATACGCACACACATAGTAATAATAACTTTATAGTTTACCAAGACACATGGGTCGTCAACTAAACCAACTGAATGTGTACCTTCTCGTGGCGGCTCTGATAGTTGGCGGCGTCACCGGATACGTTCTCGGCATAAAACCCATTCAGGAGATGTCGACTAAGGTGAACCAGTTGGAGAACGAGTTAGCGTCATTGAAGGAGGAGTTCACCGCATACTCTGGGAGGGACTGGCGTCTCGCCTTCAACTATGGCGAATCCTTCGGCCAGGACACCCACCAGGTAGTACGCAACTCTCTCGGGCCCTTCCATCTAAACGGTAACGAGGTCAGGTTCGTCTGGCTCTTCCAGTCTCAGAAACTCGATGATGGAGTCCCCGGGACCCTGGAGATCACACTGAGATACGCCAACGGCACCTCTGTCGGGCGACGCACAACGTCCTCGGTCTTCTCAATCGGATCGGCGGACATGGACCTCCGCGCCGCAGGCAACTACACGATCGGGTTCATGGCCACGGGATGCGTTGACACGTTCATATGGGTCTGGGACTACGGCTGACAACATCGCATGCGTACCTCAGAATCGTCTCAACGCACGCTGGCTGCGCACATAGTGTCAGGCTCTCATACTGGACGCTGTGAGGAAAGGCATTAGCCTACCCCTCAAACACCACAGTTGCGCCCAATGCATCGTTCATGCAAAACCAATAAAAAGGAAACCCGGAATCCCGTTGTGGCATGAACACCGAGGCAAACTACAAGACCCGGGACCTGGAACCCGGAAACCTGGCGCTGTTCTTCGTGACCGCGTTCGCCTGGACCTGGGCCTTCTGGTCACCCTTCATACTCGGCATACTCAGACTCCCAATGGGAACCGGCACACCCAACGTAGACCTCGGCGAGATGGGACTGATCCTGCCCATCATCCTCGTCAGCCCCTTCGGGCCAACCATCGCCGCCTTCGTGACCAGCTACCTGAGCGAAGGCAGGGAAGGCCCCCGCAGGCTCTGGAGACGATTCAGAGACTGTAAACCCTCGAAAACATGGCTCATCATAACCCTGGCCTTTTACCCAGCCATCTTCCTATTGATCAGGGTATCCTCGGCGACGATCTTCAACGTCCCCCAACCCACACCGGCATGGACAGACAACCCGCTAATCATACTCGCGCCCCTCGCCGCGAGCGTGCTCCACGGGGGCCTGAGCGAGGAGTTCGGCTGGAGAGGATACGCCTTACCCAGACTCCAGTCCCGGCTCAACGCGACACAAGCCAGCATGGCCCTGGGCCTCATGGAGGGCCTATGGCACGTGCCCCTCGTCTTCTGGGTGGGCGACGCCCGCTACGGCATGTCGATCCCGTTGCTGATACTGTGGCAGACGATAGCGACGTTCTACAGGACCTGGATATACAACAACACCGAGGGAAGCCTCCTGGCCGCGGTGCTCTTCCACGCCATGGGTAACACGGCCAGCGACATCGCGCCAATCAACATTCCCTCCATCCCCTGGCTTCCCAGATACAAGTTCGTGCCTCTACCTCTGTTGATTGTGTTCAGCGCGATCGTCCTGGTGATCGTGGGTGTTTACGGGCCCGAGGACATGATAAGAAAAAATAAATCTGACTCAAAAGGCACAAAAGAGAACTACAACTCTGTTTTGTTGGTTCAGCTGATGGCGGCAAGAACCCCGTGAAGACAAGGTTATAAGCCCCTGGATTAAATGGGTCCGACGTTCGCAGAGCTACACCACGAGGTAAGCTCCACGACTCGCCTCCTGCAGTCGAGGCGTCTCCTCACCTGATGGACCTGACAGGTATCCTCAGCGTAACTGTATCATCACCGATATCCGCTTTCACATCTACATCCAGGATGTTCATCACCATGGCATCAAGGTAAGACCTAATAAACACACTCCACTTCCTGTCCAACACGTGCCTAAGATGAAACATATGCTCACCGTTCATCTGATGATAATCGCACGCAAACCATCCATCATACCCCGCCATAACCTCCTCGATAAACCACTTGACAGACGGGAAATTCAGCTTCATCCCACGCATCAGCATATCAACCCTGGCACGGGTGCAACCCGCATGCTCACCCACCCCAGCCGCCTCCTCGTCACTCAACGCCATGAAGATCAATGAAATGGTTTTTCGATCGATGCAGAGCAGCTGAGAGCTGCTGTAGAACTTCCCATGGTATAAGTACTTATGGACCAAGTGATTTATCAACGAGTTCACGCTCTGATTCAATGCCTTCGCTTCCTCTATCAGCATCTCGTTGATATTATCAGGAAACCTAAATGTCCTCGTGACATATTTGTCCGATGACACATCATTACAATATGATAAACTTAAATAAAAAAAGAACGACTGTTCTTAATTGGAACCGACAATTGTTTATAAAACATATCTTACTACAACACTCATGGACTCGGTGTTCTTAGAACTTATAAACGAAATTATTTGTTCTTACAGCGATGACGAGAACCTCAAGATCGTATCAGACTTCTGGAATAGCATCGAGCCCGCAATTGGAGACGATAACCGTACAGCGTTCCTCCTAGGAAGCGTCTACGGTCAATGCCTCTTCCTCTACAACAGCTACTACGACGACAGCAGGGACCCCGAAAACAGGAAAAAGTTCCAGCACCTCTTATCAAAGATAATCAAGGGAATGAAAGACAACTTCAACGAAACCCCATAAACGTCTCGTATCCGCGTATATCCAAGCCGCTAAACATCACAGACAAGACCCTACACACATGCATCGAGAGCGTAACGAGCATAACCGTAGTTTTTGTATCAACATGATGCACAACAATGCATCACCCAATGTAAATACAAATGTATTAAAAACTCTATAAAAAAATGACGTTATTAACATGAATAGATGAATCTTCTTTGTTATTTTTTTAATATTAAGGAAAATAAAGGTAAAGCGGGTCATCTTCTTTTTGCGATGGCATATAACGCAATATTGGTTCGTAAAGAGGACGATTACCGTTAGATTGTGCGAAATAAGAACATTTCCATATTCAATAATATAAAAAAGGCGAAATCAGTGTCCTAACCAGAGTCAAGTCTCCTCGAGACAACGGATCATGCTCTCATATGGTATTCATTGGCTTAGGAATTTCAATCAACCAATGCTTGGAGTGGAAGCATGACAGATGATGGCGTTAAGTCGTTTATCAAAAAAAGAGAAAGCGTACATCGGTGTGGCGGAGCAGTGCACCCAGTGCGGTAAATGCTCCAGCGGGTGCCCAGCCGCCAGATACCTCGAGCTGAGGCCACGGAGGATCGCGTTGATGGCCCAGAGAGACCTCGTCGAGGAGCTTCTCGGCTCCGACATAATATGGATGTGTACCCAGTGTCATCAATGCATGGAACGCTGCCCACGGGAGATAACCCCCTACGACATCATCATATACCTCCAGAACCTGTCGGTGCTAAAAGGCTACGACTACCCCAAGGATCTTGACATACTGTTCGCATCCATCAAGAGGTACGGAGCCATTCAGCTACCCCAGGAGATATTCGACAGGGAATTCGAGAACTACGAGAGGAGTGACCTTAACCTGCCCGACCTCGAAGGCCCAGCCGACATCGAGGGGTTCCTAAAGGGATTGACCAAGGTTCTGGGGGAGTCGAGGCGTTGAGATACGCGCTGTTCCTAGGCTGCTGGATACACACCCAGCAGTACGGCTACGAGATGTCCACCAGAAGAACCCTGCCCAGGCTAGGGGTGGAGCTCCACGACCCCGAGGGCTTCAGCTGCTGCGGCTACCCCCTGAGGAGCTTCAACGACTCGGCGTGGTTCTACCTCTCGGCGAGAAACCTCGCGATAGCCGAGAGGGACGGCCTCGACATACTCCCACTCTGCAACGGCTGCTACGCTTCCCTGAACGAAGTGAAGCACTACCTAGACTCCGACGAGGAGTTCAAAGACTACATCAACGAGGCTCTCAGCAACGAGGGCTTGGAGTATAGAGGAGGCAAAAGGGTCAGGCACATACTGGAGGTTCTTCACGAGGACATCGGAGTTGAAAGGATAGAAGGAGAGATAGAAAAGCCGTTATCGGGTCTAAGCTTCGCCACGCACTGCGGCTGCCACGCGTTGAGGCCCAGCGACTTCAAGTACACCGACGACCCCGAGGACCCTAGGCTGCTGGACGAGGTGACCCAGGCTCTGGGAGCCGAGACGCGCTACTACCCGGAGAAGATGGACTGCTGCGGAGCGACCCTGGTACTAAGCAACTACGAGGCGGCTTTCAAGCTGACGGGCTACAAGATCCAAGCCATCCAGAGACGGGGCTTCGATGGACTCGTGACCAACTGCCCGTTCTGCCTCAAGATGTTCGACTCAAGGCAGGAAGCCGCTGGCAAGATCATACACGACGAGGGTCTGAGCCTCCCAGTCTTCTACATCACCCAGCTCCTGGGACTAGCCCTAGGCATGGACGCGTTCGAGCTGGGTCTCGATTTCAACATGAGTCCGGTTGATGAAGTGATCGATAAAATTGGAGGCTGAGGCGATGGAGTCATCCGTAGTAGTGATTGGCGGAGGAATAGCCGGAATCCAAGCCTCCCTTGACCTGGCAGACGGCGGCCACAAAGTGTACCTCGTTGAGAGGACGCCAAGCATAGGGGGCAAGATGGCGCTGCTTGACAAGACCTTCCCGACCCTCGACTGCGCCATCTGCATACTCGCGCCAAAGATGATCGAGGTATACAGGCATCCCAACATCAGGCTCCTCACCAACTCCACGGTAACCAAGGTCTCCGGGGAAGCCGGGAACTTCGCCGTGAAGGTGACAAGGAAACCCAGGTACGTTGACGAGGACAAGTGCATAGGCTGCGGCGTATGCGCCCAGAAGTGCCCCGTACGCGTGCCAGACGAGTACCAGATGGGGCTCAGCGACAGGAAAGCCATCTACCTGCCGTTCCCCCAGTCGGTGCCGCTCGTCTACAGCATCGACCCGGAGCACTGCCTCCACTTGACGCAGGGCGTCTGCGGAGCCTGCGAGAAGCTCTGCGAAGCAGGAGCCATAGACTACGACCAGAAAGAGGAGACCCTTGAGATAAATGCCTCAGGGATAGTCGTGGCCACGGGGCTTGAGCCCTTCGATCCCACCATCATCAACGAGTATGGGTACAGGAGGTACAGCGACGTCGTCACCGCCATGGAGTTCGAGCGCATGATAACGGCCACCGGCCCCACCGAGGGGGAGCTGCTCCGTCCTTCAAACAGCCAGCACCCACATAGCATCACCTTCATCCAGTGCGTCGGCTCCAGAAGCCTGCGTGAGGGATACCCCTACTGCTCCGCGGTGTGCTGCATGCACGCCACGAAAGAGGCGATGCTAGCGAAGGAGCACGCCCCGGACGTGGAGGCAACCATCTACTACACAGACCTCAGAGCCTTCGGGAAAGATTTCAGAGAGTTCATAGAGAGGGCGAAGAAAGAGTATGGAGTCAATTACGTCAGGGGTAAGCCGGGAGAGATCAGGGAAGACCCCGAGACCAAGACGCTTCAATTCTGGTACGAGGACACCCACACCGGCGACGTAAGGCTAGCAGAGACGGACATGATCGTGCTCTGCACGGCCCTCCGCCCGAGCCCTGGAAACAGGGATCTAGCCGAGACCCTGAAGGTTGATGTCGACGAGTACGGTTTCTTCACCCAGCCAAGGCCCCTCATGGAACCGGTTGGTACGACTCGTGGAGGCGTCTACGTCTGCGGATTCTGCCAAGGCCCGAAGGACATACCAGACTCCATCGCGGAGGCCAGCGGAGCGGCGTCCATGATATCGGTAATCGCTGCAAAGAGGAGGGCTGGAGGATGAGCGAGGAAGAGGCACCCAAGATTGGGGTGTTCCTCTGCCACTGCGGAACCAACATAGCTGGGGTGGTAGACGTGCCCAGCGTCGCCGAGTACGCCCGCAAGATACCGGGGGTACACTACGTCGAGGAGAATCTCCACACCTGCAGCTCCGAGGGCATCAACCACATCAAGGAGGCCATCGTGAGGGAAGGGTTGGAGAGGGTCGTCGTAGCCGCGTGCACCCCCCGAACCCACGAACCATTGTTCATGGACGCTGTGGAGGAGGCGGGGCTCAACAGGTACCTCTTCCAGATGGTCAACGTACGCGAACACGACTCATGGGTCCACGGGGACAGGGAAGCCGCGACGGCGAAGGCTAAACAACTGGTCCACATGGCCGCGGCGAAGGCGATGTACCTGGAGCCTGAGGAGAGGAGAAAGATCGATGTCACCCCCACATCCCTCGTGGTGGGGGCCGGCGTGGCCGGGATGACCGCCGCCCTCGCCTTGGCGGAACAGGGTTTCCAGGTCATATTGGTGGAGAAGGAGAGCGAGCCCGGGGGCCTGGTGAAGAAGCTGCACGACCTGTCTCCGACCCGCCAAGACGCCGAGGAGTTCCTCGAACCCATGATCGCCGCGGTGCGAAGCAACGACAAGATACAGCTCTACACAGGGTCAAGGGTGGTGGATGTCAGCGGATTCATAGGCCATTTCAGCGTGGGGATCCAGACCAACCAGAACCATCTCTCCACCGAGGTGGGCACCATCATCGTGGCCACCGGCGCAGAGGTCTTCGTCCCCGAAGGATACTATTCCTATGGTGAGACACCCAACATAGTAACACAGCTAGAACTCGAGGAAAAGCTCCGTGAAGGCTCGTTCAATGTTCCAGACCATGTGGCGTTCATCCAATGCGTGGGCAGCATGGAGGAGAAAAGGAGAACGTACTGCTCCAGAATATGCTGCGGCGTGGCGCTGAAGAACGCCATACGGCTGAAGGAGCTTAACCCAGACTCGGACATCCACATACTCTACAGGCAGCTTCAGGCATACGGAATAGAGTTAGAGGAACTATACAGGGAGGCCCTAAACAAGGAAGTCAAGTTCATCAACTATATCCCGGAGAAGCCGCCGGAGGTATCAGCTCAGAGCGGCGCCATCAACCTGAGGGTCTACGACACGCTTAAGGGATCAGAGATAGAGCTGCAGCCAGGCCTGATCGTCCTCTCCACCCCCCTGGTGCAACATGAGGAGGGGCGAGCCCTGGCTAGGCTGCTGCGGGTCCCGCTGGGCTCAGACGGTTTCTTCCTCGAGGCGCACCCCAAGATGCGGCCCGTCGACTTCTCGTCTGACGGCATCTACCTCTGTGGGACGGCTCACGCCCCCAAGAACATAGCGGAGAGCGTCACCCAGGGATACGCCGCGGCCTCACGGGCGGCAATACCCATGAGGCTTGGCGAGATCAGCGTAGACGCCGTCACCGCGGTCCTCGACCCGGAACTCTGCGTAGGATGCGGGGCGTGCGCCAGTGGATGCCCCTTCGACGCCATAGAGTGGTTGCCTTCGGGGAAGCCCCACGTGGTCGAGGCCGCGTGCAAAGGCTGCGGCGTCTGCACCGTGGAGTGCCCCGTCGGCGCCATGCAGCTGAGATACTTCAAAGACAGCCAGCTGATGCCCGCCGTCAAAGCCCTCACGCAGCAGGAACCATGGATGGAGGCAGAGGACTCCTCGAACCCGACGGTGCTTGTCTTCGCGTGCAGGTGGTGCAGCTACGCCGCAGCCGACTTCGCAGGCGTGATGAGGCTAAGCTACCCGGCCAACGTCCGAATACTCATGGTGCCATGCTCCGGCAGGGTCGACTTCAGACACATCTACGAGGGACTCAGCAGAGGCGCCGACGGAGTAATAGTGACAGGATGCCTCAAGGAGCAGTGCCACTACATAGACGGCAACCTCCTCGCCGAGAGGAGGGTGGAGGTAGCGAAGAAGGCCTTAGAGGTCCTGGGCATAAGCGGCGACAGGCTGGAGATGTTCTTCTGCAGCGCCGGTATGCCCAGGGAGTTCGCGGAGTACATGCGGAGCTTCACCGAGAGAATCAAGCGGCTTGGGAAGATCGAACGCGAGACCGTCCGGGCGTTCAAGGAAGTAGAGTTGGCGACAGCGGCTGGAGGGTGACGGCGTGTACAGGATAACAAAGAAACATGATATACCGCCAAACATCAAGATGTTCAAGGTATACGCACCAGCCGTGTCGAGGAAGGCGGAGCCAGGACAGTTCGTAATAATCAGAAGCCACGAGAGAGGCGAGCGAATACCAATTACGATAGCGGGGAAAGACCCCAATGAAGGTACAGTCACAATATACTTCGCCGAGGTAGGCGTCTCATCCAAGGAGCTTGGAGCCCTAGGTGAAGGAGACACGATACTCAACTTCTCTGGCCCCCTCGGAAACGCCATTACTGTAGAGAAGTATGGAGAGGTTCTCTGCGTCGGTGGAGGAGTATTCCAGGGAGCTAACCACTATCTGTCAAGGAGGCTCAGCGAGGCAGGTAACGAGGTAACCAACATCATCTGTGTCCCAAGCGAAGACCACTTGTTTCTCTTGGACGAGATAAAGAACGCAAGTAAGAACGTGCTAATAGCCATCGACGAAGCTGAAAACGGAGCCGGCTTACCGGAGTTATTGGAGGGAGCGTTCAAGGAAACTCACTTTGACAGAGTCTTCACGTTTGGACCCACCTCCATGCAGAAGCTGGTAGCAGAGACAACGAGGCCGCTGAACATCCCCACCAGGGTGAACCTCTTCCCTATAATGGTGGACGGCACAGGGATGTGCGGAGCGTGCAGGGTGACGGTGGGCGGAGCGACTCGCTTCGCCTGCATAGACGGCCCAGAGTTCGACGGCCACCAGGTCGACTTCGACGAGCTCATCTCCCGGATGAGGTACTACACCGCCCAGGAGAAGATCGCCATGGTTCTCCAGGAAAGGAGGATCGTTTGATGGCCTTCGACGTCCCACAGGTGGAGATGCCAAAGCAGACACCGGAGGAGCGCGTAAACAACTTCGACGAGGTCGCGCTCGGCTACACCGAGGAGCAGGCCATCCAAGAGGCGTCCAGATGCCTCGGCTGCAAGAACCCTCAGTGCATCAAGGGATGCCCGGTCGACGTCGACATCCCGAGTTTCATACAACTCATCAAGACAGGAAACTTCGTCGAGGCAGCCACCAAGATCAAGGAAACCAACGCCTTGCCAGCCATATGCGGCCGCGTTTGCCCGCAGGAGAACCAATGCCAGAAACACTGCGTCCTCGGCGTAAGAGGCGAGCCTTTGGCAATCGGCAGACTTGAGCGGTTCGCCGCAGACTACGAAAGAAAGCACGGAGAACCCTCAAAACCTGTTGAAGGCAAAAAACTTGGCCGCGTGGCCGTCGTAGGAGCGGGACCCGCTGGCTTAACGGTGACAGCCGAGCTTCTGATGAAAGGCTGCGACGTGGAGGTCTTCGAGTCCCTCCACGAGGCGGGTGGAGTGCTGATGTACGGCATACCGGAGTTCAGGCTGCCCAAAGCCATAGTCCAAGCGGAGGTAGACTATGTTAAGAGCCTGGGGGCAAAGATACACCTCGACGCCACAATAGGAAGACTCCACACAGTTTCAGAGCTTTTCGAGAGAGGCTTCCAAGCGATCTTCATAGGGAGCGGCGCGGGGCTCCCCAGGTTCATGAACCTACCCGGAGAGAACCTCAAGGGGATCTACTCGGCCAACGAGTTCCTGATCAGGACCAACTTGATGAAGGCGTACAGGTTCCCAGAGTATCGGACCCCCATCACGGTGGGCAGGAACGTGGCGGTCATCGGCGGCGGGAACGTGGCCATGGACTCGGCTCGGTGTGCCAAGAGATTGGGCGCCGAGGAAGTCTACATAGTGTACCGGAGGGGCAGAGAAGAGCTCCCCGCGAGGGAGGAGGAGGTAGAGAACGCCGAGGAGGAGGGCATAATATTCAGGTTCCTCACAAACCCAGTCGGGTTCATCGGCGACGACAGAGGCTATGTCACTCAAATGGAGTGTATCAGCATGAAGCTGGGGGAGCCAGATGAATCTGGAAGGCGACGGCCCATAGCTGTGGAGGATTCAGAGTTCCTCATGGATGTAGACAACGTGGTGGTGGCGATAGGGCAGACTCCTAACCCAATCATACAGCAGACCACTAAAGGATTAGAGGCAACTAGATGGGGCACCATAGTCGTTGACGAGGATACGATGAAGACGAGTATCGACGGCGTATACGCCGGCGGGGACGTGGTGAGCGGCGCAGCAACTGTGATAAGCGCTATGGGAGCAGGCAAAAAGGCTGCTAGAGCCATCCTCGAGTATCTGAACAAGTCTCACTCGGCGACGTAACAGGTCGTCGTGGATATTATGCCGTATAGATTTCTAATCTTGTCAAGCACAATGTCCTGCAGCAACTCTATGTCGTCGATCTCGACTTCAACATACATGTCATAAGGCCCGTAAATGTAGTGGGCTTCCTTGACCCCTTCTATGCTTAGTATCTCTTTCTTTAGCATATTCTCTATCCTTGAGTCTACTCTAAGAAAAACCAGAGCCCTATGAGGGTCTAACTGGTTAAGGCCGTCACGCATTCTATTATGGTATAGATCTTCGCGTTATTGGATGTATTGAAGTCATAATTGTACGCGTTTCGTATAATTCTAGGAATAACTGTGTGTTCCGCATTATTAAAGTCCCGTAAAAACGCTCTCGAAACGAGACATATAAATACTATAAATACTATAATTATTTTAAAAGAGAGCGAAAACGTAGATTACATGATCGTGTAAAACTAACGCCAATGATCCACGTTCTCTTTAGAGAGAAGAGAAAGAAATTGCGGATAGATCGACTGGATCTACAGATACTTAGATCTTTAAGTAGAGATGGCCGCAAACCATTTAGAGAAATCGCTCGAGAGCTAGATGTAAGTGACGCTACTGTACGGAAACGCGTCAGACGGATGCAGAAAGACGAGATCATAAGACAATTCCATGTGCTAATCAACTATGACAAGATAGGTAACTTCATCAAGGCTTTCATAGGGCTTAACGTAAGCCCCGTGAAAATACCAATTATTGTTGAAGAACTCATGAAGTACCCAGACATTCAAGTAATATACAGAACCACGGGGGGGTGGGACATCTTCGTCGAAGTCGTTTTTAAAGATATGCGGGAACTTAAATGGTTTATAGAGAATAAGCTGAATTTCGAAGGTATAATCAGTACCGATGTAAACGTGGTAATAACACCATACAAACGGTGTCCATGCACAAACATCTAGAGCAGTCATTTAACGAGTTTACGATCAACAGAGCGCTCACCTCTAACCCATCTTCAGTCTCCACAATCACATAGTTACTAAGTGAGAATGCAAAGAACCGCGCGAACCTAAACACTTTACACCTCTCTCCTTCTGACCACACGGTCCTCAAGGCTTGACAGGAGTATCATGTCCAGCGTGGCCTGCAGCGCCAGCATCTCCCCGGGCGCGGTCAGCGGCGCCTCGCCACCCTCGATGCATTCCACGAAGTGCCTCATCTCCTCCAGGTAAGGGTCGGTCTCCTCGTACGCGATGGGGACATCCACCCCGCCGTCCATGTACAGCGTCATGGTCTCCAGGTCCAGCCCAGCCTCATCCCCCAGCACCCTCACCGTGTACCGGGGCCCGGGCACGTGGGCGGCCCAGCTCACCTCGAAAACGACGGTGACCCCGCTCCTCATCTTCACCAGCGCCGCCGCAAGATCCTCCACGTCATAGTAACCATCGAAGTCGTGGACGCCCCACTCGCCCAGCCCCCTCCTCTTCGGGCCGAGCTTGGAGTAGCTCGACGCCAGCACCCTCTCGGCCTCGAAATCAGACATCAGCCAGCACGCGTTATCCAGGGCGTGCACCCCGATGTCGTATATAGGGCCGGCGCCTGCAAGCTCCCTCCTGGTGAACTGGCTCCCCCACCCGGGTATCCCGCTCCTCCGCACCCACTCGGCCCTAGAGTAATACACCTGCCCCAGCCCGCCGCCGTCCACGATCCTCTTGGCGGCCATGGACTCCCCGGTGAACCTCTTGGTGAGCCCGATGAGCAGCCTCCTGTCGTTCCTCTCCGCGGCCTCCACCATACGCTCCGCCTCGGCGAGGCTCGTGGCCATGGGCTTCTCACAGAGGACGTGAAGCCCAGCCTCCATGGCCTCCACCGACACCCTCGAGTGCATGCTGTTGGGCAGGCAGACGACCACCGCATTCAATCCCTCGTGCCCCAGCATATCAGAGACATCCGAGTACAGCGACCCCGATGACAGCCCCGCTTCCGCTCCGAACCTCTCCCGAGGCCCGGGGCTCCTGTTATAGGCCGCCACGATCTCCGCGGAGCCCAGCGACTGGATCGCCCTCAGATGGTACCACGAGATGCTGCCACACCCGATCACGCCGATTCCGACAACCAAAACCGCAACCAGTTATACATATACCCTGGAATAATAAAAAATGAAGGAGGGTCAAGTAAAGCTTATATGTAAATACAAATCGTATATACAAGATGTAACACATGTCCTCCGTTTCTGTCAGAGTCGAAGACGACCTTAAGAAGGAGATGAGCGCCCTAGACGTCAACTGGTCCGAGTACATACGCGAGGCCATAAGAACCAAGATCGCCGCAGAGAAACGCAGGAAAGCCGGGGAACGACTCCTCACGAGCCTGGAGAAACACGAGCACACAGTTCCAGACGGATTCATAAACGAAGTTATAAAGACAGCAAGGGAAACCCGATGACGCGATACCTACTAGATGCCAGCGTCGCAGCAAGGTTCCTCCTGACGGAGTCCCTCTCCAAGGAGGCAGCCGCCGTGCTCCGCGACTACATCGAGGAACGCATAGAGCTGGCGGCCCCGGACATCCTAGCTTACGAAGTCGGTAACGCCCTATGGAAAGCCGTGCGAGGCAAACACGTGGAGCTGGACGCCGCCACCGAGAAACAGTGGGACTTTCATAGCCTGGAAATCCCCACGGTGGAGCTCGACGGCGGTGACCATCATGACATCTTGGAATGGGTCCATACGCGAGACGTCACCTACTACGACGCCGCCTACGCAGTCGCGGCGAAAAAACTCGAGGCCACGCTCCTCACAGCCGACAACGAGCTGCACAGAAAATCCTCGGATGGACAACCGACACAACACCTAAAGGACTACTTCTCAGAACGGCCCACGAACCAAGCAGCCAACGTGAGGCCAGCCGCGTAGCGCTACTCGTATAAAGCAGGAATAATTGCCACAATCACCAATAGATATTGATGCCGTACGTATTTACGAACTTTAATCCAACTTGAAAAAAGGTGTTAATATTTTATGTTATGAGTGGTCCCGCTCAGCGTACCAGTCAACGCATGATCTTTGGTAATCTCGATGACACGAAACCCATAATCTAGCCAGTGCCAGTAAGGCCGAAGCGTCACAGGATCATGGTGCTTAGCATGCACCATCAGATCCACCCCGAGGACGCAGGTATCACCGCTTATAGTAACGTTGTGTACCTCCGCGAAATAGTATTTGAAGTGGTCAACGGTCCCAACGGCCTGGTCATACTCGTGGGCGCCCTCACCACCCAGGTTCAACTCCCTGTAATGTGAATGAAACACGACCACATACTCGTCGCCAACCATTCTTACCTCGATGTTCCAGTGTCCACCCAGTATCTCCGCATGGGGATCTGGTGGAAGGTACTCATCCCAGCTACCTTGAGCCTTGTACACGACCTTGTTCTTAGCCGATACGGGTGCCACGAGCATCATCGAGACTAAGACTACACTGAAAAGAATCAACGACTCTCTCTTCATAAACACCATACAACCGTGAAACAATCAATAATGTGACAATAGCGTCACTGGAACGCCCTCATACGAGTAACAGACACGGGCTTCTTGGTCGCCCTCCTCAGAGGCGACCATGAAACTAGTATAATACGGTTCTACAGGGCGATCTTCTCATTTCCACTCCTTTATATCTATGACCTCCAACCAGGGGGTTCCCAGTATCTGTTGGTGGTCTTCCGACTCCGGCTCCAAATCAGTTATACAGAGGTGCCAATGATCAGGATAAGAGCCGTACTTGCCCTCCATGATGACCGCCTTGTAAGTGTAACCAAATATATCCCTTAGACGTTGTCGTATGACTGGGGTCTGCGTCACCCATGAGAAGTCGTATGATATGTGTGGCGGTATATCCGCTAGATGCCTTTTGAGGATCAGCATCACCCTCTCATGGTGTCCCTTAAGGTCTCTCGTCCTGATTATCGCGAAGTGTTCGTCTTCATATAACACGTTCTCGGGCTCTCTCTCACATATACCACATAGAGGGCAACCCTCTACTCTTTCCTTCATACTTCTCTCCCCACCCTTATGCAGGCGACGCGCACGCGTTCGCCCTATATAGCATCTCGTCGAAGGGAATAATAGCTATATCGAAACCTTAACCGTCGTCTATTCTTAGAAGTTTATGGAAGGAACTCTAACTGCTGGATCAGTGAACCATATACCCTATCACCATGAACAGGGACCTTACCCACGGGGGACGCGGCTGCATGCCTGCCTACGATCTGGGTGAGGTGATCAGAAACCACGTCTACGTGAGACAGGTATACTCAGCTGACAGAAGAGAGGCGGGGGACTGCCTATTCTCGTCGAAGGAACTGCATGGAAAGCTAGCGGCCATATACGACAGGCTCGGCGTCGAGCCGCGGACCGAGGACGAGCTAGGTGTCGTCGTCAAGCTGCCGAGAAACCAGAACCCCATACTAAGGGATTGGTGGCACCCAACAACCATAAAGTGGACGGACGAACGGCCCCAAGTGATGAGGCTGGACAGCCTCGCCGGATGCCTGAGAAACGAGGCCGTGCTGGCGACGAGATCATGGATAAACAGGTTCGAGTCCAAGCCGGGGGACCAGGTCATCATCTCCCCCTGCTTACCGGTCCCCGACTTGAGCCAAATATGGAGATAACGATGGAGACCAGTTAGATCTCCTTCTCGGCTATCTCCTCCCACATGGCCAGCCTCTATGAAGCTAGTCACCGATAACCCGTTCCAAGCCTCCACGGCCTCGTCAGGATCGAAGACGTACGCCATGTGGTCGTCGCATCCCCAGACGGTGGCTGAACTTTATATTCAATCCCGTGCATGGTCTCCCATGTCGAGCGACGAGTTAAAGGAGATTCTCGAGGACAGCATCCACCTCGCAGCCACGGTCGTGAACGAACACTTCGGCAGCATGGAAGACATCAGAGAAGAGAACCAAGACAGGGAGGAGGTCGAGTACGTGAAGGAGATGAAGATCAGGACCTACGATACCCTGCTCCAGGAACTCATCAAATGGAACCTAAACAACGAAACACTGTTAAACGAGTAGCAGTCCACACCCCTCTTTTTTTCTTCGGCTCACCAAGCACTCATTTTTATCTCACGCCGTTTTCATGAGTACCGCGTAAAAGGGATACGGTATGAGCGAGAAAAAGAGGCTTCTCATAGTATGCTCCAAGGGAACGCTCGACATGGCCTTCCCGCCCTTCATGATGGCGACCACTGCGGCCTCGATGGGCTGGGACGTTCACCTATACTTCACCTTCTGGGGTATGGACATTATAACGAACAGCAAGGCGTTGAAGATGTCACCGGTGGGGAACCCGTCACTGGGCATACCCAACATCGTCGGCATCATCCCCGGCATGACGGCCGTCGCGACCTGGATGATGAAGAGGAAGATGCGTGAAAGCCACATGCCTACGCTGGAGTCCCTCATAGACATGGCGAAACAAGCCGGCGTCAAGTTCCACGCCTGTTCACCGACCATGAAGCTGGCCGGCATCACGAAAGAGGACCTCATCCCACAGTGTGACGACATCATCGGCGCGGCCACGTTCCTGGACCTGGCGGGAGACGACGCGGTGACCCTCTTCATCTAGCCACTGAGCCCAAATCAGCGGGTGTACCGAGGAAAGCACATGCTCAATACTTGGGGAAAGACCCATCCACCGACTCGGACCAGCCGTGGATACCCCCCTCGAGGCTCCTCAGCTTCCTGAACCCGGCGTCCTGAAGCACCCTCAACGCTCTGCAGCTTCGCACCCCGGTCCTGCAGTAAAGAACTATGTCATCACCTTTGTCCAGCTCACCCAGCCTAGCCGGCAGCTCAGGCTCCGGTATGAGCCGGGCGCCGGGGAGGCGGCAGATCTCCCACTCGAAAGGGTCTCTGACGTCGATCAGGACGAGGTTCGGGTTATCGCTGATCTCGGCCGACAGCTCGTTCGGCGAGACCACCCACTCATCGCCGAGCGCCCCGACACGGCTCCCGGAGACACCACAAAACCGCTCGTAGTCAACCAGCTCATCGATGGAAGGGTCCTCCCCGCAGATGGGGCACCCGGGATCCCTCATGACCTCCACCTCCTTGACACGCATGGTTAACGCGTTGTAGAGAAGCAGGCGCCCTATGAGGGGCTCCCCGACCCCCAGTATCAGCTTGATGGCCTCCGTCGCCTGGATGACGCCCATCACCCCCGGCAAAACCCCAAGCACCCCGGCTTCGGCGCAGCTCGGGACCGTCCCCGGCGGCGGGGGCTCCGGGTAGAGACACCTGTAGCATGGGCCTTTCTCCGCGTAGAAAACGGATGCCTGCCCTTCGAACCGGAAGACGCTGGCGTACACGTTCGGTTTCCCGAGAAGCACACACACGTCGTTGACGAGGTACCTCGCAGGGAAGTTATCCGTCCCATCGGCCACGACGTCGTAGTCCTTGCATATCTGCGCCGCGTTGGCCGAGCTGAACGCCTCCTCATGTCTAACGACTTCGATCTCGGGGTTGAGAGCCCTCAGCCTGGCTGCCGCCGCTTCGAGCTTGGGCTCCCCCACATCGTCTGAACAGTACAGGATCTGGCGTTGAAGGTTACTATAATCGACTACATCGAAATCGACGAGCCCGATCCTGCCGACGCCGGCCGCGGCCAAGTACATTGATAGGGGAGAACCCAGGCCCCCAGCTCCTACGCATAACACGCTGGCCTCCTTGAGCCTCCTCTGCCCGTCCACCCCCACCCCTGGGAGCAGAAGATGACGGCTATACCTCCTTATCTCCTGGTTCGAAAACGCGGCTGTGAAAACGGTCAGCCTCCGCTCACCGCCGGAATCAAAGAGACCTCGTCGTTAGAATAGAGCTCGGTGGACAGCTTCTTCAGGAAACGAAAGTCCCTTCCATTCACGTAGACGTTTATGAAGCGCCTCGGGTTTCCGTCCTGGTCGTAGAGTTTCTCGCGGAAGCCTTCCCCGTATCGGGCTGAAAGCGCCTCAAGGGCCCCGGAGACGGTGGCCGCCTCCACGGAGGTGGCCGCAGCGCCCGCGACGGATGCCAGGCTCCCGTACAGTAGAACGGTTACAGACGCCATCGCTCGGCCTCCAGGCTCGTTTCCCCTCTCTGGGCTCCGGTTGAAGAGTATGGGGGTGTCTCCACGTCCGCGTCTGCCTTGTTAAGTAACTCCATCAACGCGTTCAACGTTGGCTCGATGAGGGCTGGCTTGTTTAGAGACCGCTGGATGGTGTCCGCCGCCTTGAACCCGTTCCCGGTGACGGCACAGACCACCTTCTCGTCCGCCTCGAAGTAGCCCTCCTCGGCGAGCCTCTTCAGGACCGCTATCGTCACGCCTCCCGCGGGCTCGGTGAAGACGCCCTCCTTCTCCGCGACGAGCTTGATGGCCTCGAGTATCTCCTCGTCGGAGACGGCCTCCACCGTGCCGCCGGTGGCCCTGGCGTTCCTCAGCACGTAGTACCCGTCACCGGGATCGCCTATCGCCAGGCTCTTGGCCAAGGTGTGTGGGTGCTCGATGGGCCTTACGTCGTCGAGCCCGGCTTTAAACGCGTCAGCGATGGGTGCACAGCCCTCTGCCTGGGCGCCGATGAGCCTGGTGGGTTTGTCCTCAATGAGACCCACCTTCTTGAACTGCTCTAGTCCCCTATGGACGGCGCAGAAAAGCGCCCCGCTTCCCAAGGGTATGATGAAGCTGTCCGGCGCCTCCCAGCCCAGCTGTTCGCACACCTCGAAGGCGAGGGTCTTGGAGCCCTCCACGTAGTAGCTTCTTAGGTTGATGTTAGCGAAGGCCCAGCCGTAGTGTTCAGCCGCCTGCGCCGCCAGCCTGTTGGCCTGGTCATAGGTGCCGTTCACGGCGATGATGCGGGCACCGTAGACCGAGGCCTGAAGAACCTTGTTTAACTCGGTGTCGGATGGGACGAAGATGTAGCAAGGCAGCTCCGCCTTAGCCGCGTGAGCCGCAACGCTCGCCGCCAGGTTGCCTGTCGAGGGGCATCCCACCGCCACCGCCCCGAGCTCTCTCGCCTTCGAGACGGCCACCGACGCGGGTCTATCCTTGAACGAGTTGGTGGGGTTAACCGTGTCGTCCTTGATGTAGAGGTTGTTCAAGCCCAGCTGCTTCCCGAGGTTAGCGGCCTTATGCAGTGTTGATAGACCCGTTCCCAGGTCTACTGCCGACTCGTAGCTGTTCAGGGGCAGAAGCTCCCTGTACCTCCAAATGTTTCTAGGTCGCCGTGATATCTCCTCCCTCGTCACCCTGATTCCATCTAGGTCGTATGATACCTCGAGGGGGGCGAAGCAGTTATCACAGGCGTGTATGAGTTTCTGGGGGAAAGTTGCGCCGCATTCACGGCACACAAGCCCTTTCACATATCGATTGAGTTATTTACGCCTCCTGTGTACCCACACAATCCATCATTACTATATTAATATCTTATTGTCAATTCAATTAGCCTAGGAATAAACCGGGCTGCCTACTAAGCCGTATCCGTTTGGCGTGGACACACCTCCCTGCTCGAACGGCTTCAACCCCACAGGAGGAGGCGTAGCCCACCGATGGTGGCGACGTACCAGTAATTAACCATCTTCTTCAGCAGCCTCGCTAGTAAGCCCCTGAACTTGAAGCCAAAGAGGACACCTACGGCGTCGGACCTGCCCAGGGTCACTATCTCCCCAACCCTCTCGAACCGGTACTCCTCCATGCGGCTCCCTCTCACCTGGGCCAGTATGTTGTGCGCCACCACACCTCCCTGAGCCATGGCGATGTGCGCGGTGGGGGGCTGAGGCTGGCCCTCCGAGTCCACGGCACACGCAGAGTCGCCGGCTACGAACACTCTCTCGTGACCCACGGCGCGGCAGAACTTGTCCACCGCTATCCTGCGGCCGTTGACCTCGAAGCCCAGGCCACAGGCGGGATCATGCTCCACGCCGCCCGTCCAGATGAAAAGATCTTTTTTTAAGACTAGGCCGCTCCTCGTCTCCAACCGGTCCTCCCCAACACGCGTCACGGGATCGTTGAAGACGAACTCCGCGCCTCTACCCTCCAGGTTCCTCTGAGCCTCCAAGCTGAGGCTCTTTTCCCACCCTGGGAGAATGGAGGGAAAAGCCTCAACCACAGTCAACAGCTTCTCCGGGGGAGCGAGGCCGTTCTCCTCGTATAGACGGGGGAGCCAGTCGAGAAGCTCGCCAGCCAGCTCGACGCCGCTGAACCCCCCGCCCCCGATTACTATCTTGACCGAGTCTCCAGTCTCCCTCGTCTCCGTGAACAGCTGAAGTATCCTAGACCTGATCTCCAGAGCCTGTTCGTAGCTCCCCAGGGTGAGGCTGTGCCCCCGTATCCCCTCGATTCCAAAGTAGGCTGGGTGGCTCCCGAGGCAGACGGCGAGCAGGTCATAACCCATCTCCCCCTCGTCTGTGATCACCAGGCCCCTATCCGGGTCTACGGACTCCACCTTCACCCTCCTGAACTCGGTCTCATCCATATCGACTATTTTCTCGAGGGGGACGATTATATCCTCTTCCTGGAACTCGGCGTTGCAGACCTCATGTATCCGGTAGAGGTACTGATGGTAATCGTTCTCGTCTACTAGGACCAGCCTCCATGCATCGGGCAGCCTCCTCTGCAGCTCTTTGACGATCTTTATCCCAGCGACACCTGCTCCGAGAACCACGACGCTTTTCGGCGACTCCATACACACATACTCCATCAGAGAATCAATGGCTACCCGCATAGTGAGGGACGTAATTACACCCATCAGTAAAACCATACAATAAAAACCTACATACACGGCACACCAACGCTTCGACTCAATGCATGCGGTCAACATATGTATGCCCGGTGCGCGGAGACTTTATCTCACCAATCCGTCAAGAATAATCCATGAGGCCTGACCAAGACCTGCTCCAGGGAGCCATCGATCTCCATCTCCACGCCGGGCCCAGCGTCTTCCCGCGTCTCATGGACGCCGTCGATACGGCGAATGCCGCGAGGGCCTCCGGAATGAGGGGGATCGTGATCAAACACCACCACACCCCATCCGTAGATCGGGGGTACCTCGTCCACAGGGCCGTGCCGGAGGTCGAGGTGTATGGCGGGGTCACGCTCAACTACGCCGCAGGCGGGCTGAACCCCTACGCCGTGGACGCCGCCCTCAGGCTCGGCGGAAGGATGGTCTGGATGCCGTCGGTTGATGCCCGTAACCACAAGACCCACTTCGGCGAGCTCGGGAAATACGGCTCACGGCTAGACTACGACAAGCCCGGCATATACAGCGATGCCCCGGGCATCACCATACTCGACGAAGGCGTCCTCAAACCGGAGATCGGTCAGATACTGGACGTCGTGGCGGACCACGACGCGGCCGTAGCCACCTCCCACCTAGACCTGGAGGAGTCTAGGGCCCTGGTGGAGGAGGCCCGGAGGAGAGACATCAAGACCGTGGTGACCCACGTCAACTTCGTCACCGCCTCTCTGCCGCCGGAGGACCAGAGGTGGATGGCGGACAAGGGCGCGTACTTGGAGCTATGTTACTCTTCCCTGTCGCCGGCATGGAGAAGCACGTCCATCGACGAGGTAGCCGAGACCGTGAGAAGCGTTGGCCCCGAGCACTACGTTCTAGCCAGCGACCTAGGCCAGATCCATAACCCCGCACCGCCGGAGGGCCTCCGCATCTACATCAGCCTGCTCCTGGAGCGTGGACTAGACCCCGAGGAAATCAGGGTCATGGTCAAGGATAACCCAGAGAAAATTCTTGGTCTTGATTAGCTCACGTAAACTCGTTGTTTGCTAAGCATCAGCTTCGAAGATTAGGGGGATCGACTCGCCTCAGGCTAGATGACGAGCCGCGTCGCCTCGACGCCGTCACCATACACCATCCTCAGGTACCCTAATATGGTGGACAGATGCTCGTCAACCATCTCATGGCTTATCCCCACCGGACACCACGCGAAGTAGAGGGGGTTCAATGTCTCCATACCGATGGACGTCTTCGCCGCCGGCCCGAAGAGGACGCTGGCCAACACCCCCTCATCGTCCCTGAGCACTACGTCGTTCTTCACGAGGACCTGCTTCTTGCCGTTGAGCTTGACGTATTCCTCGCCGTCGTCGGCGAGATCATAGACAAGCTCCCCCTGGATTGCGTCCCTGTCGTGCCCAGAGGTAAGGATCCTGTCCTCCAGCTCGGCCATGAACATGCAGTCCACGTGGGTTGAAACCTGGGGGAACGTCCTCCCCTTCTTGACGCTCTTGATCTGATACTCGATGGGGTAGGTCCTCCCCCACCTGTCGAAGTACCCTGCGTACGCCTGGATCACAGAGTCATCCTCGGGGTCCGGGTATTCATCCCTGATCCTACTCTCTAGCTGGCGTTTGGCCTGCTCTAGGCTCGAGTGCTTCTTCTTGTTCTGCTGGTTGGCTATGGTGATGCAACCAAAGACGGCTGTCGGGTACATCATTTTGAGTTCGGGTCTGACCTTGAAATCCATTCCATGTAATATTATGGCTTTAACTAAGAAATATCTATGGATGGCTGCCTCCCCCCGCGTCTAAATGGTTGAAAAGGCTCCTCGGAACTGTGACTTAGCGAGTCGAGCCTAGGGATACTCTATCTCCACGCCCACCTCGTTCCTCCGAAGGAACCCGGGCACATAGGGAGGGTTGTACTGCATCAGGAAGGGAGCGCCCCTGGCCTCGATGCCCTCCGCCTCCAGCCACCCTAAGAGCTTCTCCTTCTGTCTCCTGACGCTCTCCTTCCAAGCGAAGCCCCTGAACCTGACGGTGGCGACAACCCGTTCAGGCACCGTGTTGATGGTGACCCTCTCGTCCGTGGGCTCGGGCACCGTCTCGGCGTCATACTCCGAGGGCACCATGAAGCTCATGGATCCGGTGTCGCTGAACACCGGGGAAGTCATGGCGATCTCAGTGGATGTGATGACCGGGCTGGTCATTGCTATCTTGGACCTCGAACGGTTGGCTCCGGTGATATACTTGAATAGGACGCTGAACCGTGACGGAGCGTCCTCGACGGTGGCGACAAGCATAGCCGGGTACCTCCTGATCTCATACTCCCCATCGCCCCGTAACACGGTGTACTTCGCCGTCTCCACCATCACCTGATCCTCTCCTTGAACTCCTTCCTAACCTTCCTAAGTTTTGGCTCGATGACGTACCGGCTGTAGCCCTGACGCCTGTTCCTCTCGTAGTATTTCCTGTGGTAATCCTCGGCCTCGTAGAAACCCGTGAAGGGCTCCACTTTGGTAACGACGGGTAATTTGAAGACGTTGCTCTCGTTCAACTCGGCTACGAACTCCTCGGCGATCCTTCTCTGAGCCTCGTCGTTGTAGAATATGACGGAACGGTACTGTGGGCCCACGTCGGCGCCCTGCCTGTCGAGCGAGGTCGGGTCGTGCATCGTGAAGAAGACCTCCAGTATCTCCCTGAAAGATATGATCTCGGGGCTGAAGGTGACCTGCACAACCTCGACGTGGCCCGTGGTGCCCGTAACCACCTGCCGATACGTCGGGTTCTCAACGTGTCCACCGGAGTAGCCGGGGACGACCTTGAGCACCCCCTCGATCTCCATGAAAACGGCCTCGGTACACCAGAAACAGCCGCCGCCAAGAGTAGCCACCTCCACCATGGATAGCCCCGTAGAACCGCGTACTATAATGGTTACCCATTATCCGGTCACGTTTATCCAATCAGCCGAGACCAGCCTTTAACTCCAGCCGTTCATCACAAAACATATGCCAAAAGTTAAGGTCGGTGACGAGGCGCCGGAATTCACTCTACACGACCAGGACGGCAAACCAGTGTCGCTTAGCGACTACACAGGCAGAAGCAACGTGGTGCTGTTTTTCTACCCGAAGGACTTCTCTCCAGGCTGCACGAAACAGGTCTGCAGCTTCAGGGACAGCTACGAGGACTTCACGGACCTTGGTGCCGTAGTCATAGGGGTCAGCGGAGACAGCGTCGAATCCCATAAAGAGTTTCTGGACACATACCTGCTCCCGTTCACCCTTCTTAGCGACCCACACGGCAATGTGCGGTCCCTCTACGGGGCGACTAAGGGCTTCGGGTTGCTCCCGGGGCGCTACACCTATGTAATCGACAAGACGGGGTTGGTTAGGCACATCTTCACGAGCGAGACAAACATGCAGAAACACATAGACGAGGCGCTGCGGGTTTTAGAGGGAATCACGGATTAAACGGTTTACAAGCGTCATATATATGGGTCGTGGGCTACTTGGGTAGCACAGTCACGATCACATGTATCGTAGATACACATCACATAGAGAGAACTTTATTACCTAATCAGGTAATAGAGCAGAGGCAAGCCCCCCTTGATACTAAAAACTGGTTAGTACCGGGATTCGACAATCTCTAAAAAACCAAGATGAAACCCCTGAAGTAGAGGGGGGTTACAAGGTGCTGGGGTACCTTAGATATATATACGCTAAAAGAGGCGTGATAGCGGTCGCCACCACCTACTACCTGGTACTAGTAACGTTTCTCACGGCCTACGTCCACCCCACTCGAGCAGTCACCGTAACCATCGATGACTACAACGAGGCCGAGCTGGAGCTAGCTTTCATGCTCCTAAGCCTGCCATCGGCAGCACGCTTCATCTTGGACAACCTGAAGAAACCCCCCAAGGATGGGCACATGGCGCCAGCATCGACTCCGTTGGCGTTAATCTCAACTACCTCGAAGTTGACTGTTACGCCTCAGAGAAGTCATCTGTCCACAGGCATGAGCGCGGAAACGCTTGACGCTCAAACCTGATACAGATGGACCGCGGAGTTACGGTGAGGAGTCTAATTAAATACGATGCACAGCCGTCCCTCAGATAAGTGTGCATTGAATCAAGTTTTCATAAAAAAATGGTTTACTTTGTGGTAAGTGTGTACTTTACGCCGAGAGGCTCGAGGGCCTCGTCGATCTTTTTGATAAGGTCCTCTATCTGACCCATGTTGGGTTTCTCGAACCACTCGAAGAAGAAGTCGTATTCACCAAGCTTCTGACCCGACTTGCTGATGATGGTATCGCACCGCTCCTTGGTGATGTCCCCACCGAGGTACTGGGCGGCCCACTGGACGCTGTCTAGCAATGTGTCTTCTGTCTTAATGCTGGGATCCGCAGGTGAATCCATCACAGCTTGGATGTTTGTGTCCATTATGCAAACCTCGGGCATGTCAACGGCTACCTTCTCCAGAGCCTTCAAGGCCTTCATGAGGGGCGGCCCATATATCTTCACGTAGCTGATCATATTCTTTCAACACTAGAACAGGAAACATAGGTTATAAACCGAATTGAAAGTCAGGCACGGCCACCTGTTACATCTCGAACAACCTGAATAACCCCTGGTGCATTGAATTAAAACAGTTTTCATAAAAAGAAAAAAAATGGTTTACTTTGTGGTAAGCGTGTACTTCACGCCTAGGGGAGCAAGTGCCTCATCGATTCTCTTGATGAGGTCCTCAACTTGACCCATGTTGGGCTTCTCGAACCACTCGAAGAAGAAGTCGTACTCGCCAAGCTTCTGACCCGACTTGCTGATGATGGTATCGCACCGCTCCTCAGGGATCTCTTCGTCCTTGAAGAACTCATTTACCCCATGAGTGGTGTCGGAGCCGAGGCTTCTTGTACCATAGCTATAGACTTCTGGCAGGCTTAGGCTAGCTAAGATGTTAGTGTCCATTATGCAGACCTCGGGCATGTCAATGGCCACTTTCTCCAAGGCCTTAAGAGCCTTCATTAGGGGTGGACCGTATATTTTCACATAGCTTATCATTTTGATTCAATAATACGTCAGGAAACATCTGATATAAATTAGTAACAGCACTCCCCGGGCATGGATATTCAGACACCGAATCGCCCCGGGGAAAATGAATCTATTATGAATGTAGAGAGACATTAGACCTATCACTGAGACGAAAACCGGGTTGACAGGGGAGACTCAACCCCTAAAACGAAGCGGGCACCAGATATGGAGGGAGCGGTACTGCCGGGGTACCTCATGTACGTCCACGCCAAAAGAGACCAGATAGTGGTCGCCACCATATATTACCTGCCCCTCGTCAAATTCCTCACAGCCTACATAAACTCACCCGAGCAGTCACCGTGACCATCGACGACTACAAGGAAGCCGAGCTGGCTCTTAGTCTTGACTGCCTCTATGTTAACCGTGAAGCCTCATAGCAGTCGTTTACATGCAGTCATGAACGCAGAGATAATCGACACTTGAAATTAGAAATGTATACATGAATCAATGTTTTGTAGCAGAAAAAAATGGTTTATTTCGTGGTGAGCGTGTACTTTACGCCAAGAGGCTCGAGGGCTTCGTCGATCTTTTTGATGAGGTCCTCTACCTGACCCATGTTGGGCTTCTCGAACCACTCGAAGAAGAAGTCGTATTCACCAAGCTTCTCCCCAGACTTGCTTATGATGGTGTCGCATCGCTTCTTCGGCATATCTTCGGAATCGAAGTACTCCATTATTCCTTGAGGGGAGTCGAAGCCGACGCTAGCCGTACCGCTGTAGTCAGTTACTCCTGACACGTTAAGGCCAGCCTGGATTGGTGAGTCCATTATGCAGACCTCGGGCATGTCAACGGCCGTCTTCTCCAAGGCCTTCAAGGCCTTCATGAGGGGCGGACCATATATCTTCACATAGCTTATCATGTATCTTCAATAAAATGTCAGGAAACATATAATATAAACAATTAACAACTCCGGGCACAGACATTCAGACACCTAGTTCACCCCTGAAAAAATGGTTCTTCAATGATGTAAATGGGCATTCAGACACGTTATTGGGACGAAAAACAGCTTGAAGTGGGGACTCAACCCCTAAAACAGAGCGGACACCAGATATGGGAGAGAGCGGCATTGCTGGGGTACCTCAGGTACGTCTATACCAAAAGAGGCCAGATAGCGGTCTCCATCAGTTACTACCTCTTCCTCGTCACCTTCCTCGCCGCCTACATCAACCCCAGCCACTCCATCACTGTCACCATAGACGCCTACAACGAGGCCGAGGTGGAGCTTGTCTTGATTCTCCTCAGCCTACCCGCCGCCGCGGGCTTCCTCCTAGACGGACTGCGAAACACTACTAGGAAGAAGCCACGAAAAACCCAGAGCCAGATAACCCATGCACGGGAAGACCCTCGATAAAACTTCAGTTACTCGTCGGAACTTCCTCCACGTTCTGCAGGATGTCTGTTATATATAGGCAATACCATGGCGATGGTTGTTACCCTACCGATCGCTGAATCCATGGCGTCAAAAACATGAACTCAATATCCGGTATACCAGGAGCCTGGCCTCACATCAAGATATACTATGAAGCAACAAGGGAAGCGCCCATCATGACTATAAACATCTCTGAGAAGATCACGTAGAGCTTCGCAGCCTCATGAAGCCTCAACCGCTACCTGATCGCTCTCGAACGGGAGGGGCAAGACGTTGTTAACGGCTCCTATGAGCACCTCCAAGCTGACTGGTTTCTTGAACAGCAAAAAGTCCTTGAAACCAAGAGACTCAACGATCTCGATGGACTCGTCGTAGCCCGTGACGAAGATCAAACCCATCGATTCATCGAGCTCCCTGAGTTTGACAGCCACCTCATCTCCACGGATGTCGGGCAGAAACATGTCCAACAAGGCTAGGCTGAACCGTGACTTTCTGGCTTTATCTATGGCGATCCTCCCTTTCGAGGCCGTCTCGACGACGTATCCTTCATCCTCTAGTACCCAGCGGAACAGCTCAAGGATGCTCTGATCATCGTCTACGACCAGAATGTTGTGCTCCATCGAGTGGCTTAGACAGAGTATTTTTAAAAAACAATGTGGATCAAGAGATAATATTCGCAAACCAAATCTGGTTCTCGCTTAAAAAATACGAGAAACCTATTAAATTTATTAAATAGCAACTAGACAACGGGAAAAGGACCAAACATGAAGCTATTATATATCAATATCTATCATTCTGAGGTTTTAATCCACGGATATGTAAATGAGTCTATGAAACTTTTTTCATGCGGGATAAACAGCAGATGCAAGGCGGTTATTTCAAGGCTTTCATCTGTTTCTTCAACCTGCTGATGTTCCGTGGAAGACTCCGAGAAAGTGCCTCTGGAGGTGTTCGGCCACATTTTCAATCTCTCAGCGCTCGTGGAGGACTTATGGAAGGTGCGCTCGGGTGCCATAAATTCCAAGTACATCAAGGTCCTCAACGAGATGGGCTTCGCGGACAAGTTCGTGTTGAGGACCCCGACATATACATCTTCCAGGTGATAGGCTGCAGGTACGCCGAGAACTATCACCACTGCATAAAGAGCGGCAGCTTCCTGTGCCCCTTCGCCTTGTTCGTGGGCGCCCTAATCCACTCCTACATGAACCCTAGAATCCACATATCCAAGACCGTGTTGAGGCGGGGGGCTCCATCACCGTGTACAAGAAGCTGAGGGTCAAGCTCAAGGACTATAAAACGAAGCCTGGTTAACACTCCGTCCTGTTCTTCTTAAACGAGTTCCCTCTTTATCTGGTCCACGTCATGAGGAGGGTACCCCGAGTAGTATTTACTGACGTAGCAGTAGACGTCATATTCTTCAAGGTACTCCCCTATTCGGCGGGCCCAGCTACGGTTGGTCTCCGAGGTGTCACGCTCCACGACGCCCCTCTCGCCATCTACCTCCCGTCTGTCCCCGTCTAAGCGTATGTAGACGCAGCCGCCTGTGACCCGGTCTATCGTGGGGAGCCAGGGGTGCTCCTGATGGACCACGCATATCCCCCGCTTCGCGAGGACGTCGAGGATCGTGTCCTCCGTCCAAGTCTCATCCCTGAACTCGACGGCGTAGCTGTGGTGTACTGGCAAAGTGGAAAGGAATCCGATTAGAGCGGGGGCCTCGTTTGGCTTGAAGCTGGGCGGCAGCTGCAGCAGGAGGGGGCCCAGCTTGGAGCCAAGCAGCTTCATGTTGGATATGAAGGCGTCCAGCTTCCCCTCCGGGGGACGCAGCCCGGGGCTGTGGCTGATGCTGCGAGGGAACTTTACCGAGAAAACGAAGCTTTCCGGTGCCGATTCTGCCCAGTTCTTCACAGTCTCCCTTTGGGGTATCCTATAGAAGGTGCTGTTTATCTCCACGGAGTTGAAGTGTCTCGCGTACTCCCCAAGATAATCCACTTGTTTGAGTCCATGGTAGAGCCCCCAGAACCCGTAGCTCCAGCCCATGGATCCCAGGTAGAGCTTACCCGACACGTGTATCATCCTTCTATCTTGAACAACAGCCACTGGTTCTTCTCTGAGCCCGACGTCTTTACTAGCTCGTACATACCGTTCAGCCTCTCCCCGCTGAGTACGACGGTTATCTTTTCCGGCCCCCACTTGACGGGGACGTAGAAGCCCCTATCCCAGATGGTCACGTCACCGGCTCCGTACTGGCCCTCCGGGATCACGCCCTCGAAGCCACCGTACTCCAGCGGATGGTCCTCGGTCCTCACGGCGAGGCGCCTGACGCCTGGTTCCAGCGGGACGCCCTTGAGGACGGCCCAGCTCACTAGGACGCCATCCCTCTCCAGCCGAAGGTCCCAGTGGGTGCGCCTCGCGTGATGCTCCTGGACCACGAAGCTGTTACCCGAGCCGGCTGCAATCCCTCCCACGGGCTCGGGTGTCACGCCGAAGTCACGCTTCTGGTAGTAGTCCTCCAGCCTCTCGGGCTTCACCTGGGCCAAGCTGCACAGCCGGGGCGGCTTGTCGTCTCTGAACCGCTGGAAACGTGGAGCCCTCAGGCGGTTGTCCTCGGTCAACGTCTGGTACCCGACCTGCGCCACGAGCCTGGGCTCCACCCAGACTGCGCCCCAGGGTATATCCGGTTCGTCGAACCAAGGCGCATCGACGCGGAGCCCATCTAAGATTTCACGGGTTTCGTGAAGCTGTTCGTCCGTGAACCCGGTGCCCACCCTTCCCACGTAGACGGGGACGCCGTCACTGTAGAGGCCTAGTAGGAGGGCACCGAAGGAGCCTTCCCGGGCGCCCTCCCCGGGCGTGTACCCGAACACGACGCAGTCGCAGGTCTTCACCTGCTTTATCTTGAGCCAGTCGCTGCTTCTAGTGCCAGGCTGATAGGTGCTGCTCTTCCTTTTCGCGATGACTCCCTCGAGTCCTCTGCTTATGACGGCCTCGTAGAACTCGACGCCACGGCCCTCGACTGGGATGCTTCTGGTGACGTTTTTGCCTTCCCTCAGCCTTGTTTTTAGTATCTCCAATCTGCGATACAGCGGCTGGTCGATGACGCTCACGCCTTCTACCTCGAGGATGTCGAACACGACGTAGGTGGCCGGGCTGGTCGCCGCCAGCCTCTCCACGTCCCCGGGTTCGCTGGTCTGGGTCCTACGAGCCACGGCCTGGAAGTCGGCTTTGCCCCCGCTGAAAACGATTATCTCGCCGTCGAGCACAACGTTCTCGCAGAGCGTCTTCAGCTCCTCTAGCTCGGGGAACCTGTCAAGGAGTTCAATGTTGTTCCTGCTCCGAACGCTGAGTGTGTCTGAGACATAAGATATGGCTCTGACACCGTCCCACTTGACTTCGAAGACCCAGTCGGGATCGTCGAACGGTCTCCGGGCTCGGCGGGCGAGCATGGGCGAGTAGAGGTTCATGTCTTCTGCTGCTGGGCTAGGGTGTCTCTGAGCGCCGACATGAGCTCCCTGACCTCCTCGGTCTTGGGCTTCTGGACGGCTATGACTTTCCCCTTCATCTTCTGCTCGACGAGCTCCTCTACGCGCTCCTTGAACGTGTCCTTGAACTCGGTGGCGTCGAAGTCCCCGGTGAGGTTCTCCATTATCTTGAGGGCGATGTCCAGCTCCTCAGGGGTGGGTTCCTTCACCTTGGTCAGGTCCTCGTAGCTTCTGGGGTCCACCACCTCGTCGCTGTACCGGAGCGTGGTGAGCACCAGCGAGTCCCTGTAGTGGTATACGAGCACCGGGTACTCCCTGATTCTGAGGGTGAACGTGCCCACGCCCGCGAGGCCCTTCTCCTTGAACGCCTTCAGAAGCAGACCATAGCTGTCCTCGCTCTTGTCCGGGACTAGCACGTAGCTCTTGTCGAAGAAGACCCTGTCCACCTGGCTCAGTGGCACGAACTTCCTCAGGCTGATCTTCTTGTTGGACTCGGGGCGGATGGCGTCGATCTCCTCCTTGGTGAAGACGACGTACTCGCCCTTCCTCACCTCGACGGCCTGCCCCACGTCGCTCCAGGGAACCACTTCCTTGTCTAGGGTGCAGACCCTCTCGTACTTGAGGGGGCACGCGTCCTCCCTCCTGACGTACTTGAAGCTGAAGCTCTCGTCCTTGATCATGGTGTATGCCTTCACCGGGACGTTGATGAGGCCGATGCTTATCCTGCCCGTCCAGATGCTGCGGGTTGAGGGCTTGCCCTTTAAGACGCTCATGTCTGAAAGGATCAACGGAACGGGGCGTCTTAATTGTTACCTATGTTATTTCTTGGGGCTGGTCCCAGATGTCACTCCATGGGTCCTCGACGAAGCCGGGCACGTTGTAGATGTTGAAGTCGAAGGGCCTCACTGAAGGCAGATCGTCCCATGCAACGGGGGTGCTCACGGTGGCCTCCCTGACGGCTCTTAGGCTGTACGGCGCGACCATTGTCGATCTTTCACTATTCTGCAGGTAGTCGATGAGCACGGTCCCTGGGACGTTGGTCTGTCTACGCTCGGAGACTATGAACTCGTGTATTGAAGCGAGCTCCTTCGCGACATCGTGCACATACCCTCTTGTCTGTCTGAAGGTGTGAACAGGCTCGATATGTATCAGCACGTGGACCCCCTTCCGCCCAGAGGTCTTGACGTAGGGCTTAACGCCCCTCTCGTCGAGGGTCTCCCTTAGGAAAATGGCTGCCTGGACGGCTTCACCTAAGCCAGCGGGGGGCTCGGGGTCCAGGTCGAAGAGAACGAAGTCGGGTTTCGAGGCGTCCGTGATCCTGGAAAGAGGCATGTGTAGCTCAAGCGAAGCGAGGTTCGCAAGCCACAGCAAGGTGTCAAGGTCGTCGCACACGACGTATCTGGTGTCCCTGTCCGCCGACTTGCTGTGCTTAACGTGGGTCCTGACCCAGTCTGGGGTCCCGGTCGGGGCGTCTTTCTCGTAGAACCCCTCCGCCTGAACGCCGTCCGGGTACCTAGCTCTGACGAGCGCCCTGTCTCTGAGGAAGGGCATTATGCGAGTTGCGACCCGGATGTAGTACTCTATGACGTCCTTCTTCGACAGCCTGAGCCCGGGGTACATCAGTTTATCCAGGTTCGTGAACCTTACGCGAGTCAGGTCCTCCATGAGCCTCGCCCAACTGAATTAATTCGACGAATCTTAAGGTATGTGGTCTACTAGCTACGGATGGTTTAATGCCATTAATCTATAGGCGGGGAGTATATTCAGCCTCCACCGCCTTTATATCGGATATGACACCGTTATCCGCGCATGAACAAAGAGAGGAAGGTGACGGCGTCCCCTGACGACGTCGTGCTATACGATTCATCGGTCAGAGCCCTGAACGGCAAGGACCCCTTCTCAGAGGCGTCGAAGATATTGCTTGACATGGACGAACAGGGCCCCAGCAACGCAATACGCAGGAGAAGAAGGGATTCCCGTGAGTGCCTAAACCTACTTTCTCGCCTAGTCGAGGACTTGAAGAAATGAGTTTGAGCCTATAACTGGGCCTCTTTTCATGCTTGAAACATCTTTTATGACGCCGCGTTTTCGCCTCGCGGCTCATCTCCTCGCCCTTTTATGTCGTAGACGTGGAGCTGAGAGACATTGATTCTCTCATCGACCTCCTTCATGATCTTGGAGACGGCTGAGAGGAAGTACCCCAGGTTGAGCGTCGCAACCGCGGCACAGGAAATCAACGTAAGCTGATAGGTGTTCGACAACGATACTGCTGGAAGACGGATGTCACCCAATATCTGGGGGTTCATGGCTGCGCCCACAACACATATTATGACGGCTACACCGGCGATGAACACCTTCATCATATCGTATTCGAGCGCACCGTGAAACACTGAGAGATAAGAATAATGGATGCCTGATCGAGTTCAGGCTTAACGATACAGCGTCCATGAACATAAGAAGGGGTTTCAGAGCCTCAGGAGGCGTTTCACGTTCATCAAGTATAGATTTGAACGTTTAATCAGCTGAATATCGATGAGAGGATGTCTCTGAGTCTCTGAAAGAGCGTCACATAGACTGCTATGAGCGACGTGTCCTCGTTGAATTGTTGAGTTATATCTCTATCATCTGAGAGGAAGCTTCCCGTTTCGTCTAGCCAGTGATCGAAGACATAGATTCCTATGGCATGTAACTTGTAACGCTGTGGAACTACACGGTGGCTACCTTGTTCAAGCTCTAGACTCACCGGGGTGTAAAAGGGTGTGCCATCAACGACAACCCTGATCTCTAACGGATCTTGGGCTAAGGTCATCGCGTCGATTTCCACAGTCGTGGGGGTCTCTAGGCTGTCAACGAAGACCGCCCTAAGTCGATGGTCGTCATCCATGGTGACTGTGATGGTTTCACCGTCTGGAATTCTCGCGTCGTCTAGAGTCCAGTGACTGAACTCGCCCAGCGTCTCCTCGGACTCCCACCGTATCGCACTGACGTCAATCGTGAATCCGCCCTCATAATCATAGTTGCCGGAGGGAGGAGTAGTTGAGCCGGGTCCATCGACGGCTATGTCGAGAGAATATGTCTCGTCTCTTTCCCTCCAGTACTCGATTTTTCCACCGATGACCGTCATCCAGATCTTGGTTCTCATCAGATCCGTAGGCTGGGCTTCGAAGGGGTCTTCGGTGAGAACGACGAGGTCCGCGTACTTTCCCGGAGTTATGCTCCCCGTCGTGTCCTCCTGGAACGTGGCGTAGGCTGCGTCGATGGTCATCAAACGGATGGCTTCCTCGACGCTCAGTCTCTGTGCGGTCATCCACTCGGGTACAGGCGTCCCCCAACGCAGCCCCATCCTCGTCACGGATGTGTATAGACCCGAGATCGAGGGGGATCCGAACCAGCAGTACGGGTAGTCCGAGCTTACCGTGCATGGCGTACCAGAGTCAAGCAGGTCTCTCCACCTGCCGTTCCACTCCGCTCGCTCTGCACCGAATAGATCGATGTTATCTTGAACGAAGTCAGAGGAAGCCCAGTTGTTCTGGAACGAAGCCACTATTCCCTTCGCCGCCATCCTTTCAATCAGGTCATCGCTTATGAAGTAGAGATGTTCTATGCGGTGACGATGGTCTTCATTTGTTTCGTCCCCGAGCGCCGTCTCGTACGCCGTCAATACCTGGTCGACGGCTGCGTCACCCATGGCGTGGATGGCTATCTGGTAACCCGCTGCGTGTGCTTCGCATACAAGTTTATTCAACTCGTCCTGTGTGAAGTAAAGCGTCCCATAGTTACTCGGGTCGTTTGCGTAGGGGTCCCGCATCGCCGCCGTCTCCCCAGCTATCCCTCCGTCGGCGAACATCTTGACGCCCAAGACGCGGACCAGGGGGCTGAGCATTTCACCCGGGGCGTATTCCGTGTACCAGTCCGTCCATCTTTCGTGCTGCCAGCTGAGTCTGAGGTACAGGTTCACCTTCAACCTGATCTTTCCCTCCGCGTCTAGAGCAAGTATCTCGTCGATCAGCTCGGGGTACGTGAACAACTGTGAAATGGTCGTGTAACCGTTCCTTATCGCCATCTCGACGGCTTCCTCCATCGAGTCCACCTCCACCCAGTCATTCAACCGGTGATCATGGACATCGATGAAACCAGGGAGAAGAGTCCTACCCTCTAAATCGATGACCTCAGTTTCCGCCCCCGAATACTCTAGTATGTCTTCATCGCTCCCGACGTCGACGATGACGCCGTCTCTGACAAAAACTGCCTCTGCTTGGGGTAGCTCATCGTCCATTGTATACACGACGCCGTTGCAATAGATCTGTTCATCGACGCTGTGGGATGTAAAGGTCAGACGTTGATTGTCTGAGAAGTAGTCATATTCGTCCTTTGTGAAGACGATTGCCTCGTGCTCGCCTTCAGTGATTGTCTCGCTAAGCTCGAAGTTTCTATACCCCTCAGCGTCTACCCCAGTAAACGCCATCTCCTGCGGCGGTTCACCGTCGACACTGAGGTAAGACTGCAAGATGTCGGAGTAAGCATCAAGAACTCGAACCTCAAACGTTGCCGTCGATCCAGTTATCACAGAGCCTTCAGCTGGGCCGATGTACTCGATCTGGACTGGTTCCGGCATGAGGGGCTGCATGTGCCGCCCTATGGCGTCAACGTAATCGGTGCCATATGATTCGTCTGAAGGCTGGAAAGGCACGGACGTTGGGTCGATGGGCTGGCCGGGCTCAACCTGTGTCCCCTCGTGCCACTCGTTCCACGTCTGAACCATGTAGAAAGCGCAATCGCTGGCGCTCATAGTGCTTAGAGCCTGATCGAACTCCGAGACGCTTCTCCCGAGCCTTGGGCTCTCGTCGACACACCAGAAACCCGGCGACACGAACGCTGAGTAGCTTCCCTGTTGCTCGTACCGCATCGCCGGGGCGTATTGATGCCAACAGTCAGAGCAGTGGCTGTAACCCGTGTATCCTCCGAAAACCTTCAGCACTGTGTAGACGTTCCCGAGCCTGCTCCTCACTTCGTTCCATTTCTCGGCGTACTCGGCGCCGTCCGTGCCGTCCGCCCAGACGAACACGACCATCCTGTCGTCTATCTTGAAGTAGTGGGGGCTGTCACCGTATTTATCGGCGACGTAGGTAATGTCGTCGCATATCTCGTCGACGGAGGGGTCTCCGTACCCCTCGGCCTCGTAGTATATGCACCACTTCAGGTCTCTGTAGGGGCAGCCGGGGCTCGGCATGACCTCGTTGATAATCACATCGAACGCCTCGTCGGTGTAGTCGTCGACGCCCCACCACGACGACACCGAGACCCGTATTCCCGCCGCCTTCATGAGGCCCAGCTGCCAGTTGATGGTCGAGGTGTCTTTGCTGTCGTACAGCTCTATGCCGGGGTCAAACACGTCTGGCTCCGGGTCGGGTAAGTAGTTTGACGACCAGCTATCCGGTGGATCGGTGTCGAAGCCCTCCCAGTGCATGTTCTCACCGTACCATGGGTAGAAGAACGTGGTGACGTATGGCTCGTGTAAAGGATGATTCAGGCGCGTCGGGGATCTAGGCACGATGAAGGAGTCAAGTATAGCTCCCTCTGGTGTAAGAGCCGTTACATGGACGTTTTCTGCGTCGACCTCGACGTTACAATAGTGATACGTGCTAACGGCGACATCCCCTCCCTGCCATATGGGCGGGTTCGAGTCGATCTCCGCGAGCTCGGCCCCGCCTCCACCGGTGGTCACATACTGAACGCCTTCTCGCAACGTGTGATAGTATAGATGGTCGTGACCCGTGAACACGATATCGACCCCCTCATCGACGAAAAGGTCATGAAGCTCGGCTCTCACCGTCTCAGCCTCTGCCCACCTATCAGGCCTATCCGCTCGAACAGAGTACGGTGGACGGTGAAAAGTAACCACGATGAAGTCGTCCAAGGTGTAGTCTTGAAGGTCCGTGGTCAGCCAAGACCTCTGAGCCGTGGAGAGGGTGAAGACATGGCTTCCACCCTCAACGTCATCGAAATAGTCCTCGGTGTTGAGGAAGACGAAGTGTATCCCGCCGTAGTCAAAGGAGTAGTACAGCTCGTTCTCCCCGGGTTCATCGATCACCGAGGAGTAGTCGAAGTAGTCCCGGTAGGTGGCAAGGTCTTCTTCGTAGACATAGTATTCTTCGGTGTATTTCTCGTGGTTCCCCACCGCCCCATAGATGGGGATGCCTAGCGTTTTAACAGGTGTAATAGAGTCCTCGAAATAAGTCCATTGAGAGGCGACTCCTCCCTGAACAACCATGTCACCGGTGTGAATGACAAACTCCGGGTCATGCACCAGAAAGGCATTGATAACGTCGTCGTGTATAGGGGAGTCTCCTACTCTATCTACATCTGCCCTTGTGTCACCGTAAGCAATGAAGTTGTATTCTGACTGAGCACGGCATACTTTGACTCCATATGGAAGCTGCAGAAACGCTATTCCAATTATCAATAATAGACAAAATCTATTCGTAAAATTCATGGTAGAAAAAAGCGGATTAGATTATATAACACTTCTAAAAATCTCTTGGACAATTTTGCTGAGACTAAAAATGTGAAACCAGATCTCGAACTTTCCAACTCAACGAGTAAACTTTGTATAAGTTCACCTCTTGGGTAAAAATCATTGGTTTTTATACACATATAGCAGTATAAATAAAAAAGATGGATTATAGTTTGAGGAGCCGTTCCGCGTTCAGCGAGTACATGAGGCTCCTCTGGAATCCCGTGAACGTGGGCTCGGCCTCTATCTTCTCCACCTCTCGGCGGAGCAGCCCGTACGGCGAGTTGCTGCCCATGAGTATTCTATGGGTGCCGACAGGCTGGACCGCGGCTGCCGTCATGCCCCCGGACATGTGGGTCGCAGTGTCCAGGTAGACGTTCTTGTGCCGCGCCGCGATGCCCACGTGGTCGTAGTACATGCTGCTAAGGATGAACCGGACCTCGGGGTACTTGCTCATGAGCGCCTCCAGGGGCGAGATGTAGACACGCATGGTGTCCTTGTCGTCGCTGTGAAGCCACACTGGCATCTCAAGCACCAAGGCGCACTCCACCAGCTCGTGGAAACGCTTTGCCTCCTGACCTACGCCGAAACGGGGATCAGTGACCACGCCCCTGAAGCCCTGGTCCTTGTACATGTACATGAGGTCCGTCATCTCGGGGAGCCGGGGATTCATGGTGAAGAACCCTATCAGCTTGTCAGGGTACTCGTCCATGGCCTCCTTGATCACCTTGTTCTGCTCCCTGAAATCGGGATTGGTGGTGAAGGGGAACACGACGCATCTATCGACCCCCGCGTCACCCATCTCTGTCACCAGCTCCTCTGTCGATCTG
>CAZGZR010000002.1:0-67372 GCA_964529745.1 uncultured Candidatus Bathyarchaeia archaeon
TTGCTGAGGACCCTCGTGGTGCAGGGCGTGTTCCAGACAGTGCTGCAGCTGTTCCTGAACCAGCAGGTGGGGCTCACCGTCGCCGGCATCGGTTGGGTGGTGAGTATGAAGGTCCTGGGTCAGGTGCTGTCGATCCTCGTCGCGGGGGTTTTGTCTGATCGTTTCGGTAGGAAGCCTGTGCTGGTTGTGGGGTTCATCGTGAGCGGTGTGTCCGTGTTCATGTTCACCGTCTCTGGGAGTCTGCTGTTTCTGTTGTTGTCGGGGTTCGTCTCGGGGGTGGGTGAGGGCCTGAACATGACCACCATCCTGGCTCTTTTAACGGACATCGCTCCACTGGAGGCGAGGGGCGGCGCCGTAGGGCTGTACCGTACGTTCATGGATGTCGGCGGGTTCCTGGGTCCCATCGTGTTCATGCTGGCGTATAACGGGTATGGTGTTCGGACGCCTTTCTACTTGGGGGCGGCTCTGTGCCTGATTAACACGGTGTTCATCTTGGTGGCGCCCACGAGGCGCGTCGCCTGATTTATATGAGCCTCGCCGTCATTCTCCCCTGTCATGGTTTCTCTGTTTTTCTATGGTGGGGTCAACGAGATCGGCGGTAACAAGATTCTACTGGTGGACGGGGACACCAGGGTGTGGTTTGACTTCGGGCAGAGCTTCACCATGGGCTCCGACTTCTACGTGAACTGGCTTCAGCCCCGGCGCTGTCTCCGTGACTACTTCGAGTTCGGGCTGCTGCCGGAGCTTGAGGGGCTTTACAGCGAGGAGATGCTCACGGGGACCCGGGTGGGTTACTGTGAGCCGGGGTACCAGGGGGTTTTCATCACCCACGCGCACAGCGACCACGTGAACCACATCAGCTTCATCGATCCCTGCATCCCGGTGTACACGGGGGAGGGGACCCGGCTGTTCATGGATGCGATGGAGAAGACCAGCTCTTGGAGCAGCTACGGGGAGCACGATTACAGGGGGTTCAGGACGGGGGACGTGGTGAGGGTGGACGGGTTGGAGGTGGAGCCCATTCATGTCGATCACAGCATCCCCGCGGCCTACGGCTACATCGTCCGTCACAGCGAGGGCTCGCTGGTCTATACCGGGGACATGCGCGTCCACGGGCCCCGGGGGGAGATGACCCAGGAGTTCTTGGAGGCGGCTCGGTACGCTGAGCCCGGCGTCATGATCTGTGAGGGCACGCGGATGGCGCGGCGGGGGAGGCGGCGTCACCTGAGCGAGGCTCAGGTGGAGCGGGGCGTCAAGAGGGTATGTGAGGAGGCGGACAGGGGCGGTAAGTCGGTTATCTATACGCAGCCGACGCGGGACATGGATCGGCTGCGGACGTTCATCAGGGCGGCGGAGAGCAGCGGCAGGGTGCTGGTGGTGCACCCTAAGACGGCGTACCTGCTGGAGAGGCTGATAGAGGACGAGCATCTGGATCTTCCGGATCCGCATAATGATGACTTGTTGAGGGTGTATTATCGGAGGAAGCGGAGCGGGACGTACAGCGAGAGGGATTACTATGTGTGGGAGCGGGGGTTCATGGACAGGATGGTTACGGTGGATGAGCTTCGGGGGAGGCCGACGGATTTCATCGTGAACCTGGATTTCAGTAACTTCACGGAGCTCATCGATCTGCGGCCGGAGCCGGGGAGCCACTACGTATATAGCATGAGTGAGCCGTTTAGCGAGGAGGACATCGAGCACGACGTGTTGTTGAACTGGCTGGGGCATTTTGGGTTGGAGTATCATCAGCTTCACGCGTCGGGGCATATGAGCAGGAGGGAGCTGGGGGAGGCGGTGGGGTACGTGGGGCCTGGGACGGTGTACCCGGTTCACTGTGAGGAGCCTGGGTTGTTCAGGGAGTGTTATGGTTCGGTGACGCTGCCCGAGATAGGTAAGGAGTACGTGGTCTAGCCGGCTGGCGGCTCTTCCTCATAGTTGGTTACTCGCTATAAGCGTTTTTGAGGCTTGGTGTCGGGTCTGGCGGCGGGTCTCGTGTTGTGTGGTTTACTTGTAGCTGTGGCGATATTTTCCCAAGTCTATTATTCCGTCTGTCACGGTGACGCCTTCGTCTCTCAGCATCCGTGTTTTTTCCTCGACGGCGCCCTCTGCACCTCCCCTGAAGCTGCCTATGGTTCCGTCGGATCTTATGACGCGGTGGCAGGGGATCTGGGGTCCGCAGGGGTTGTTTCTCATGGTGGTGCCGACGGCTCGGCTGGCGTGGGGCGACCACCGCGGGTCTCTCCTGGCTAGCTCCTTGGCCAGGTCGCCGTAGGTGGTCACCTTGCCTCTGGGGACCTCGGCCAGTACTCTGAGGATGGCCTGCTGGTAGGGGCCGAGTTTGGATAGTTTCTCTTCGTCCTGTGGGGTGATGTGGTACATGTCTGGTTGATGGGCGTTGATTCCTTTATTATTGTTATCTATTCGCCGTGGGTACGGGTGGGTGAAACTGCTCAGGTTCCGAGAGCCGAGGAACGGAAGTGGTGTCTCTATTTTTTCCGATCCTCGTGGCCTCTTGGGGGCTCTCCGGTGAACACGTTGGCCCCGTGGACTGGGTTCCCGGAGAGTCTCCTGAAGGAGTTTATTTGACCAACGTGTGTCAGGGCGTCGGCTATGGGGCCGTTGATGATGTTCCAGAACGGGTGACCGTCGATGGTGATTTCGGTGAGCTCATCCGCATGCATCTGCAGGGTCTCGTTTCTCAGGTAGAAGATCATTTCGAGGATCTGTTCCCGTATCTCATCTGCGTCCCCTGGTCTCTTGAAGACGTTGTCTGTGGCGGATAGTATGACCCAGTTGACGAGGCCCCAGATGTGTCTGACTAGCTCCTCGATGCTCATGCAGTCCGGTCCTGGTCTGTACAGGTAGTCGGTTCGTCGCAGCCCTTCGGTGGCCCAGTAGAACCTGAACCCCAGCCCGTCCAGCAGGCGTGATAGGATTGTTCCCACGGATACTTCATCGGGGTACGCAGGAATTCTATGGTATTTCTTCATGAAGAATAATCTATCTCCCAGAATAAAACCCTGTTTTACTAGGTTCACTTGAAATACTGTCTTAGTGCTATTACCAAAATAGATGAAATCTCCAAAGAACTTAGCTTTTAACTTCCATTGTTCAGGTTCAAGAAACTGAAAATCATATGAGTATAACCCAGCTGGGTTGGTCCGAACCTTTATGATATAATCCGTATTAGCCGGATTGGGTCTTACTGCTCCAATAGGGTACTACGCAAACTTGCTTAAGTATACACATCTTACAGAAGAACTACTTATTGGTTTGGCAAGTATGATTTTACTAACCTCTATATTTAAAAATAGTCTTCTTCCAATATTATGTGGTTATGATATCGAATATTGAAGCAGTTATCCTTGGGCTAATTTCACAAGGAAGCAATTATGGTTACGCAATTGAGAAAGCAATTGATGTAAGCAATATTAGGGAATGGACAGAAGTTGCTTTTTCATCAATATATACTATATTAAGAAGAATGAAAAAGGATAACCTAATCACCAGTACTAGAGAGACAGTTAATGGCAGATCAAGAAACATTTATATCTTAACAGAAAAAGGGGAAGAAAAACTAATCGAACGGCTGAGTTTCAATCTTTCAAATAAGGAAAAAGTCATCTCATCTTTTGATGTTACTATCGCAAATCTTGATAAGATTAGTAAAAATAACATAATTGAAGGCCTCAAAAAATATGAAGACTCTATTAACCTACGAATAGAACGTTACTATGTTAGAAGAGATCAAATCGACACTAGAATAGTGGCCAAATACCCAGAAAAATTCTTTCTAAGAGCACTATGTGATAGACACGTATCCATGCTAGAAGCCGAAAAAGAGTGGCTAGCCAAATACTTAGAAGAAATAAGAGAAAAGATGTAGTCTACTGCGATTTACCTCTAGCAGATACGGGCCAAACTATCTCGACTTCTCCATCACGGACACCGTGATAGTGTTCATGAAGATCGATGGTCGTATCGCAGTGGCTTGGGTATAGCTCTATTTTTTCTCCTAGTTTGAAGTTGATTTCCTTATTTTTGATGGTTAGTACGCCGTGTTCGTCACCTGCTGAGCTGTATTCGACGCCCTCGTAACCTTTTACTATGGCTTGTCCGCTGTCAACTGAGGATTTCTTGGTTCCGCAGTCAACTATTACGCCACCTTCTATATTTGTACTCATGATAGTGGTCAGAACCGTTAGCGCTCTGTCAAACTCGGGTGCGCTTATGTGGTATTTCCAGTCCATCAGGACATAGGAGCCGGGTTGAACCTCTGTACAGTGCATGTATTGTTGCTTGTATGTGCCTGTACCTGACCCTGATACAACGTCTATGTTTAACCCCGAGTCGATGAACGCTTCCTTGGTTTCAACTATTAATTCGTTGCATTTTTCGATCGCTTCAAGTTTGTATTCCATGCCCTTGTACTGATCTAGAGTGTGTAAAATCCCATGATAACACTGGAACCCTAGTAGGTTCAATCCCTTCAACTTGTTAACCTGTGAAGCAAATGTTGATGCGATTTTACCAGGTTTAACTCCGCATCTGTTTTGGCCAACATTAACGTCTACAAGCACGTTTTGAGTAACATTGTTTTTCGCTGCCATCTTGGATATCGCCTCTGCGTTCTGTATATCATCGACGCATACAGTTAGCTCTGGTGCGTGTTTTCTGAGAGACATCAGTCTCTTTATCTTGTAATCTCCGACGATCTCGTTTGTTATCAGAAGATCTGTTATCCCTGAGAGAATCAGAGTCTCTGCTTCTCCCAGTTTTTGACAGCTTATCCCTTTCGCCCCTGATCTTATCTGTTTCCACGATATGAACGGACTTTTTGGAGTCTTATAATGGGGTCTGAAGTGTTTCCCTTTTTTGCCTCTGAAGAATGAAGCCATTGTCTCGATGTTTTTTTCCATTAGGTCTAAATCGACGATTAGCGCGGGTGTATCTATCTCTGAGATGTGCATTTGATTTCAAATAACAATGGAATAGTATATCAATATAATATTATCCGATGAAAATATCTTTTGTCATGTTTATATTAAGTCGCTATCTTTTAAAAGCCTTCTAAGAAGAACGATATCTCCATCCGCTTGTTTACAGAGTTCACTGATCTTGGAGTAGCCGTGAACCTTCATAAGATCAGTGAGAAGGGGAATAATTGAGTTGACGTGTCTATCGTTTTTCTTAAGGTTTACAGTGATACCGGAGATACAGAGGTCTACAAGGGTCTCAGCAGCGTTGGAAAGCATGGACATTGAATCAAGTATATTGAACACGACAAGGCTCTCCCAGACATTAAGGTCCAACTCACCGTGATCCAACGCAGCCTCACAAGCGGCATGCTTCCCACACACCTGAAAGCATAACTGAATTACGAACTCAGGAATCACTGGATTCACCTTTCCCGGCATAATAGAAGACCCCGGTTGAACCGGGGGAATAAAGATCTCCCCAACACCGGCTTCAGGTCCAGAACTCAGCAAACGGATGTCTTTTGAAATCTTGATCAACCCTCTCGCCATCAAGTTGAGCGCTGAGGAGACGGCTATCATGTCATCCATGTTCTGGGCTGCGTCAAACAGGTTATCAGCTCGAACAAATTGAGGGCTTCCTGTTATGGTTCTTAGTTCTTCGATTACGAGGTTGAAGTAGTCTTCAGGCACAACATCAACGGTTCCTACAATCGTGCCACCCAGATTAACACGGTATAGTTCTGATAAAGGCGAGTTTATTCGATTGATCGCTCTTTCAACGAAACCTGCATATCCTGAAAACAAGTTTTGATATGTAGTAACAACGGCGTCCTGAAGACAGGTTCTGCTCAGGCGTTTTTCGTGTTCATATTTATCTCCGATGAGAGACAAGGAATCAGCTAGGCGATTCAATAGAGGCTGAGTTGAATCCCATTGTTTGATTATCGCAAGGTGACAAGCAGTTGGTATCACATCGTTTGTGGACTGGTTCATGTTTACGTCATCATTGGGCTTGAAATGGATGTAGTCTCCTTTGCGTCCACCAGTAGCCTCCTCTGCGATGTTAGCCAGAACCTCGTTGGCGTTCATGTTGCATGAGGTCCCGCCGCCTCCGTGCATCGTGTTGATGGGAAATTGACTATACATCTCGTCTTTGATAACTTTATCAACTGCGGTACAGATGGCTTCAGCCTTCCAACCTTCAAGGTGACCGGCAGCAGAATTAGCTAGTGCAGCAGCTTTCTTCACCATCAATAGGCTTCCGATGAAGACGGGGTATTCAGCTATCTGTTTCCCATTTTTTACCGGAAAGTTGTTGACGGCTCTCTGAGTCTGCGCCCCATAGTAGACATCTTCTGGTACCTGTATTTTTCCTAGTAGGTCTTCCTCTATCCTGTGTTTCAGCTTCATTTTTTTTCACCCTAGCTGAATATTGTTTGGCTTGAAGCTGGATTGGTCAAATATTTAATAATTTTTCAGGGTTGTCTTTCGTCATTACTTCTATCTCTTTTTCAGTTATACCACGATCCAACATCTCCTTGATGAAAGCCATCATGGTATCAACTGGGGGAGGAAGCAGATCAGTCCCAGCATCAGTAGCCAACACACACCTATCAGCCCCGATAGATTTGAACGCTTGAGCGATATCGTCCTTCTTTCTACTTGGATAACAATGCTCAATAATGGCCCCCATATCAGCCATCTTGACTTGGTCCTCGACTGACCACCCAGTAGTCATGTGCTCAGCGTGGGTCACCAATATCTTCTTTACTCCACTTTTCTTAGCAGCTTCGATTAACGCGTAAATTTCTTCAAGCGATATGTGCCCAGTACCCAGAATCACGTCGAAATCAGAGATTATCCCTAGAATCTCCATGACTTCAGGCAAAATACCACGATATTCGTCTGTTATCTTGAGACCCTTCCATCCACTTCGCGGTCTCTCCATCTTTATGTCTGGTTTAAGGGTGGGCAGTCCTGGAAAACCGATCTTCTCAATATTGTGAGCGGCATGAAAGACAGGCATCCAAACTTCCTTGGCGCCCTTATTTACAGCCGCTTCCACGGCATCCGGGTTTAGACCACCTGTATAACTCCCGAGTACAATGCTGCCGTGTGCCTCAAAATCTGGAATTACCTTTCTTACTATCTCGGCTTTCCCTGCGTTGCATCCGAGATGGTTTTTGAATAAAATTCCTTTATATCCATATTTTTTTGCTTGTTTTGAGATATCGTACTCGTCTCCTATTCTTTGATATAGACAGGGTCCTGAGTGTACGTGGAGGTCGATTATTCCCTGTGCGAGTTCTTTGAACCATTTTGGTTGATTATGCATCATTTGGAAACATACTAATATTATGAACATATAATATTATCTGTTCAATATAATGTGGAGGTACAAATAATGACCAAGATCTTACTAATCACCACCGGAGGAACCATCTCAGGAGGCAAAAACCCGGAAACAGGCGGAGACATCCCCCTAGGAGGAGAAGCCCTACTCCAATTAATTCCGAATATCAAGGAAAAGTACAATGTCGAACACCTTGATTTCTGCCTGCTTCCTAGTCCCCAAATAACCCTCGAAATGGCGCTATCTTTAGCGAAGACGATAAATCAAAGATTCAAGAACGACACAGATTTATCAGGAATAGTCGTCACCCACGGCACAGATACCCTAGAAGAGACAGCGTTCCTGCTCTGGCTCACAGTCGATGATGAGAGACCGGTTGTCCTTACGGCGGCTCAGAGACCTCCCAAAGAAGACTCATCTGATGCCATTCGAAACCTCGGAAACGCCCTACAAATAGCGGCGCAAAACAGATCAAAAGGAAAGGGCGTGATGGTGTGTCTCAACAACGAGATAAACTCGGCGAGATACGTCAGGAAAACTCATACATGGGCGCTCCAATCATTTTGCTCTGGAAGCTACGGGCTGATTGGCTACGTCGATAAAGATGACGTTATTTTCTATGAAAAACCCTTGAATCGCTTGACCCTTGAAGCAGATGCAATCGATCAGGACGTTGACTTGGTGAAAATCACCCAAGGCAACAATACACGATACTTGGAGGCCTCGATACGCGAAAAAGCATCAGGCATCGTAATTGAGGCTTCGGGTCGTGGATTCGCGCCATCAGCTTGTCTGGACAAGCTTTACGAGGCGAGAAAAGAGGGTATCAGCGTCGTTATGGTCTCAAGATGCTTTGAGGGAAGGGTAGACCTCAAAGACAAGCATATAGAGGTAGGAATAGTGAGTGGAGAGGATTTGGATGGTCTTAAAGCCAGAGTCTTGTTGAGTCTGTTGCTTCCTAAGACCCGAGACCCTGAGACGATTCAGAGTTATTTTGATCATCTGTCAGGCAAAAGGCCGCTGGAGTTGGTTTGATGGCGTCAGAGGTGTTTGAAAAGTATTCTCAGAGTATCAAGCTGAGTAAGGATCAAGAGGAACACGCAGCCGTACTGCATAATAATGCAATCATAGTCGATTCCTGTTCACTCTCATACACATTAGAGAGCAAATATCTTGAACAACTCAGGGAAGGCGGCGTGAAAGCAGCCATAGTTAGCGTCAACAAGGGAATAGCAGAGACGGCTCAGAAACTCGTCGAGATAAAAGAACAGCAGGAGATAGTTGAGCTAGTAAGCAAGTTCCATAAACTAGAAGCATCTGTAAACTCGGGTAAGACAGCCGTATTCTTTGGCACGCAGAACTGTGAGGTAATCGAGAAGAACATCGATCTTCTTGAGGTATACTACAAGTTAGGATACCGTTCATTTGGTCCAACTTACTCGTTCGGTAACCTACTGGGAGCAGGGTGCATAGAACGATACGATTATGGTTTGACGTATTTTGGTGTTGATGTCGTTGAGGAGATCAACAAGCTCAATTGTCTAGTGGATGTCTCGCACTGTGGGGATATGGTAACAGATGAATCAATCTCCCTAGCCAAACTACCTGTAGCGACCCACGCCAACTCAAGAACTCTATCCAACTCTAAACGTAACAAGAAAGATGGCCAAATACAGGCAATCGCTGAGAAAGATGGGGTCGTCGGTTGCGTTGCTGCCCCCAACTTCGTTGTTAAACCAGATCCCTTAGTGGCAAGAGTAAATCCTCCAATGATCAGTGATTATATCGATCACATCGATCACATATCCAACATGGTGGGCGTTGACCATGTGGGAATGGGCTTGGATTTCATAGCGAAATACCTGGACGCTGGTCTACAAGCGAACATCGCGTCAAACAAGAAAGACAAGTTTGGGATGTACCGTCAGAGAACCCTGCCTGAGCCCAGTAAACAGTTTGGCTCCTACGAGGACGCCATGACTATACCGTATGCTGTTCCCAGCGTCTTGAGGTTGATCGATGTCACTAGGGGGCTCGTTGAGCGTGGATACTCGGATGAGGAGTTCTTGAAGATTCTCGGCGGAAATTGGCTGAGGGTTTTCAAGAAAATCCTCGTTTAGCGATAATTCGAAGAGTCCAGACTATAATCTTATTTAATAATATTTTACTGATATAATATTGGTATGAAGAGAGATGATTTCGTCCACCCATACATCCCAAACTCGGTACCCGAGATAAAACAGAAGATGTTGAACGAGGTGGGAGCAGCAGACGCCAATGAACTCTACAAGAAGATGATCCCAGAAAGACTTCTCCTGAAGACAGAGATGAACCTACCCGATCCATTACCAGCGGAGTACGACCTCGCAAGACACGTCGAGAAGATATTATCAAAGAACAAGACATGCAGCCAGTATCTTAACTTCCGTGGAGCCGGTTGCTGGCAACACTTCGTACCAGAGGTGTGCGACGTAATCATCAGCCGCTCAGAACTACTAACATCATACGCTGGTAACACCTACGCTGACGCTGGGCGACACCAGATACTATTCGAGTTCCAAAGCCTGCTGGGGGAACTGGTAGACATGGACGTAGGATGCCTGCCTACCTATGACTGGGGATCAGCCGCTGGAAACGCCCTCAGAATGACGACAAGAGCTACCAATAGAAACGAGGTTCTTGTCTCAAGGTCAACAAGCCCCTCTAGATTATCGATAATGAGTAACTACTGCGACTCGGTGGACGAAAAACGACGAATACAAATTAGATTAATCGATTTCGGCGAAGACGGGACGCTTGATCTTGAAGACCTGAAAAACAAGATATCCAGCAATACAGCGGGAGTCTACTTCGAGAACCCCTCCTTCCTTGGAACAATCGAGAAAGGATGCCATGCTATAACAGAGATAACCCACGATCAAAGAGCCATAGCTGTTGCTGGCGTCGATCCATCTTCACTGGGAATACTTGCTCCGCCAGGAGAATACGACGCTGATATCTGCTGTGGTGACGCCCAGCCACTCGGCATACACATGTACGCTGGTGGAGGCACTACAGGCTTCATCGCATCAAAAGATGATATGAGGATCGTTTCTGAGTATCCGGGGATACTCACAGGCATCTCGACAACAGATGTGCCGGGAACCTATGGGTTTGGTTCATGTTTCTTTGATAGGACATCCTATAATGGTAGGGAGAATGCGAAGGACTGGGTTGGCACGTTGACGTCACTTTGGGCGATTGCCGGTGCAACTTATTTGTCGCTGATGGGTCCAGAGGGTATGAGGGAGCTCGGAGAAGCCATCCTGAATAAGTCTCATTACGCAGCCAAACTTTTTGGAGAAATACCTGGAGTAAACGTTCCCTATGCAAGCTTCTTCAAGGAGTTCCCTGTAAACTTCGATGGAACAGGGAGAACTGTTGCTCAGGTGAACAAGGAGCTTCTGAAACACGAGATATTTGGAGGCGTAGACATCTCAAGAGACTTTCCTGAGTTAGGCCAAAGCGGACTTTACTGTGTAACTGAGACACATTCCAAGGAAGACCTAGATCGATTAGTCGCTGTGCTCAGGGAGGTGCTCCAATGAAAGACGTTAAACCAAGGGGCTACCACGCGCCTATCTGGAACGAGCCCATAATACATGAGCTAGATAGTCCGGGTGAAAGAGGGGTTAAGATACCAGCAGTTGAACCAGAGATAGATAGACTAGTTCAGGACATTGAGTCACTTGTGCCTTCATCGGTTAGAAGAAGAAAGCTGACACTACCATCACTTTCACAGCCTCAGGTCATCAGACACTATCTACGACTCTCACAGCAGTGCTTGGGAATGGAGACGACGATAGACATCAGCTCAGGGACATGCACGATGAAGTATAGCCCCAAGATAAACGAGGAACTAGCCATGAAGATAGCTGATGTTCATCCGCTTCAGGACGATGAGACCCTTCAAGGTATACTGGAGATCGTTTACAAGTTTGGGTACATATTCCTCAAAGAGATATCCGGGATGGACGCTTTCTCGTTCCAGCCAGCGGGAGGCTCTCCAGCAGCGTATAACAACTCGGCTATAATCAGAAAATACCATGAACTAAACGGGGAAAAGGAGCAGAGAAACGAGATCATAACCACGATCTTCAGTCACCCCTGTGACGCGGCTTGCCCATCAATGGCTGGATACAAGATCGTGACCATCTTCCCTGATCCTGAAACTGGTTTACCTGATACCGAGGCATTGAAAGAGGCGGTCTCTGAGCGGACCGCAGGAATGCTCATCACCAACCCCGAGGACACGGGTATCTTCAACCCTGATATCGACGAATGGACCAAGATTGTCCACGAAGTTGGGGGACTTTGTAGCTATGATCAAGCAAACGCCAACGCGATAATGGGAGTCACACGCGCCAAAGACGCTGGATTCGATTTATGCTTCTTCAACCTTCACAAGACGTTCGGCAGCCCCCACGGGGGATATGGTCCCGGCTGTGGTGGTGTAGGAGTAGTGAAAGAGCTTGAGGAACTGCTACCAGTACCTGTAGTGGTTTACAGGGATGGAAAATATAGCCTCGACTATGATAGACCTAACAGTATTGGTAAGGTCAAGGACTTTTTCGGTAACGTGCAGGTAGTGGTCAGGGCTTATGCTTGGGCGACGTCCATGGGAGCCAGAGGATTACGAGAGGCGGCCGAGATATCCATGATCAACAACCAGTACCTCCAGAAGAAGCTGCTAGAAGTACGGGGGATTACCAAACCATACAGCACCGAGGGCAGAGTAGACCAGGTACGCTGGAGCCTTGAAGAGATGAGAGATGAAACAGGCATAGGGATAGGAGCTTTCAACAACCGTCTCACAGACTACGGAATACCAAACATATTCACTAGCCACCACCCATGGATCGTACCAGAGCCGTTTACCCCCGAACCCTGCGAGTCTTACTCAAAGGCTGACATCGATTACTGGGCCTCGGTAATAAAACAAGTCTCAGATGAAGCCTATAATAATCCCGAGATAGTGCGAAACGCTCCCCATAATGCGGCTGTCAAACGCATTAACGGAGATAGCTTCGATGATCCTGAGACATACGCTACAACATGGCGTGCGTTCATAAAGAAACATAAAACGAATAGTTGATCTCAAGGAGTTAATGGTTTTAGAGCCCAAGGTAACTTTTTCTTACGTAATCGTTATCAAGAAGCTCCGAACCCTTGCCCTCAAGAGCTATCTCGCCGTTCTCCAAGATGTAAGCCCTGTTTGATATCTCTAGGCTCTGTCTCGCGTTCTGCTCGACGAGAAGTATACTGATACCCTGCTTAACAACAGTCTGGATGATCTCAAACACATTCAACACAAGAAGAGGCGCTAAACCAAATGTAGGCTCATCGAGTATCAATAGCGTTGGATCGCCCATCAAACCCCTACCGATGGCAACCATCTGCTGTTGGCCACCACTCAGATTACCTGCCAGCTCGTTCTTCTTCTCCAAGAGAACGGGATAGATTCGGTAAATCTCTTCAAGCCTTTCCTCACGGTTCGCCCTAGCTCTTTTAGAGTAGGAGCCTATCTCAAGGTTCTCCTGCACGGTCATCTGGGGGAAAAGCTGTCTACCCTCAGGGATACAGATTATTCCCTGTTCCACTATCTGATGAGTAGAGACTCCACTGATTACTTTGTCTTGGAAACGGATGCTCCCAGATGAGGGACGGTTTAACCCGATGATGGTCTTGATTAAAGTAGTCTTGCCTGCCCCATTGGAGCCTAGAAGTGAAACTACCTCACCTTTGTCTATGTGCGCATGAATATTCTTTAGGACATGGTTGTCTCCGTAGCTGAAGTTTACTCCAGTTATCTCCAACATCGTATCCATCTGTCACACCTCGATCCTAGCGCCTAGGTAGGCGCTGATTACCTGTTCATTGTTAGCTATCTCTCTAGGTGTTCCTTCGGCTATCTTCTCGCCGTGATGGATCACGATGATCTTCTCTGATATTGACATGATCGCTTTCATGATGTGCTCGATGAGGAAGATAGTGAGATCTGTCTCCTTTTGAACCTCCTTAACAAACTCCAAGAAATAAGTGACTTCTGTCGGAGTAAGCCCTGATATGATCTCGTCAAGCATCAGAAACTTTGGTTTGGTAGCCAAGGCCCTGCAGAGTTCAACCAGCTTCTTATCGATGACGTTCAAATCCCGCGTAAGCACAGACTCTTTCCCTGATAACCCGAGGCGCGAGATGTAGGTCAACGCCTCTTCCTCGATCTCTTTCAGGTTTCCCCTCTCTGGTCTACCATAGAGACCGCCAACCACGACGTTATCAAGCACCGTGAGCCTGTTAAACGACTTGACCAACTGGAAGGTTCTACCGACCCCTTTCTTGCATATCGTGTGGGGGGAGAGCCCGGTTATTGGTTCACCATCAAAATTTATGGTGCCTTTCTCTGGCTTGTAGAACCCGTTGATCACGTTGAACAACGTGGTCTTCCCGGCACCGTTAGGACCGATCAGCCCTACTATCTCTCCTTCTTCGATAGAGAAACTGACATCGTTGACAGCCACGAGCCCCCCGAACCTTTTCGTGACGCTCTCGCATTCAAGCATCATTCTTGCTCGTCTCCTCGTTTTACTAGTCTTACTAGCAGCGAGACTAGATGTTGATAGGTACGGGTATAGATCACCCCACCGGGAGCAAACACGCCAACCAGCACCACTATGGCGCCAACGGTCGCTAGGTGAAGGAAGGATGTAATTAACATTATGCCTCGGTCAGCAGTCTCGATAATCAGTACACCAAGTATGGCTCCCATGATCTGACCCCTACCACCGATCATCAACGCGAGGGACGGTAGTAGAGTGATATAGGCGCCGAAGAACGTTGCAGGGTTGATGTACGCCAAGTATAGTGCGTGAACTGGTCCCATCAATGAGGGAATTAGGACACTAAGAAGCATCGCCTTCACCTTCACACTGTAAGTATCTATTCCAGTTGCTTCAGCGAGCTCCAAGTCGTCTCTGATGCTTCGCATTGCATATCCAATGGGTGACCTCGTAACGACTTTATACAGGATAATCGACAATATCACGAAGCCAAACGCGAGATAATAAGCCACAGTGCCAGTGAACCATTTACAGGCTGGGAGAGGTATTCCTCTGCTGCCTCCTGTAAACTCGAAAAAGTTGATGATGAGTTGACTCACCAAGCTACCTATACCCAGCGTCGCTATCGAGAGATAGGCGCCGCTGAGACGCTTGAACATGATTAATGACATTATCAACGCGAAAATCATCGAGACGATAGGTCCAATGATTAATCCACTGATGAATGGGTTCAATAATGGTAGACTCCAGCCCTCCCTCCAGAAGATAACAAAGATATACGAACTTATACCAAAGAAAGTCGTCTGAGACAGGTTGAGCTCACCCATGTGCCCCAAGATCATGTCGTTTGTCACTGCCAACGCGATGATTGTAAAGTACCTGTATAGTAGACTTATAACGTAGCTTTGATTGCTGAAAGGAAACGATGTCAGTAAGAGTAATGATACGAGATACAGTACGTTGGACAGGGTGAGCCTATCTTTTATTGAGACATTCATTTGTTTCCCCCAAAGATTCCTCTTGGACGGAACAGCAAGAACAGTATCAGAAACACCATCGAGACGATAGGCGACCACATGGGAGCCCAATAATACGCCGTTATCGACTCAGCTATCCCAAGCAACATCCCAGCGATAAGAGACCCTGGCAAACTACCCAGTCCACCGAGAATGACACAGCAGAGACTTGGCATCAACAGCCTCTCACCAGTGTAAGGGTTGACGAGAGTGATCAACACATAAAACAAGCCAGCGGTTCCAGCTATCGCGGTGGCGAGACCAAAGGTAACCAACTCCATCCGTTTGGTGTTTACACCTACTATCATGGCTCCCTCAGGGTTCTGGATCATAGCCCTCATAGCCTTGCCCGTATAGGTTCTTTTAAAGAAAAGCGACAAAACGATGGTAAGTATGCTGATGAATACCAGAACGACTGTCCTAACGCCGGAGAGAACGATTATCTCGCTGATATGGATCGATGGAAGAGACCAAGGCACGCTTATTCCGACACCTATAGTGATGGTATACATCAAGTCTCTGATGATTAATCCAAGCCCCATGGTGATCATCATCGAAAAGACCATTCTCTCAACGACTGACCCCCTCAGTTTGATGTTCTGGATGATTACGTAGTCGTACCCTGCCCCAAGCAAGAAAAACAGGGGAATAATAACTATAAGATAGAGAAAGGGAATCGTAGGATACAGGTTATAAAGATACTCAGTGACATAGGCCCCCACCATAAGCCAGTCCCCATGAGCCACGTTATAAACCCTACAGATACCGTAGATAAGAGACAAACCGAACGCGATCAACGCGTAGATTCCGCCAAGAAGAATTCCTCCTATGACGATCTGTAAAAAATTGGGAAGTATATTTTCCAGTGACATAGATGGATCAGCTTAACTATGGTGTAGGATAGATATGATTTGCAGCTTTCGCCCACGCAGGGGCAACGACTACAGGCTTTCCGTCCACGACTTGTGTCGGATACGCATATATGGAACCCAAACCATAGCCAGACTCTAAGCTTGTTGTGTTGAAGCTACAGAACCCGCCGATCGTCAAGTACTTCTGGTGAAGTATGGTGTCTCTGATCTCGACAGGGTCTTGGTAATCGTCTACCCTTTGCAGTGCTTCTAGTAGGACCTCATAGGACATGTAGCATGAAGCTACAAACGTGTACTCAAGGGGATCAAATCCTGCACGCGTGTATACTTCTTCCCACAGCTCCGCGTTACCTAGTTCTTGACCCGGTGGAGGAGTCCACATCTCATCCATCATGTACTCACTCAAGGTTCCCAAGCCGTCGATGACTGGTTTCCCGGAAGATCCGTGACTGTAGAACTCGCGTGGTTCTACTCCAAGTTCTTTGGCTTGTTTGATGAAGGCTACCCCGAATCCTGCATCATAAACGATGTCTGGATCGACCTCCTTGATGTGTGTAATAACCGATGTGAAGTCCGTTGTCGCAGCTGGCAGCATCTCACGATACACTATCTCAAGTCCCGCTTCCTCAGCGTATTTTTGAGCACCCATAGCCAAACCCGTGAATAGAGTATCATCTGCGTGTACGATAGCTATAGTATTGGCTTCTCCTTCCTCTGCGAGCATCTCGAAATAGAATTTTGGCTTGTCCTGTATCGGAACCAGTGGGCAGGCTACCCACTCGTTCCCCTGAGAGTACACGAATATGTCGTTGGCACACTGGTGTACCATTGGGACACCGTATTTCTCTGCAACTGTGCTAGCTGAGATAGCTAAATAGCTTGTAACAGCGCCCATGCATGCGTCGACTTTATCAACTGTGATCAGTCTCTCGTAGTTACTGACAACGATTGTTGGGTCGCTACGGTCATCGTAAATAATGAAATCAACAGGGCATCTTTGATTATATTTCTTGATGTAGATTCCGCCTCGTTCATTTAGTATCTCTTCAAGTGTCTCTGCAACCAGACCGGATTTGCCAAACACTGGAGCGCCCCATCCTGAGAGGGGAATCGAGCATCCAATCTTAATGACTGCTGGTGGCTCTGGCTCGACCTCTACTTCAACGATTTTCTCTACCTCGGTTGGTAAGAGGAAATGACCAGCAGCGAACCCGATTATTCCTAGTACTGCCGCTAAAGCAATCCATGTGTTTTTATTATATTCCATTGTATTTCCATTAAATTATCCAAGATTAGATCTATATAATATTTTTCAATAACAATATTGTAGCGTTATAATATTGCTTAGAAGTTCTACCAATTAATGTTAATTTTAACCTATAAAAATTTTAAATAACCCTAGGTTTGACGAATGTCGTAAAGACACTCATCATCTCCTTCTAGAACCCATTTAACCCGCTCTACCTTTATGTTTTTATTATATTCAACAAACTTCCAGATATCAACATCACAGTATAGCTTACAAAAATCCTCGGAGCCTTTCTCCTTCCAGATATCCGCGAATGGGCATCCATCAACAAACCCTATCCTCGGCAAGTCCAGCACCTTGTTATAGTTCTCAAGAACTGGCTCTAACCCCATTTTTAGGACTTCGTCTCGTACTCTTCGTGATCTGTCGAGACCGAACCTTTTGACTGATTCTGAGATGAATTTCTTTCCCTCTGTCTCACCCATCACTTCTATGGCGAGGTTGGAGAAGTGGTAGAACATCAGTCCGAATAGCCTGGCCATAGCTTCTACTTGTTCCGTAGCCTCGACGTAAGTGAAGGTCTTTTCTTTATCCATGGAATCACTTTGTGATTATCGCGTCAGCTACGCTCATTCTGAGGCTCTTAATCGGTGCCTCATCTGGCCAGCCAAGGATGATGTGGCAGCGGCTCACGAAGGTCTCTGGTAGGTTGAAGTGTTCCCGTACCCTTTGTCTGCTGTCATCTCCATGGGTGAGCCAGCATGCACCAAGACCCAGTGCGTGTGCCATCAGGCAGATGTGATCTGCTGCTGTCGCAGCGTCGTAGTATAGGTTCTGAGGCACCCATGTGTCGAAAGTTAGTGCCTGGTATCCTCGCATGTCTTGGCAGACGATTATCATTACACCATTTTCGAGTGGGATGTCGCTTGTAACTAGGGACCAGTCTTTTGGGTCGCGGAGGACTATGAATCGACGTGAGTCTACGTTACATCCCACGGGGGACATCAATGCTGCATAGATCATATCGTTGATCATCCAATCAGGGACCGGTTTATCCTTGAACTGACGTATCGAACGTCTCTCATAGAGCAGTTTTTTGACAGTCTCCATCTCTGCTGTGGTGAAAGGTTCTGGTAGTTCTGTGTCGAGTTCTACTTGTTCACCTCTGTTTAGTTTCTCTGCGATCTCGATGTTTTCTATGCACCATTTTAGGTCAGGGGTGTCGATGGGTAGCCCTCGCTCTCTCCAGATGTCAAGGAGGAACTTGGGTTGTTCTCCGAAATTTTCAGGTTTATTATATTTCCCGTTAAGAATACGGTATAGAAATACCTCTATTCTGTGATGGGTTCTCTCATGGAGAAGGGTTCTTAGTGTTCCGACATCAATTTCGAGTAGTTGTTTTTTTGTGAAGCCATGTACTTTCTCTATCATATTTTTAACTCCTTTTACAAATGTGTTCTCGAAAAATATATTATATTATTAAGTTATAATATTATCGCATGCGTATAATATTCTGGTTTTATAAAAGACAGCAGAATAAATAAGGCATCAACTACATTCCACCTTATGGCGGTTTGTCGCAATATACGCATGCAAAAACCACTTTAGTGAGAATTGCTAAGGTAACTCGCATACATAGACCCCAGATGAGTTCATGGGTTCCTATTTTGATCCTGTGATTTATTTACAAATGTTACAGGCTGTATGGGCTTCTCATTAACCTCAAATTTAAAGACATCAGGTCTTGCATAATGACCTACAACATCGAAGTCAAACTTTCCACGAGCAACCTCAGAAAGGTCCAGTTCAGCGTAAAGTATTCCTTCCTCACCATATAGAGGACCAGCTAAAACCTGACCTAGCGGGGATATAATACAACTACCCCCTAGGCACATCTCTTCTGGTTGAGATTCGAGATCCTCGATGCCAACTAAATCCTTTGGATACATATCCTTTGTGACATACTGATTACAGCCTAGAACGAAACATCGTCCTTCGCATGCTATGTGACGAAGAGTAGCTTGCCATGTATCTCGTGAATCCGCTGTAGGGGCGAGATAAATCTCGACACCCTTACCATACATCGCCATCCGAGCTAGGGGCATATAATTTTCCCAACAAATTAATCCGCCTATTTTACCAATGTCAGTTGAAATTACGGAAAGAGTACTGCCGTCTCCTTCCCCCCAAATGAGTCTTTCACTCGCTGTGGGTTTCAGCTTACGGTGTTTACCCAATAGTTTTCCATCTGGACCAAAATACAAGAGAGTACAATAAAGGGTACCTTGACTATATTCACTATCCCTCTCAATAACTCCCATGGCTAAGTATACTTCTGATTCCCTTGCAGCCTCACCCAATATCTCAGTATAGGAACTGGGCACCTCGATAGAATTCGACCAGTATCTCTCCCACGTTTGTCTGCCCTGTTTAGTCCGGTTTCCAACAACGGTTCCAAAAGTCAGACCCCTTGGATACGCAGGGATAAAAGCCTCTGGGAAAAGAACCAAGTCTACACTGTTTGAAGACGCTTCTTTAATCAGTTTACATGCCTTCGTAATGGATTCTTCCCGTTTGAAAAGGACAGGTGCGGCTTGAACTACGCCAACTTTGCATCTCATATCTAGCTCTCTCTAAATAATATTCTAATTAAATAATATATAACACGAGTGCTAAATTGGGCGACCTTTGTGTCAACAATAATATCATTGATTATAGTAAAAACCGGTTATAGAAGTTGATGATTTCTTGAGGTTTTTCTTTGATTGGTTGTTCAAGATACGATGAATGTTGCTCCATTTTATTCGGATTAATTTAGCTACTAAGTATTTAGAATACACGTGAACGAGCGCGCTTCATGGAGAAAACTGTCCATCTAACGAGGTTGCATCCGTTGTGTGGGTGGGGCCACACTTTTTACATGTAAAAATGAGGCGAGTTTTCTTCTCTATAAATTCTAATGGATAACACGAGTGTCAGCAACGAGAATGAATACCTCAACACTGTTTGCCACCAGTTGTTTAACGGGCTGTGCAGACCAGCGTCAGCTAACTGCCCCAACGACAATACGACGAACAGAGTATTCATAACCAAGAAAACAGCCTCCAGCCCGATCAGGCCTTTGAGTCCAAACCTTTTCCCGGATACATATAGAGAGGCAAGGCTTCCCATCAACGCGTATATCAACAAGACGGTTAAAGCGCTTTCAGAGTCATTGAATCGGTATTGGTCCATTCCGACGATGTATCCTCCGAAGAGTAGACGGAAAAACAGCGTAATGACCAAGGCTTTTTCGTTATTTGTGAGAATCATAGTAATCAGCCTAGGCTCCATGGAGGCTTGTCGGTTGAGACACGTTGACGATCACGTTTCCCTTTTTGTGCCCTTTCTCGACGTACCGGTGGGCCTCGACGATCTCCTCCAACGTGTAGCGCCTGTCTATGACTGTCTTCAGCTTCCCCTCCTCGATGAGCCCCTTGAGGAACACCAGGTCTTCGCGCTTGGGTTCGGGGCCCGTCGTCCTTATGTATCTCCCGTTCGGGGCGAGTATCTTCTCGCATCTCTGTTTCGAGCTCTTGCTGACCGCGTCGAAGACGAGGTCGTATTGTTTATCGGATTTCGTGAAGTCCTCTTCGGTGTAGTCGATGACGTGATCCGCGCCGAGAGACCTCACCAACTCGAGGTTCGCCGTGCTGCAGACCCCTGTCACCTCGGCTCCGAAGTACTTGGCTATCTGGACCCCATATGTTCCCAGGGCCCCGGAGGCGCCGTTGATGAGCACCCTGTCGCCGCTCTTGATCCTCCCCGTGTCTCTGAGGAACACCAGCGCCGCGCATCCGCTGGCCGGGACCGGCGCAGCCTCCTCGAAGGTCATGTTTCCGGGTTTCAACGCGACGACTCCGTCTTCCGGCAGGCACACGTACTCGGCGTGGGCCCCGAAGCGTAGCCCCATGGAGGCAAAGACTTCATCGCCTTCGCTGAACCTTGCCACGTTTTTACCCTTGGATTCTACCGTGCCCGCCAGCTCCATCCCCAGTACCTTCCTCCTGGGGCCTGTGACGCCTATGAAGAGCCGCCCCATGATTCTTTCAAGCAGCGAGCCGGGGATCGATAGGCCTCGCATCCGGGTGTCTCCACGGTGCAGCGTGGTGGCGATTGTCTTGACCAGTATCTCGTCGTCTCTCGGCGTGGGTTTTGGTATTTCTCGGATTTGGAGGACCTCTGGTGGTCCATATTCCTCGTAAACAGCCGCCTTCATCGAGCCCCGTCTCTCCGGGCTATCTGGGTTAACCCTGCTTAATTTGATTTGGATCGGGTGGCTCGCTAAACTTCTTTATCGTGCGACTCAAATAATTCTGGCATGTCTGAGACAGACGAGATCTTCACGGTGGTGCGGAAGTACTGGAAGATCCTGGTAAAATGGGTTCTGCGGCTGCACGATTACCCTGAGATCACCGTCGATGAGTTGTATACTCGGTTTAACTCGGGTGATCCGCCCCTGATGATTGACATCCGATCCATCGATGACTACATGGGTGACGGATACTCAGCGTATGGACACATCCCTGGCGCGGTGTCGATCCCTATGCTGGAGCTGGAGACCAGGCTGGGGGAGCTCGAGGAATACATGGAGAAAGAGATAGTGACGATGTGCCCTGGGGGCGGGTTATCGCTGGCGGCGGTTGACGTCATGATGGAAGCGGGTTTCAACGACGTTAAGAGCCTCAAGGGTGGTACCGATGCGTGGCACAGGAGAGGATACCCCACCACGTCTGGCTAGACGTCAACCTTTTATTGGCCAGTTAGCTTGGTTGGGTGGTGTCCGGGGATGAACTGGGTTCTACGATCCATGCTCAAGTACAATAGAAAGACGCTGCAGATACTATGGCACGCTTTCGCACAGGAGAACTCCCAGTGGGCCGAGATCACCGTTGACGAGTTAGCGGAACGCCTGGAATCAGACCCCCCGGCACTGTTGATCGACGTACGATCCGGCGAGGACTTCAACGGGGGCTATGGCCACCTCCCAGGCGCGAGGCTGATACCCATGCTGGAGCTGGAGTCAAGACTGGACGAGCTTGAGGAGTATAGGGAGAAGGAGGTCGTCACGATGTGCCCAGGCGGAGGACTATCCCTGGTAGCTGTTGACATCATGAACGAGGCCGGGTTCAAGGATGTGAAGAGCCTCACGGGTGGCACTGACATGTGGCACCAGAAAGGCTATCCAACCACGTTGGAGTGACTTTATTTCTGTCTCTTTATCAGGAACCGGAACCTCTCAGGGCCAAGTTCCTCAAATGAAAGGAGTTCCTGTTTGGTGGTTTTCGCCCAGATGGGGATGTCTCTCTTGCTGCCAGGGTCGGTGGTGAGTATTTCGAGCACCTGACCGATCCTGATCTTCTTGATGGCTTGCATCGACTTGGTGATGGGCATCGGGCAGTATAGCCCCCTCGCGTCAACGGTCTTGTCTACCTTAGTCATTCTTCCATACATATTGGCTCTCCCATTATTGCTCGTTGGCGTCGATTGCAGATTGGTTGAAGCCTTTGATGATCAACCACAACGCGAAGACCATTTCACCGATACCACCGGGAGCATTCAGCAGCAGGTACGTCGTTGAGCGTGACTCAAACCCGAAGATCAGTAGGAACGCCGAGGCCAGGAACAGGACGGCTCCAATTAGGCTCCATCCAGATAGCCATCGGGGTATCAGCTCTGATCTGTATAGCATATAGTAGAACATGATGGAGCCTAGGCTGAAGGCGAACTGTGCGAAGATGCTCTGCGCAGACCGTAAGGATAACACCAGCAAGCTCAGCTGAGTAAGAATCGCGTCTGATGATCCAGCTACCGCATACTCCTTGCTCAACGATAACAGCGCCAGCAGGCAGATCGTGCCAACGGTGAACATGATGCCCTCAACGAGCCTTCCAGCTACGTAGCCTAGAGCCATGCTCTGGTTCATCTTTCTCAAGATCGGGTACATGCAGATGGGTATCGATGCAACGGCTACTGCCATGGTGAACTCCAGCAGCGCCCCTATCCGTGCATTGGTCTCATCTGATGCCAGAATCCATACGTTGTCTATGCTCTCCGGCCCAAATATCGCCGGCACAAAGGCTACGCTCAGAAGGGGTGCCGCCGTCGCTATTAGAAATAGTGCTCCGACGATTCTCGCGGTGTTTCTTGGATTCATTTTCATCCTCTTCCTAATTCAGGGAGTGTTGGAAGACGGTTTGTAATTAACATTTGTTCCCACCTTTAGGCGAGCTTAAACTCTACCGAGCAATGTCACGATGAGGGTGCGTCATCTCGGGGTTGAAGTTTTACACCCTTAAACAAAAGCCATGAGCCGAACCCATCGGCTCAGAATAGAGGATAAAAGGGGATCAGAATCACTCCTTCAGAGGCACATCATATGTATACCTTCTAGTGTCGGCGTTCAACCCGTAGATGAAGACGAATTTCTCCTCTCCATCGTTCACGATCTTGTGTTTAGCCGCGACCGGTATATAGATGGCAGTACCCGGGGTCGCGTCTATCACTTCCTCATCAACGGTAACCTTTGCATTACCCTCGAGAACATAGTAGAACTCGGCGTCGTCTTGGTGATGGTGCAAGTCGAGTACCTTACCTGGATCGAGGCTTCCTAACCCTATACAAAGATCGTTGGATCCCGTCTCTCTCCAGATCAGGCGCTTGTAGTTGAGCCAGTCCCTTGGGTCGTCGTTTCTCCGCCACGGGACGTCTTCTAATCTGACGGCCCTCTTCAATTTACTCATTGGGGTCCCTCACTCTCGAGCAAACTTTCTCTAGATTTAATTTTTTCGTCGTACAAGGAAATTAGTAAAAAACAAGATACTGATCGATGATTGTTGGGGATGACACCGAGAAAACGAGATCTATCCTAATCTGACTCGATGGTTTTATCCTCGCTTCACTGGGTCCAGGATCATGTGCAGATAAAATAAATTTTAGATATCCATGGCAGAGAAATAGCCCATGTGAATCGCCTCCATGGCCGTCGCCGGCTGTAGACAGTCTCCAATCACGATGAAATCCGGTGCGCAGCTGCGCAGGGACTCGACCGTCTCTGTTCTCGGCTTCAGCCCCACCGCCAATAATATCGTGTCCGCCTCGTAGAACCTTTCTTCTCCTTCCATATTCACTGCAGACACGCCTCCCTCCGTCACTCGTGTGCACTTTACGCGTGTCTCCAGCCTGACGCTTTTCTCAAGCTCCCTCATCAGCCCCAGCCAGTGCAGGTAAGGCGCATCCGCCGCCGCCTTCTCAAGCATCTCCAGGATGGTCACATCCTTGCCTAGGTGAGCGAGATGTAATCCTTCCTCACAACCCACCAAGCCGCCTCCGATGACTACCACCCTCTCACCTACGGCGTCTTCATCGTACATGCTTGCTGCGACGACCACGTTTCTGTTCTTTACCCCGGGCATGTCGGGAATTATTGGCTCGGCTCCCACCGCTGCGATTAATACGTCGGGGGAAACCTCTCCAACAACCTCGGGCGTGACTTCCGTGTCCATCATCAATCTAATCGGTCGTTCCTGCACTCGCCGGATGAGCACTTCAGTGAGCTTCCTCGTATCCTCCTTGAAGTATTCACGTTCAGCGTACACCAGCGTCCCGCCGAGCCGGTTCCTTTTTTCGCATAGGATCACCTCGTGTCCCCGGTCAGCGGCGGTGATGGCCGCCTGCATCCCGCCCGGTCCGCCTCCCACCACCATCACCTTCTTCCTTCCGCCGCTTGGTTGGACAAACCGGCTCTCGTACTCCCTGCCTATGATGGGGTTAACGACACACCTGACGACGCCCCTCGGATGCTTCACGTATGGGGTGAAGTTCTGGCTGATGCAGTAGTTACAGCGGATGCACGGCGTGATGTCCTCCTCGTTTCCTTTTCTCGCCTTCTCCGGCAGGTAGGGGTCCGCCAAGAGCGCTCTGCCGAGGGTTATCATGTCCGCCTTCCCGGTCTCAAGGATCTCCTCCATGTGTGCGGGGTCGTTCAACGCCCCAACCGTGTTCACCGGGGTCTCCACGGCCTTCTTGATCGCCTCGGCGAGATACACGTTGCAGCCCCGGGGGAGAAACATGCTGGGGAACATCCTGAGGCCGGCGGCTCGATCATGGAACGTCGCCGCGGATACGTGAATCAGATCGACCTTGCCATCCAGTACTTTCGCGAGTTCAACTGTCTCCTCTAGCCTCATCCCACCCTCCGTGAACTCGTCGCCGCTCAGGCGTATCTCGATGGGGAAGTCTGGTCCACATTTTTCCCGTATGTCTTCGATGATCATCGACGCTATGCGTGCCCTGTTCTCGATGCTTCCCCCGTAGCGGTCCTCCCTGTGGTTGTGCAGCGGGGAGAACCACTGTGAAAGGAGCCAGCCGTGGCCCCCGTGGATCATGCACATCTGCACGCCGCCCAGCTTGGCCATCTCGGCCGCGTCTCCGAAGGCGTTCACCACCTGTTGGATCTCTGGTTCTCCCATCTCGATGATCTGTTTGCCGTAGAACGAGGTCCCCGCGCTTGGGCCATACACCGCCCCGTCTGGTCGCTGTGTCCTTGACCGGATTCCTGCGTGCAGTAACTCGATTGAGGGAATCGCTCCATGTCTCTTGATCGCGTCCGTGGTGTTAATGAGAGAAGGCAGGATTCCCGGGTCGTCCAGCGGGGTCACCTTTCCGTGGGATGTTCCCCTCGAATCCACCATGCTTTCCCCTAGGGTGACGATGGCTACCCCGCCTTTCGCCCGGAGCTCGTAGTACGCTGTGCCTTCGGGGGTGATGTATCCCTCTGGTGTGCCGTGAACCCCCATGGGCGCTGATTCAATACGATTCCTTAACGTATAGGGCCCTAGTTTCATCGGGCTGAAGAGTTTTGGAAAACGATTCATAGTATTCCCTCTGTACAATAACCTATAGGCAAAGAATCCTCATTTAAAATAGTCATCACAACGAAAATTTGTGCTCCTATCACTTTGTTTAGTTGCGTTTGCAATATGAGAGCAGGGTTCCTGCCTTAAACGATCCCCGTTCTCAGCTGGGGTCGTCTATCCTCCAGTGTATCTCTGACCTGAGGAGATGATATTCGTCGGTTCGACGCCTGAGCGCTCCGAGGGTTTTTCCCTCGCCTCTGATGCCCTCCCACTTACCGGTGCCTCCGATGAACTTGTACAACCCATGGCCCCTCGCGTACCACCATACGTGGACGAGCCAAGCCATGTCGCCGTCCGGGTCCACGTCTTCGAGGAGCATCACATCGGAGAGCCTCTTGTCACCGCTCCACACCGTTACCCCCTTGTCGTAGCTTGCCGCGTAGCCGCGTGGATTTTGGAGGTTTACCTCTGTGGTGCTTTCCCCTATTAACACACCCAGTTGCGTGTTGATGATGAGCCTCAAGCCGCTGGCTAGTTCCTTGATGTTCTCGGTGACGTGGGCGCCGTGGAAGCTGAGGCTTGTCGCGTGGTTGGTGTATGGGCCCTTCGGTGGGAACGCTGGGACGGTTAAATCGTTCTTCTCATCGAGTTCCCACTTCATCTGGTAGCTTGGCATCGTGTGGTCATCGGCGCGATCCGTCACTCCTGTGATGGTGGCCTCGCCGGCGATTCCCTTCCACTTCCCTGTGCCGACTATGAAGTGATAGCTGGTTTTTCCCGGGCTTGGCTCCCATAGTATGCTCCAGGTCACGTCGCCGTCTGGGTCTATCGTTTCGCAGAAAGCCACCTGTCGAATGAACTTGCCCTCGTCATCAGCGAGTATGCTTCCATGCGCGTAGTACGTTGCCTTGTTCCAAGGGCTGTCCGCATTGTCGCTTATGATGACTCCATTTCTATGGTTGTCGATGAGTACTACGCCAGGCTTCACAACCTTCCTATTCCTCTCCACGGTAGGACCTAAGAATATGTATCCAGAGTCTTCTCCCCCTCTTTTTTCACCCATATTGTGTCGTTGTCCAATTCTGCTGTTGACTAGAAAATGTTTTCGCCATAAAAGCGCGTTAATATTAAAATACACAGGCTGCTCTGTGAATAGGAGCCAGAAAGGGCTCAGGATGATTGAATGAAGGTCATCGATGTCCACAACCACGTGAACCCGCGTCCATTCCTACAGGCGATACACGACAACAGAGACTGGCTTGAGTTCACATCCAGTAATGGGGAGCTTGAGAACCCCCGCAACAGCTGGACCCTCGAGGAGCGGATCGCGGACATGGATCGCCTCGGTGTAGACATGCAGCTATTAACGATCTACGGTGACTTCAACCAATACGACCGGGACCTTGAACACTCAGAGAACGTCGCCAGGCAGTGCAACGACGAGATAGCCTCCATGGTCGACGACTACCCTGACCGATTCATGGGCCTGGGGATCACCCCGATGCAGGACGCCGCGGCATCAGTGGAGGAGCTGGAGCGGGCGGTTAACGACTTGGGGCTGAGAGGAGTCACCATCAAGGACCATGTCAACGGCCATACACTGGATGAGCCCATGTTCTACCCCTTCTGGGAGGCGGCTGAGAGGCTTGGCGCCGTCGTCGAGATCCATCAGGGCGACACGGTCGTGGCTCATCGCATCACCCGCTACTTCCTGGAGAACACCGTAGGGAACCTCGTGGAGCGCACCCTCACATACGGTGCCTTGGTGCAGGGCGGAGTTCTGGATCGCTTCCCCAAGCTGAGGATCTGCCTGCTACACGGAGGCGGCTACGTGGCTTTCGGGATAGCCCGTATGGACAAGGGATGGGAGGCGGCGAGGCTGGATTACATGGCTGAGTACTCCGCCGGCGAGGACGCCGATCAGGGGATATCCAAGCCTCCCAGCAGCTACCTGGGCTCCTTCTACTATGACTGCGCCACCTTCAGCGAGCAGACCCTGCGTTTCCTGGTAGACACCGTCGGGTTAGACAGGGTCGTGTTCGGGACCGATTACCCTTGCCCGATGGAGATAGTTGATGCCGTGAACTGGGTGAACGGCTTGGAGAGCTTGACAGAGAACGAGAAAGAGGCCATCTTATCAAGGAACCCAGCCCATATGCTGAGCCTGTGATCAACGGTTCTCTGTCTGATCCTTGATATTGATTCTCTGGTTATCAAGAAATCGTAGATTATGAAAAGATCAATGTATTGAAGGAATGATTCAAGACTTTGAGTTTAAATACAAATTATGAGTTCGGAGTGGGGTTCGAACCCCACCCTCATTGGTTATCTTTTCCGCTGTGCGATAAAGATGACGGTGCATATCAACCCAAGAACCAGTGCCACAGATGGGAACCCTGGGATCCCACCATCGTCCTCTGATTCAGGCTCTTCCTCGACAACCGGACTCGTCTCCTCCACAGGTTCCTGAGCCTCAATGGGGGGCCCAAGACGATAAACTTGGACCCTACCCGTCTGATCAACCTCGTCGATGTCCGCCCAAGGCTCACCCACCACAATATTATCGCCGTCGATGGCAACATCAAACCCAAACGCGGCCCGCGGGCAAGGCTCAGGCGCCGTAAGGTTCTGTAGAAGGCTCCCGTCAACGTCGAACACATACGCCTTTCCCTCGTACATAAACGGATTGACGTCGGCATCCCACTCCCCCACCACCACCCTGTCCCCGTCGATGGCCACGCTGTCACCGAATACCCCACTTAACTTTGGTTTCGGCGACTGCAGAGTATGTAGATGCTCCCCATCGGTGTTAAAAATATACGCTCTTCCTGCCCTAGAGACGCCGTCCACAGTTGCATAGCTCTCACCTATGACGATAAGGTCTCCTGAGGTGTCTATCGATGTACCGAACATTGCTTGGTCCTCTGGCTCAGGGGCCTGCAGGGTCATTAGGTGGTCGCCACTTTGATTGTACGCGTATACGCTGCCTGGGCTTAGGGGATTAGTTTCCTTGCCGCATTCGCCGAGAAGTATTAGGGTTTCAGTGACCTCTATTATTCGCCCGAATCTTGCCCCCACCTTTGGTGTGGGCGCGTGTAGCGTCGTCATGTATTCTCCTTCGTTGTCGAACATGTGGGCTATGCCTTCACTCGTGTCCTCATAGATCACAGTTATGTCCTCATTGATGCCTGCGGTGCCAAAGTTTCCTCCTTGCCGTGGCTCTGGTGATTGTAGGGTCATCCGGTATGTCCCATCTGTGGTAAACACGTGCGCCTTACCCGCATCCCGTAAACCATCAACATCAGCTAACTTTTCTTTTATGATGATGATGTCGCCGAATAGATCGAGTCTCCAACCAAAGTTGTAGACGTTTCCCGGGTCGGGTGACTGCAGTGCTGAGATCAGGGTCCCGTCAACATCGTATATGTATACTTTCCCTGCGTCTAGAAAGTCGTCAACGTCGGCGTAAGGTTCGCTGACTAATATTATGTTACCACTTATTTTCACCTGGTAGCCATACCATGCACCCTTCTCGGGGTTCGGCGACTCTAGAGTCAAGACATGGGTGTATTCTTCGTCTGCTGCATATATACCAAGTATCTGTGCTAGGATGACTGTTAAAACCAATAGAATTTTTATTTTCACCATGTTTCTCTCCTCGTTTTCTCAATCGCCATTAATTGTAACTATGTTCATATGTTAACCATCGCTGACCGTTAGCAATAGAACTTGGTTCTAATTAGCTGTATTAGATATTTAATGGTTTACAGTGAGTGAAAGAGGCCTAATCGATGATGTTATCCTCACACCGAATGGAGTATAGCCGCTAACAGGGGGGACCAGTAACCCAGTCATTTCCATGCCTCTAAGAAGTAAACAAGCCCCAAAACAGACTGTTTTTCCATGAATCATATACCAAAGTGTAATCCACCGAATCAATATGCGCTGTTTATCTGTCAATGATACAAGAATATTGGTGCGGGAGTGGGGTGCCCACACCGATTTACAGGTAAATTGTTGCATGCGCGTAGAAGTTAAACCACGCGCGCCCAGCAAAGAGATCAATGTCGAATGCTCAAGGTTGATACATGTTTGACCATTAGATTCCGTCGAGCATATTTTGTATGTAGATTCAGATTTGGGAGGGACCCTGCATGATGACGTCCTTAATTTTCTCATAGCCTCCAGTCCAGTCACTGACTAACTCCAACCACCAATTAACCCCCGCATCTTGAAAATCCCGAATGGCCCCTTCTTTATCATCGCCTTTAGCAGCATCGAAACTTATCTTCACGATGTCATATGGATGACGTAAACCATGCTTTTCCATGTACTCAACCATATTCCGATAATCATCAGGCGTTAACTGATTCCTATAGTCTTCACTTAGTGGAACCACTCCATCCAGATTGGCTGCCCTTCTAAAGGGTCCTTTCTTTGGCCAGGTACCGGCGCCCCATACCTTTATACTAGGTTTCTGGACGGGTCTCGGACGGAATCTTACTTTATCGATCGTGTAATATTTGCCTGCGTAGCTGAAGTCCTCTCCACTCCATAAGCCATATAGAATCTCAAGGTGTTCGTCAGCCATCTCCGCCATTACTCTAGGGCTTGTCTCTTCATTCATCAAGGATAATTCGCTGGGACCTCCTAGTCCTACTCCGAGTATTAAGCGTCCTTCTGAGAGTATGTCTAGGGTCGCTGTCTCTCTGGCCAGTTTCCACGGTCTTCTTCTCGTTAACGGGGTCACCGTGGTACCGATATGGATCTTTTCGGTGTTCTCGGCTACACTGGTTAAGGCGATGAAGGGATCAACGGTGTCTGGGAAACCTTCCGTGTTAACGATATGGTCCCATAGAAAGAACCCATCCCATCCGGATTTCTCGGCTTCTGATGCTAACTTAGTTACATGTTTGGGGCTTCCAAACGTGTTACCAAAATTTGGCGCATATAATCCAAACTTCATTGTTCGATTCCATAGGACTATTAGAATTGATGCGTTTAGATTTTATCAAGTCATTAATTACTGTCATCGAGCCTTTTTTCTTATGACAACCTCTGATAATTTACAGGTAAAACGGTGCGGGGGTGGGGTCTAATCCAAATAAAAAATCGTTATCCCCCGAATCTTTCTTTCTTTTTTTCATTTCATGCATCTAGGGCGGACTTCTTGCCTGCGATATGTCTCAAAGAAATGTTGAGTGGACTAATGGGTTACTGAGGTACACGTTAAAAGTCTTTCAGGTTAAAGAGTTCAAGGCTCGTCCTAAGACGATACTCCAGCATTCGCTGGGTAATAAACGGATAATTAATTTTATAGATAGTTCATTTTAAAGGAAAGAGTTATAATAAATAATTGATTTTTATAAATTAAATTATGTTTAATAAATCTTGGTAAGCATTATGACAGGTATCTCTCATTGTAGAGTTTATCTGAAAATCTCCATATCTTGCCCAACGACTGATGTAAAAAGAGCATAAATAATCTTGAGCATAATTTTTCAAATGTCTTGAAACAAGTTTATTACGAATTTCATGATTTTTTGGGTGAATTGGTGTAGGAAGCCCCGCAAAAAATTTATCGACACAGTGTAAGGCGCCATAAAATAAAATTGTAGATTCCCAATCAAGAAATTTACGAGAATTCATATCTAATACATTATAAGCATCATAATTTGATTTTAGAAGAGAGTCATGTTCCTGTTGAGTTGGTATATTATTTCCTCCTTAAAAATAAAGGACTCCACTCCGATGATATTGAAAATGTTGAATTAGTTGGTTTAAGTGAAAAATCAAATAAAATATCTTCATATCTATTTTCTAATTCAATTTGAATATTTACAATTTCTTTTAAAGTATTTGATATGTTTTCAGGGTTAAATATGGTTAAAAAAGATACACCATCAGCATTTAATTTACAATAAATTATTTGAACTGCTTCTATTCTTGAGGCTTTTTCTTTGTAATATATAATTGATTCATCTTTTTTTGATTCTTTTTTCCATAATAATCCCTTAATTTCTTTTAATTCAATTAACATTGTATCGTATTTTGATTCCAATTCATTTATCTTTTTATCATATTGTGTTAATTTTTCTCCATTTGATATTTGAGGAACTTTTTTTGAAGTTGACAATAATTGAACTATTTGGTCAATAAAAAACAAAGTACGAGGTTCAGGTTCTTGGATTAAAAAATCAAGTATATCACTTTGAGATAATCGTCTTTCAGAACGAAAATATTTTAAAACATCTTCAAGGTTCTCTTCACGTGAACTCATATTATCCCCTTACTTTTAATGAGATATCATTTACTTCAGACAAAGTTTGTTCTAATAATTGATCAATATCTATTGGCCCATCTAAGGAAAAATCTGTTTCATAATTAATCCTAAGTTCACCATCTTTTTCATTTGAATTATATCTAGTAATTAATGAATCTTCATTTTTTTCAAGAGAAATACCTGAAAGATTATAACCCATATCAAATATACCAGGGCATTTATCTTTAGCAATATTAGTATATCTCAACTTAGAATTCGTGGATATTCGTAAAGTAAGTGATAAAATAATTTTATTATATGGAGTATTTGTTAACTCACTACCTAAACCCATAAGATAGTTTGCATCAATACTAATAGAATTGTAATCGATTTTAGTAAAATCAGTTTTTTCAGTTTTTATAAATGGCGGTACATATGTACCAATGCGAATTGCTATTGAATTGACATTAAAGTCGTATGAAACATTATTTCCTGAAATGGAATATCTTGGAACAATATCAAAAATTTCCATTATAGAATCACGCCTTTGATCAGGCGCTTTAATTTGAATTTTGGATATTGGCATTTCATCAATAATTCTTTTTACATAATTAGGTTCATGTTCTCTGAATTTTATTTTGATTTCAAAAATCTCAACGTCGTTCTTTGAAAAGAGTGACATTTTCGAAATATTTAGTAAGTTAATGAAAATATAAGTTTGATGGATACCATTTATTTATAACGACAACAAGGAGAAGATAAATAGTTAAAGGATTCAAGATATCCATTTTCAAGCAAAATGAAATTTCTACCTAAAGAAGGAACCCTTCAACTGGTAATCGCGGGAATACCAAATAAATACAAGCCATTCTGTAAACTACTGCTTGAAGCTGGCCTGACCTCTCTTGAGGCTTGGCAACTGAAATGGAGCAGCATCAACTTCAAGACAGGACACTTCAACGTGACACCGACAAAAAAACCGTAATCCTCGGACACTACAGCTATCACAGAGCCTTTTCACATGATACAGCTTCAGAGAAGGCTTCAGAAAACACAGGATAAAGCTAGCAGAGGAGCTAGGCAAACCGGTGATACTGAAATACAGTCTCAAGACTTTCAGGACATTCTGTGTCACAAGCTGCATCTACAAGTTCAACGACCCGTTCGATAAAGCTATGGCAGAAACCGAAATAACGGTGGGTGGTGCCTGTGATGCGGGGGTGGGGTTCGAACTCTCCTACTTGAAGTGATACCACCACACTCTCTTTTTATCAATGTTTTTTCTCTCCATCCATGGTTGGGTAACCACTTCACCTGCCTAAAGTAACAAATCATTTATACGATACTCCATAAAAAAAACGAAAAGTTACCGCCCACCGTTACCAGCATGGTGCGGGGGGTGGGGTTCGAACCCACGGAGGACTAGTCCATCAGGTCCTAAGCCTGACCCCTTTGGCCACTCGGGAACCCCCGCACACGCCAATACATCCACGGCAACCAGATTAAAACATTACCCGGCTACACCAGATGAAACCCAGTCTGCCTCCCATCCACCACCCGGCACCCATCCACCGTGAAAACCACGTCCTGCTCCAGCGCACACCTGAACGACTCCCCGCCCCACTCCGGCAGCGGCCCCTCCACCGACAGCTCCATCGTGAACGCGTAGTTGTACTCCAACGCCACGTCGCCCCGCCCCTCGTTCCGCTCCTGCTCCCAAGGCAAACCAATCAAAGGCCCCGGCTCATGCAACAGGTGCCCCAAGCCGTGGCTGTACACCCTCGGGCTGGGAATCCCCCTCCCCCGGGCGTCCTCCAGGATGCGGGCCAACAGCTCGTTCCCAGTCAGCCCCCTCTCGAACCCCGCCATATAACAGTCCTGCAGCCTGTTTCCCTCGGCCATGAGCCACCGGGCGCCCTCCGGGGCGTCCGTCTCCCCGGGCCTCAGCACGTAGCACCACTCCTGATGGTCCGTTATGAGGCCCAGGTACTCTATCCCCACGTCGCACCGTACGAAGTCGCCGGGCCTGATCACGTCGTCGTCCTCGCCGTGCAGCTCCCGGGCCTCCGGGCCACGCACAACCGTGAAGAACGGGTTGAAAGCCACCTGTAGCCCCAGGTCGGCGCACCTCTGCCAGTAGTGCCACACCAGATCAGGGACGGTCGTCACCCCCGGCACTATCGCCTCGTCGCTGTAGCACTCCGCTATCAGCGCGTGGGCCACCCCCACCACGTGCTCGTACAGCGTCACCTCCATGTCGGTCAGCGTCGCCAGCCACCGGGTCGCGCACTCCTCGGCCGAGACCAGCCGGTCCACGTACATCCCCGGCAGCGCCTCCACCAGCTGCTTGTACAGGTTGTGGGTGAGCCCCCCGGCCGCCCACTGCACCGAGCCGACGTTGATCCCTATCCGCTCCGGGTCCCGTTCCTCCACGATGCCCCCGAGGAGCGTCCACTGCTCACCGTGGTGGCTCCGCCCCGGCCACGGCGTCTCGTACAGGCCCTTCGTGTCCGTGAAAGACAGGTTTATGCGCTCCACCCCCCGCTCTGGTCCCCTGTCGTAGAAGACCAGCATCTGGAGTATGGGGCACCACGTCTCCATGGGTATCATGGTCTCGTAGACGGGGTCCAGGTCGTCCTCCTGGCAGACGATGAGCCACATGTCCAGGCCCGCCTCCCTCATGGCGACGTGGAGCACCGTGTCGAGCCTCTCGGCGAGCACTCGGTCCATCATATGGGACCGCTCACGCATGGACAATACCCTGGGGAACCCGTCTGATGCATTTCCAGCCATGAGAGGAAAACCGTCATCCACAAACAATAGCTTAACGGTCACAGCAGACGGGCGAGCTACGGTCCCTCCGTCTCCCTGGGCTCGGCTCTCTCCCTCAGCTTCTCCTCGATCACAGCCAGCAACTCGTTCATGTCCACAGGCTTCAACAGGAGGGAATCCACGCCGAGGCCCTCCAACGCGTTCCCCGGGTAACGGAAGCCAGTGAGCATGACCTTCACGGCCCCGGGGCTCAGCTCGCTCACACGTCTCGACAGCTCCAAACCGGAGGCGTCGGGCAGCCTGTAATCGAAGACCACGACGTTGTACGCGTGTTCACCGAGCTTCGCCTCGGCCTCCCGTCCGCTGGCCGCCGAGTCCAGCACGTAGCCCTTCCTCTCGAGGAAGAGGGTGAACGTTCTGACGATGTCCTTCTCGTCGTCCACTAGAAGAACCCGGCGCCCAGCCTCGTCCATGCTTCTACTCCCCGAGTTTATACCTGTATTGAAAACGAAATCATTTATATCTTGTTCAGGGTCACCCCTGTTCTCCTCGCGGCACCTACACATTTATTATCCACGTGTAAGCCCTGAACCGCGTATGAGCGAGCTGGACGAGGAGCCCCTGCAGACGACGCCGGCGCTGATGGCGACGGGGTTCACCATGATGTTCAGCGACAGCCTCAACAACAGGTTCAACAACCTCCTCGTAGCAGCGGCGGGCGCCACCGTCAACCAGATGGGCTTCCTCCAGGGCGCCAAGAGCCTCAGCGGCAACATACTCCAGCTCGTCTTCGGCAGGCTCGTGGACAGGTACGGCAAGAAACGATTCATAGCCGCGGGCCGCCTCCTCAACGCCGGCGCCATAGCCGCGCTGCTGGTTTTCGACGCCCCCATGACGCTCATATGGCTGGTGATACTGAGCAGCTTCTTCTACAGCATGACGGCGCCGTCATGGAACAGCCTCCTAGGGGACTACACCACCGACCGCACCAGAGGCGTCACCATAGGGCTCATCAACAGCGTCAGCCAGATGGGCAGCTTCATAGCCATGATAATAGCCTTCGCCCTGAGCATAACCGAGCCGGGCGAGACCACGCAGGAGAGCTTCGCCATGGTCCTCGCTTTGGCGGCTGCCACCAGCCTCCTAGGCGGCGTCCTCATGCTCTTCACGGAGGAGAAACCCCCTAGGGGAGCCAGCAAGAGGCTGGAGCTCAACAGGCTCTTGAACGATCCTAGGCTCACCCGCTACCTGGCGCTCAACTTCGTGTACGGCGTGGGCATGAGCTTCGCGTGGCCCCTCTTCCCCATGGTCATCACCCACAGGCTCCGCATGAAGGTGTGGCAGATAAGCACCCTCAGCATCGCCGGCAGCCTCATGAGCACCCTCACCCAGAGGAGGCTGGGCGCCTTCATGGACAGGATCGGCAGGAAGCCCATCATAGTCATGAGCCGAGTCTCCATGGCCGTGGCCCCCGTCGCCTACGCCCTATCCACCCAGTGGTGGCACGTGGCGCTGGCCGAGCTGTTCCTCGGCATCGGCATGGCGGCGTGGATGAGCAGCGAGTCCACCTACGTCATAGACCTGGCGCCGGGGGACCTCAGGGCCACGTACCTCGCAAGCAGCACCACGGCGTTCGGCGTCGCCTGCTTCCTAGGAAGCAACGTGAGCGGCTACGTCATCGACGCCTACCTCGGCGGCCTGGAGGGGCTGAGCGCCGGCCTCTACTTCTCCGCGGCACTAAGGCTGGTGTTCGGGCTGGCCTACCTCACCGCCCATGAGTCCGTGAGGCGGGGGCAAGAGTAAAAAACCGAGCTGCCTATTCCGTTAACGGTGAAAGAATGGAGATTAAATGGCTTGGACACGCCTCGTTCAAGATAAAGACAGGCGGCAAGACCATCTACATCGACCCCTACGAGGGAGAGTACGACGAGAAGGCCGACCTGGTGCTGTGCACCCACCACCACGACGACCACTGCAAACCCGACAAGATAAGGAGGGTGATGGGCGACGACACCGTGATAGTGGCCACCCCGGAGTGCGGCAGGAAGCTAGGCTTGCCCGTGAAGACCCTGAAGCCGGGGGAGTCGGCCAGATTCGGCGACATCACCGTGGAGGCCGTGGAGGCGTACAACTACAAACGGTTCAGGAGCCCCGGCCAGCCGTTCCACCCCAAGGGCGTAGGCGTGGGCTACCTCGTGAAGGCCGAGGGCAAGACCGTCTACCACGCGGGAGACACCGACTTCATAGACGAGATGAAGAACCTCAAGGACATAGACGTGATGCTCGTGCCTAGCGGCGGCACCTACACCATGGACAACCCGGAGGCCGCCGAGGCCACCATCGCGGTCAACCCCAAGATTGCGGTGCCCATGCACATCTGGGACACCGACCCCACAGGGTACAAGAAGAAGGTCGAGGCCGGGAGCAGCACGAAGGTCCATATCATGAAGCCGGGGGAGACCCTGAAGATCTAACCCCTTTTTTAAGAGTAAACATCTCTCTCAGGCGGGCGTCCCTGAACCCACCATTTAGATGATCCGTTTAACCGATTCCCATGGAGACGTGTTCCTCGAAGACACGGCGCCTCACGACCCTGTAGGCGGGGTAGTAGGCTTCACGGTACTCGGACGAGTGGTGTCGCGGCGCCGGCTCCCCAGCCTTGAGCTCCTCGTCGTACCTGCGGATGGCCTCCCTGTCCAGCCCCAGGTGCTCCTCCTCCGCGAGCTCCTTGAAAAGCCCCCACAGCGCCATGAACTCCCCGGGGTCGCCCTTCACGGCAGAGGACTCCTTCATGGCCTCGAAGAGCTGCTCAAGGCTGCCGCCACATCTCAAGTATGGCCTGAGGTTCACCCTCACCGTCTCCCCGTCCACCGAAACAGGCTCAACCAGGGGCTCCCACGGATGATCCCGCAGGTCGATCCTTCCCGCCTCCTCCAGCAGCCTCCCATAGGCGTCCTCCCCCATTATGTGGCCCACCCCGAAGACACCCTGATAAAGGAGCTTGTAAACGTCCTTGACGCGCATCCTAGGCCGCGTCTCAAGGTGCTTGAGCAGGAACTCTCTGAAATCTTCCCTACCCATTCTATCAACTCAGTTATGCATTTCAGCGCCGCTGAGCCCTTGGCACCAGCTTTATCGAGTCTGTGGGGCACGTGGACACGCATAATCCGCACCCGAAGCAGTTGGAGGCGTCGTAGACCAGCTCATGGTCATTCATATTTCTTGCGTTGAAGACGCATCGGTCTACACATACGCCGCAGTGGTTGCAGCTCCCCGCGTCGTCCTCCGCGACGTAGCTGGAAGTGAGCACCTGCGTAGATATGCCGAATCGCAGCAGGCCGCCCAGCGTGTGGCAGCAGCAGGGGCAGCAGCTACAGATAACCGTCGGCCGGGCGTCGCCCTTCATGGTGTAAGCCATGTGTACCAGCCCAGCCTCGTGGCTCGCCTCAAGCGCCTCAATGGCCTCCTCTAGGCTCACCTCCTGTGGGTGGTACTCCTCAAACAAGACTGACTCCTCGGCGGCCTCGTCTATGCTCAGACAGACCCTGGTGGGGGAGCTGCAGTTACCGTACTCGGTCCTGCAGCCGCAGTCCTGTAGGACTATCCTCTCTGCGCCTCCCAGTAATTCCCTCATCTCGCCTAGATCGTATACCCTGTGCTCGGCCTCGACCATGACGTTCACGGGGACTGTGACGGCTCTCTCCAAGTCCTCCGCTAGCTCCCTCAGCCTGTCCTCCGTGTAGTCGTTGGGGTACCTCCGCCCCATCGTCAACGGCATACAGGGACATCACCCGTGGACTGATTTAAGGCTTATAACGGGTTAGCTTGGAACTGGCGCCTTCAATAAAACATAAATAAACAAGAGACATTCATCAGGTATATCCTCATGAGTGAGAAGAGAGGGCGACTTGGTGATAACAGACATAACCGATTTTTCCCTCATAGACTCGCCGTGACGAATACGCATCAGGAGACGGAAACAGAAATGTCCGAATATGAACAGGCGCGGGTTTCGACGGGAGTATCAGGGCTCGACGACATGCTTGGCGGAGGTTTGCCGGAGGAAGACATCTTACTGGTCAGTGGAGGCCCGGGCACGGGTAAGACCATAATGTCGCTCCAGTACATCAACCAGGCGGTGGACAGAGGCGAGCCATGCGTCTACATATCCTTCGAGGAGTCGATGAAGAAGAAGATCGAGTACGCCAAGGGCTTCGGCTGGGACCTCCAGGGGGCCATAGACGACGACATGCTGGACGTCCTCGACATATACATGATCCCCCAGTCCCAGGGCTTCGTAGACCTCTACGAGCGCGTGCGGGGGAAGCTCCAGTTCACGTTGGAGAAGGAGATCGAGAACCTGGTGAAGAGGATCGACGCCAAACACGTGCTGGTGGACCCGTTGACGAGCATACTGGTCCACGAGCACAGGTCAGACAAGAAGAGATACATAATAGGCCAGCTTTTCGACCAGATACGGCAGCTGGGATGCTCCGCGGTGATAGTTAACGAAGGGCTGCCCAAGGACAACGATTTCTACATGGAGCACTTCCTTGCCGACGCCGTGATCCTACTCCAGAAGGAGGTAATCGACTTCAAGCTCATCAAGACCTTGATAATAGACAAGGTTCGAGGCATAAACTTCGACGAACAGCCCCGAAGATACATAATCACAAACCGCGGGATGCAGGTGTTCAACGCGGAACCGGTTACGTTGTGAGTGTGAAGCCATGGCTCAGTTTGTTATCCGCGCCGCGAAGCCACTGATAAAGTGGTATGCCCTCGGCTTCCTGGATGAGAGGAACGTGAGCGCCAGGGAAGAGGCTCTCATAAAGAAGAAAATCAAGAGGGTGGCCAGGTCCGGCTTAGGGAAGAAGCTTGAGGTGGAGCAGAGCACCAGGATAGAAGACATTCCTTTAACAGGCTACGACTACTACCTGCCCTTCTTCAGGAACCCACGTGAAGGCGACTTCATTTACCCGTTAGACGACTATGTCCGCTCTCAGACAAGCGGAACCATGGGAAAGCCCAAGATATTCTTAAACCCGAAGACGGGGGTCATGGAGAACCTGAAGAGATCGGTCATAAGCCTCATGTTCATCTGCACCCATGACGGCACAAGGCCGCTTCTAGAGATGGGGGACACCATATACGCGAACCTTCCCGGCGGGGCTTTCATAGGGGGCCAGATAACCTCAAACATGAGGGGCAGCCAGTCCTCGTTCATCAAGATGGTTCCCGAGGACGCCGACAACATGACCTTCAAGAAGAAGGTTGACTACTTCGTGGAGAACCATGAAAAAATAGACATGGCTTACATGACCGTAACAACTTTCCTAGACGAGATATGCCCCCAGGTAGACGAGGAGATATACCTCAAGGGGTTCCTGACACAGGATATCTCAGCTGGGCCCTTGAAGGAAAAGATGAAGGCGAAGAGCGGACACTACCCCAAGACTGTTTTCGGATCTACGGAGACGTTCCTCTCGGGGCTTCCGTCGGTGGAGTACCCCGGCTCGTTCTTCTTCGACTGGAGGGTGGTGTACCACGAGTTCATCCCAGAAGACCAGACAGTCGATCCGAACATCGTAACCTTAGCCGAACCCCCTGAGACCATCGGCATGATGGACGTAGAGCCGGGTAAAAGGTACCAGCTTGTGGTGACCCCCATCTACAGCGATCTCACCAGATACGTGATGCCGGACATATTCGAGTGCGTCTCCAAGGGGGACAACCTGTTGGGCTCCAACATCCCGGTCTTCAAGTATTATTCGAGGGCGGACAGGCTGCTGGTTCTCCACAACTTCACGCGGATAAACGAGGAGGAGATGGTCTCCATCCTCAACGACGCCGAAATCCCGTTCGTCGACTTCACGGCCAGGAGAGAGCTTCACGAGTCACGTGAGTTTCTGTCGCTCTACATCGAGCTGTCGGAGACGATGAGCGAGGACGAGGTGCTTGACAGGGTGAACAGAAGGCTCATCGAGTTTGACAAAGACTGGAGAGACCTGAGCGACTTCATGAACTACACGCCTCTGAAGGTCACGTTTCTCCCCAAAGACACCTTCAAGAAGTACCTTCACGGCAAGGAAGGAATGGCCCGCATCCAGAGGATCGGCATGCGCGAGGAAAGGTTCAACGAGCTGTTGAGCCATACATAAACCGTTTAGACGGAGACCACGCTGTCGGCCAGGTCCTCAAACTTTATTATCTCGGACGCGTCCTCGTGGCTCCTAGGGTCGTAGAAACAGGTGAACAGCACCTGGCTGGATTTAATGACGGGGTTCTTAGACGTGATGAAGGAGTAGACCCTCCTCCACCCGTGGGCGTGGATCAGGTGTGAAAGCGTGTAGAGAATGATCTCACACGGGATCCTCCTCTCGTTGCTATAGCTAATGACGTCGGAGAACAGTATGTCTATCTGATTCGGGTCGTCGTTGATCGACGTTATCCTATCTTCGAAGGTCTTGAGGAGGGATCGATTACCGGGCAAAACCCTGACCAAGTACAGCTCATCTGAGACGTCGCTGTTGTATATGTCGTCGGCCGTGATTAGATCGTACATCGTGATGAGTAGAGTTCGTATACCTTTCTTCGAGTTGTTGAGGAGCCTGTCTTTGATCCATTGGATGTCTTTCCCCTTTCCAGTGTTTGACTGGTTAACCATAGTAAACTTACCCCCAACGTGGTTGACGTATTCCTCGGGGACCCCGCCTATCAAGAACGTGCGAAGGTCGTCTGCGAAGAAGGAGAACCTCGGCTGAGTCATCCCCAGGTATATGACGGTTTTAGCCATGATCGACGTCAAGTCTGTGAAACCAGGGTCCACGAACCCTGTGATGAACCCGAGATTTACGAAGAAGAGGTTCAGCCAGCCGGCGATCTGTAGTTTAACATCCATGCCGTACCTCCAGTTAATCACCATCAAGCTTAACACCATGAAGAGGTAGGGCGCCAGCGCCACGATCATCATGATGGGCACCCATTCTCTGCCCAATATGAACTGGATCAACGGGAGCAAGGCTATGATTAGAGAGGAGGCGAGGAAGGCCTTGGGCCTGTTAACGAGTTCGCCTATGCCCGCCACCATCATCGCGAAGCCCAGCATCAGCAACAGGAACGCGATTATCCCGAGGGAGCTGATGCCCAGCTCCGTCGGCGTGAGCATCCTGATGATTATGTTGACTCCGTATAACGCGTATCCGGCGCCCCAATAGAGGTAGAAGCGTCTATTCGTCTTCCTGAAGATGGAGAGGAGGAGAGACGCGATGGCTATGGTGACGACCCCATTAAACAACCGAAACAAGAAGTCTAATGGGAATATCATCTGTCTACTTCCTAAAAGGTACTATTTGAGAGCTAAGAGGATAAATATTATTCTATGAATAGAAAATGTTACAATTTAAATTATAATTATATCCAGCAGTGAGCCAGAGTGTAACTAAATGGTTCAGTGTTTCATTTTGTCACATGGTTTTCTTGGTAATGAAGACGGTGCCGTCCTTGGTGGCCACCCACCTCAACACGTCTCCGTCGCCCAGCTCGAGGAACTTGAACACGCATGACGGGATGGTCGTCCTCCTCCTATACCCCCTCACGGTTATGTGGGTCTCCTCCATGCAGACTATGTCGTCTACTTCAATATCAGACATGGGATAATCTACATATACAGTATGTATATAGTTTGCCATCAGCCGGCGGCCGGAGACACCAAACCACCGCAGGCGCAGCGTCGTTCCCCTACCTTTTTAATACTCTACCGCAATCACTGGTGGTAAGAGGAGTTGAAGATGACTGAGAAAGACCCCTCTGAGAGGAAGGAGCTGATCCCCAAGGAGAGCTTCAGCGAGTGGTACGACAACGTGCTCCTCGAAGCCAAGATAGCCGACGACAGGTACCCCGTCAAGGGGTTCACCGTCTACACGGGCTGGGGGTTCAGCGTGGCGAAACGCATCATAGCGATGCTGGAGGAAGGACTCGAAGAGAACGGCAACGAGCCGATGCAGTTTCCAGTCGTCATACCGGAGGACAGCTTCCAGAAGGAGGAGGACCACATCGAGGGGTTCGCCGGCGAGGTCTTCTGGATCACCCACGCCGGCGAGAACGTGCTGGACCGCCGCCTCATATTGAGGCCGACGAGCGAGACGGCCATCTACCCCATGTTCAGGCTGTGGATAAGGAGCCACCAGGACCTGCCGCTGAAGATGCATCAGACATGCAACGTCTACAGATACGAGACCAAGGCAACGCGACCCCTGTACCGTGGACGCGAGTTCCTGTGGAACGAGGGCCACACAGCCCACGTGGACTATAGCGACGCCGAGGCCGAGGTCAGGAAGGCCGCAGACATCTATAGGAGCGTCTACGACAGGCTAGGACTCAGCTACATCACCCTGAAGCGTCCCGACTTCGACAAGTTCGCGGGGGCCGACTACAGCATCGCTTTCGACACGTGGAACCCCGACGGCAAGGTCAACCAGATAGGCACCGTGCACCAGCTGGGCCACAATTTCGCGAAGGCCTTCGAGCTAACCTACGAGGACGAGGACGGGGAGCAGGCGTACGCTACGACGACGTGCTACGGCATGGGGTTCGGCCGCACCCTGGCGGCGGTTATAGCCCACCACGGCGACGACCACGGCCTCGTGCTGCCCCCCAGCGTTGCCCCCAAGCAGATCGTGGTGATACCCATACTGTTCAAGGGGAAGGAGGAGCAGGCCAACAGCTACGCTAGGGAGCTGTACGAGAGGCTCACAGAGGCGGGCGTCAGGGCGGTGCTGGACGACGACTCCAGGTTCAACCCGGGGGACAAGTACTACAGGTGGGAGATGTACGGCGTCCCCTTGCGACTTGAGGTGGGGCCCAGGGAGGCCCGGGACAGGAAGGCCACCCTGGTGCGTAGGGACACGTTCGAGAAGACCGTCGTGGACGAGGCCGATCTAATCAATAGAGTGCATGAGCTGTTCGACACCATATTCAGGAACCTCAGGGACAGGGACCTGGCCAAGCTGGAGAGCCTCATAGTGGACGCCTACGACATGGACCAGCTCATGGTCTACATGGAGGCGCGGATGATCGTCAGGGTCAACTGGTGCGGCGACCCGGACTGCGCGTTCAACATCAAGGACACTGTGTCCGGCGAGGTCCGGGGGACCAGGTGGGACACGGAGGAGGAGCCAACGGGCGGCTGCATCATGTGCGGCGACCCGGCCAAGTACGTGGCCTACGTTAGCAGGACTTACTAGACCCTTATCTTCATGCCGTCGAACGCGTTCTCTTGGCTGGCGGCCTCCATCGTTTTCTTTTGGGGTTTCTTCGGGTCTAGCACGGGGTTAGTGTGGTTGAAGTGGGTGTAGATCACTCTCCCGATATCTATGTCGGGCAGCGTCTCAACTGCCTCCATCTGGGGGACGTGGCCCAGCTGGCGGCTGGTCACGGGGATGTCGCTTACCCTCTGCAGCTCGTCGTCCCACCAGAAGGTGGCATCCACGAGGAACACGTCGCATCCCTCGATACGCGAGAGAACCGCTTCGTCCAGCAGCCCTATGTCCGGGGCGTAGACGAGTCTCCCGTCGCCGCTGCTGATCTCGTAGGCGTAGGTGCTGCTGGGGTACCTTCTGCCGTTGGGGAGCACCTGGGTGTGGCTCACCTCGAAGCCCCTGATCTCCAAGCCGCCCAGCCGGGTCACGGTCTCACCCACGCCAAGCTTCACCGGCTTGACGTAGTCCCGGGCCAATCGGCCCAGCTCACCGAAGTAGTTGGGAGCTTCCTCGGAGCCGAACAGGAAGTCTATGAGGTCCGGCGACCCGTAGAGGGGCAGCTCGAAGCTCTTGCCTGTGCAGAACTCGGCGACGCCCACCGTGTGGTCGGCGTGGCCGTGGGTGAGGAACACGGAGTCCAGCCGGGACTCTCTGTGGGTTTCTCCCGCCTTGTCGGGCCGCGGCGTCAGGCCGTGGGTCTCCAGTTGGGTCTTCAAGTCGTGGCCAGCGTCCACCAGGACGTACCTGTCCCCGTCGAGGGTGACTGCTATCGAGGACCTTGTCCTCCTAATGGTGGGGTCTCTTCGAGCGGCCGTGCAGTTGGGGCACGCGCAGTCCCACTCGGGGACTCCCCCTATGGAGGCCGTGCCCAGCACCGTGATCTCCATGCCCTGAATACGAAGGCAGATGGTTTTAAGGGGTGCGGGTGGGCCGTGCCACCCTTTTTCAGTGAGGGCGGCGAACCCCATGTGATGGAGGACGTCTACCGGCCCCGGGAGGACTCGTATCTCCTAGCTAGGCATGTGCAAGAGTTCGTCAGGGGGGAGGTGTTGGACATGGGTACAGGCTCAGGCATACAGGCCGTCGAGGCGGCCGAGAAGCCCGATGTGTCCCGGGTCGTCGCCGTGGACGTGAATCCCGTCGCCGTCGAATCGGCGAAAAGGCTCGCGGAGAGCAGGGGCGTGGCGGGCAAGATGATGTTCGTAGCCTCGGACCTCTTCGAGAATGTCGAGGGCACGTATGACTGGATAGTCTTCAACCCGCCTTATCTCCCCGGCGAGTGTGGAGCCGACGATGCGTCGTGGGCTGGCGGCGAGACCGGCGGCGAGACTATAAGACGGTTCCTCCGCGAAGCCCAAGGCCACCTGAAGAAAAGTGGCTCCATACTCATGGTCTACAGCAGCCACACGGGCCTAACCGAGGCCGATTTCGGTGGGTACAAGGTGGAGAAACTAGGCGAGATGCGTCTATTCTTTGAGACTCTTTCCTGTGTGGCGCTTACCCCATCTTAAGGCCCATGCCGAAGCCCACTATGAAGCTGGCAGCGAAGGGAAGGTTGGCTATTATCGCCCGCAGCACACCCTCGGCGGCCACGGCTGAGCCCAGCGCGTTGGCACCCCACTCCTCCAATGCCCCGTAGTTGACGTCGATTATCCCCTGGTAAGCCAGATACTCTAGGCCGAGAAAGAAGAGGCCGATGATCACCGCCACCACCTTGGCCACCTTCTTCACGGCGTAGCCCACGCAGAGCCCCCCTATGCCGCCGACGCCGAGCTGGGCGACGAGGGGCGTCAATATGCTCGGTGTTTCGCTCATGGGCAATCATATGGTATGCCTGGTTATAAAACTGGTATGTTGTCAGGGGACTATGTGGGTGCCTGTGCCGCCGTCGAGGGCGCCGGCGGCCTTGTCCAGGCTCGTTATTATGGCCCTTTCGCCGCCTCTCTCGACGAAGCCCATTGCCGCCTCGACTTTGGGGCCCATGCTGCCGGCCTTGAAGTGGCCTTCGCCCAGGTACTTCTTGGCCTCGGCTACGGTCATCTTATCTATGGGGACCTCGTGGGCTGTTCCGAAGTTCAGGAGGGCGTGCTCCACGTCTGTGAGTATGAGGAACATGTCGGCGTCCAGCTCCTCGGCCAGCTTGGCGCCGGCGCGGTCCTTGTCTATCACGGCGTCTACCCCCTCCAGCTTGCCTTCGCCGTTCCTGATTACGGGGATGCCGCCGCCCCCGGAGGCGATGACTATAGTGCCGCTCTCCACCAGCCTCTTTATGACGCTGGCCTCGGCTATCCCTAGTGGTATGGGGGAGGGAACCACTCTGCGCCACGTCTTATCGCCTGTCGGCCTCACCTGCTTCACTATCCACCCGTTCTCGGCGCCGAGCCGCTTGGCGGTCTCCTCGTCGTAGTAGGGGCCCACTGGCTTGGTGGGGTCCTGGAAGTCTGGGTCGTCACGGCTCACGACCACCTGGGTCACAACCGTCACCACCTCCTTCCCGTCTTGGACCAGCAGGTTGTCCAGGCATTGCTGCATCATGTACCCTATCTGGCCCTGGGTCATGGCGCCCAGCACCACAAGGGGCTGCTCGGGCACCATGTGGGCGCCCTGCTCCTGCTGGATCGCCAGGTTGCCCACCTGGGGGCCGTTGCCGTGGGTTATGGCTATTTCGTAGCCGTTGCGCGCTATGGCTGCTATCTGGACGGCGGCGGTCTCGACGTTCCTCATCTGCTCCTCGAACGTCCCCCTCTCGTGGGGCTGCTTGATGGCGTTGCCGCCTAGAGCGATCATGACCTTCTTACCCAAAACGGTTAACCTCAGTGAAGGGTTAAACAGGGCGCGTTACTTCTTAAAACAGTTATCCCCTCTGGAACATTTTCACGCGTTTTTGTGTCAAAAAGGCTCAGTCCATGTTAAATCATCGTAGAACGAAGTATCATCGGTGTACCTATTGGGAAAGGTTTTCCCCGACGGGTTCCTCTGGGGCACAGCCATCTCGTCGTTCCAGGCGGAGATGGGGGCGGGCGAGCCGAGCGACGGCACCGACTGGTGGGCGTGGGTCCACGACGAGACCAACGCCTCCGTAGGGAGGGTGAGCGGGGACACGCCCCTCGACGGCCCGGGGTTCTGGGAGTGTTACGACGACTACCTCAGGCTAGCCAGCGAAGACCTCGGGAACAACTCGATAAGGCTGGCGGTTGACTGGGGCAGGGTGTTCCCTGATTCCACCGAGTCAGTCGAGGCGGATGTGAAGAGGGACCGGTGGGGCAACGTATGGAAAGTGGATCTGGAGGACGACGACGTGGATGCCCTAGATCGGCTGGCCGACGGCGACGCCATGAAAAGGTATAGGGAGATACTGGAGAGCGTTCACGGCCATGGGTTGACGCCCATGCTCACCCTCTACCACTGGCCCATACCCCTGTGGCTCCACGACCCCATAGCCTGTCGAGACGACATGGACTCCACAGACAAACGGGGGTGGATAAGCCAGAACACCATAGTCGAGTTCGCGAAGCTCACAGCGTACCTACCCCACAATCTAGGGGACTTGGTAGACCTATACTGCACAGTGAACGAGCCCCGGATAATCAGCGAGCACGGCTACCTCACCAGGCGAGGCGAGTTCCCTCCGGGCCTCAACGACCCCTCCCTTTTCCTCGCCTGCCTAAAAAACACGTGCATAGCCCACGGCATCGCCTACGAGCAGGTAAAGCGCTGGGACAGGCGAAAAGCGTTTCCCTTGGGGCCTTCGACGGTTGGGCTTGTGGCTGTTCTCCAGCACTACGAGCCAGCCGACCCGGGTAACCCAGACGACGTGTGGATGAGCCGGTACATCGACTACGCGTTCAACGAGTGGAACCTCAACGCCGTGTTCCACGGCGACTACGACATGAACATGAACCAGGTGGTGGAGCCATGGGAGCAGCTACCCCATCAGGTCAAAGGATGCGACTACTTGGGCGTAAACTACTACGCCAGGTGGAGGGTAAGGCACAGGAATACGGGGTTAAACCCGCTCCTGGACTACGAGTTCGCGCCGTGCAGCGGCGACTGCTCCGACTACGGCTGGGACATACACCCAGAGGGGCTTCGAAACTTGCTCAGGTGGGCGTACAGGAGGTACAGGCGCCCCATCTACGTAACGGAGAACGGTGTAGCCGACAAGGAGGATACGATGCGGACTAGGTACCTCAGAAGCCACTTGGAGGAGCTATACAAGGCCATATCCATCGACTGTGTCCCGGTCAGGGGCTACTACTACTGGACGCTGATGGACAACTTTGAGTGGAGCGACGGGTACAAGATCAGGTTCGGCCTCTACAGCGTGGACAGGGAGACCAAGAAACATAATCCAACCAAGGCGGTGCAGGCTTACCGGGAGATCGCGGAGAGGAACAGCCTGCCGTGAGCCAATGGGCAGTCTAGGAAAGGATAATATAGGGGGGCTCGTATACACTCAGAGCCCCCAGGGGAAGAGTGAAAATGTCGCTGAGAGACCCAGTGAAGATCGAGATCGCGAGAGAGCACCGCGTCAAGAAGTCGGTGTGCAGGAACTGCGGAGCCACCAACCCGCCCAACGCCACCAAGTGCCGCAAGTGCCACAGCAAGAACCTCCGCCCCAAGAGGACCAAAGGCAAGGGCAGGTAGCCTACTCGACTAGGTCGAAGCTGACCTCAAGCAGCTGCTTACTGTTTCTGTAACGAGCCTTGGAGATGGCCAGCACTCCTATGGCGCCGGTCGAGGGTGTGTGCTCCTTGTTGCACGCGTTGACGTTCCAGCCGGGGAGATGGAATATCTGCAGCTCGGTTATGTGCTCGGGGAGTGGGAAGAGGTCGTATATGAGGTCGCTCCAGCGCGCCTCGGCGTCGGGCCTGCTCATCACATGGACCTCGACCGGCTGATCCTCCCTGATCTTCAGGTTTGCCAGCCGTTCTATCTCGCTGACCTCGTCGTCCGTGGGCTTGCGGTTGAACTGGACGGTTATCCTGCCGTGGTTTCCGTTCGCTGAGACCCCGGCTGTCCACTTGGCGTCGTCGCCCAGCACCTTCACTATGGCGCCCTTGACCACGTGCAGCGCGGTGTGTGTCCTCGTCTCAACGCTCATGGGGGGAATATTTGGGGCGACCGCTCATAAAACATGTGGGCCGCTGGCGCAGCCCGGACAGGTCTGTCACCATCCGAGGGCGTAGGGCTCGCCCGTTCTGGGCGACGCGCCGCCGAACATGACCCCGAGGTCGGGGCAGATTCTTATGGCAAGGCATCTACCGTGGCTCCACGGCGGGCTGACCACTATCCTGTGGCCCTTCTCCTCCAGCCCCTTGACTACGTCGCCGGGTATCCTAGGCTCGACGGCGACCTCCCCCGGCTTCACTGTGTGGGGCCAGAAGCTGGCTGGGAAGTGGTTCGTGTGCACCGTGGGCGCGTCCAGTGCCTTCTGGACGTTCATCCCGAACTCGAGGTGGTTGAGGAAAAACTGGAGGGTCCACTGGTCCTGCCTGTCCCCGCCGGGAGTGCCGAACGCCATGTACTGCCGCCCGTCCCTCAACGCGAGGCTCGGCGTCAACGTGGTGCTCGGCTTCTTACCCGGCTCCAGGCACTCGACGTGGCCCGGGTCCAGGTGGAAGAACTGTCCCCTGGTCCCCAGAGGGAAGCCAAGGCCCGGCACCAGCGGGCTTGCCCTTATCCAGCCGCCGCTGGGCGTGGCCGCCAGCATGTTGCCGTCCCGGTCCACGGCGTCCAGGTGCACGGTGTCGCCCTCGAAACCAGACCTCTCGCTCCTCTCCTCCAGCTCTATGGGCTCGACGCCGCCTGGCCTGAACAGCATGGATGCCTTATCAGGGTCCACCAGCTTGCGGCGCTTCGCGGCGTACTCCTTGGACAGCAGCATCCCGAGGGGCACGACCACGTAGTCGGGGTCCGCGTAGTACTGCTCCCTGTCGGCGAAAGCCAGCTTGGCGCACTCGATCCACGTGTGAAGGTACTCAACGGTGTTGTGGCCCATGTCTCTGAGGTCGTAGCCTTCGAGGAGGTTGAGCTGCTGGAGAAACACGGGGCCCTGGCACCAGGGGCCGCACTTGTAGACGTCGATGCCTCTGTAGTTGACGGTGACGGGCTCCTCGAAGCGGGCATGGTAGCGCTGGAAGTCCTCCAACGTTATGAGGCCGTGGTTCTCCTTGCCGTACACGTCTCTGCACCTGAAGCTCTGGGTGAACTCCACGATGGCCCGGGCTATGGGGCCGTCGTAGAAGTGTTTCCGTGCGGCGTCGATGCCCGCCGACCTGGAGCCGGCCCTGGACTCTATCTCCGCGACCTCCTTGAACGTGCTGTACCAGCCGGGGTTCCGCAGCAGCTGGCCGATCCTCGGAACCTCGCCGCCAGGGAGGTAGGTCTCGGCCGACGCCGGCCACTCCGAAAGGAACCTGTCTTTGGCCCTCTCAAGAAAGGCCTTCAGCGTGGGGTAGACGGGGAAGCCTTCCCTGGCGATGCGCAGCGCGGGCTCCATGACCCGCCCCAGCGTGAATGTGCCGTACTCCTCCAGCGTCATGAGCCAAGCGTCGAAGGCGCCCGGCACCACGGCCGGGGTGAACCCGTCCTCAGGGATCATGGGGTACCCCTGCTCGAGGAACCAGTCTATGGTGGCGTCCATGGGCGCCGGCCCCTGACCGTTCACGGCGACCACCTTCTCCTCGTCGGCCCAGTAGAGCAGTATGGGGACCTCACCCGCCGGCCCCACGAGTTGGGGCTTCAGAAGCGTGAGGCAGAACCACATGGTGGCCCCAGCATCCACGACGTTGCCCCCGTCCTGAAGCGCCTTGAGCCCGGCCACGGACGCAAGGTAGTGGGTGCTGGTGACCATTCCGTTGGCCCCCATGACCACGGGCCTGGTAGTGAATGACATGGTTAATGGTTGCCACAGCGGATATTAGAAGCTTCCATGAATCCGAAAAAAGCCTGAAGGAGTGAGGCTAGAAAAGGGTCAGCGTCTCAGCGGCTCCAGGGCCGCGTCCACGTTCGGGAGCCCCAGCTTGTTCAGCTCCTCCGACGTGGGTATGCCCTTCTCGTCCCACCCCATCTCCGCGTAGGCCACCTTTCTCTGCTCCATGAGCTCAGCCCTGTTGGGCGCGAGCCCCTCGTAGGGCCCGCTTGGGAGAGGCTCATACCACCGCTCGGGGTTGTCGTCGTCCTCTAGGGGGTCCCAGTGTACGTCGGGGCCCCCCAGCAGTAGGGCGGCCCTCTGGATCTGGATTATCCGCCTGCCGTTGACGTTCATCCAGTCCTCCTGGGTCATCTCCCAGCCCGTCACGGCCTTCATGTATCTCCAGACGAGGTCGGGAGCCGACCTAGGCATCCCCATTGAGCAGATGACCATGGTGTCCCCCAAGACGCTCCTAGCCTCGCTCAGGGGCGGCCTCGGTATCGAGGTGTGGTCTCCCCCCTGAACAGAGAGGGCGTACCCCAGGTATGGGAAGTGTTTCCCGGTCCTTATGCCGTGGGCCCCGACCTCGATGCCCTTGAACTGGACGGCGTACTTCATCACGTCCACACCCTTCATATCCGAGATGACCTTGGCGGCCCTGTACGTGCCCTCAGCCAATACATCCCCTATGGCACGCCTCTCTGCGATGAGCCTGGCCAGCTCACCCATGGCCTCGGCGTCCCCCCAAACCGGCTTTATCCTGTCGAAGTCCTCCTCGGTGAGTATCCCCCTCTGGTACAGCTCGGCGGCGAACCCCATGGTGTTGGCGCTGTTGATGCCGCTGAGGCCCAGATCGTCTACTACGGTCGCGACGTGGATCACGCCGTCGGTGTCGAATATCCCCAGGTTGGTCCCGCAGTACGCCTCAAGCTCGTAGTCTGGGTTGTCGGTTATGTCGCCCTTGAAGGGGCCGGTCTTCACCACGGCCAGCTTCATGCACGCCCTGGTGCAGCCGTAATCGCTCCAGCACCGCTTCACCCAGTTCCTGGTCTCGAAGTTGATCACGCCTATGCTCTTCTCGTCGTGCCACTCGTCCTGCCAGTTCCTAACGGGCTCGGCCGATCTGTCTGCTCCTGTGGAGTAGCCTGAGGCTCCTGTCCCCCAGAGGTTTCTCTGAGGATTGGCGAACCCCGCCTCCTTGGTCGCCTCCCAGAGCTCCTGCATCATCTCGGGGTGGGCTACGGCTGGCTGGGGGCCCGTGCCCTTGGCGGCTATGGCCTTCAGGTTCTTAGAGCCCATGACCGCCCCGTATCCGCCGTAACCGCAGGCGTGGGACCACTTCTGCATTATGGCCGTGTTCCTCACCAGGTTCTCCCCGGCCGGGCCGATGTATAAGATGCCGGGCTCCTTCCAGAGCCCGTACTCCGGCCTCCGCTCCTTGAGGAGGGCCCTCACCTCGTCGTTCAGGGCCATCACCGTCTCCTTCCCTTCGAGCCCCCAGAGCCCTGAGGCGTCCCTCACCTCTACCTGCCCGTCCGTCACGAGTATGTAGACGGGGGCCTCGGATCTCCCCTTCACGATGAGGCCGTCGTAGCCGGTGCACTTCAGCTCCATGGCGAACTCGCCGCCCGCGGTGGAGCCCACGATGCCGTTGGAGAGCGGGGACTTCCCGGAGACGCATATCCTGGCGCCCGTGATGTAGCCCGTCAGGGGCCCGGTGAGCACCGTCATGATGTTCTCGGAGCCGAGGGGGTCCACCTCCGCCCACCTGCTCCCGAGCCTGTCCCAGAGTATCCTCGTCGCCAGGCCCCGGCCCCCCACGTATTTCCTGAGGGTCTCCTCGTCGGGGTAATAGTCGGTGGCATCGCCGGTGGCGAGGTCGATCTCGGCGATCCTGCCGTTGTACCCGGGGATCACTTGTATAGCTCCTCCCCTTTCTCGCCGTAGAGGTTGACCACCAGGTTTCTGGTGATGTCCTCGGGCTTTATAGCGTACAGGTCATAGTTCTTTGACGATGTCCTTGTCCCCACGGAGAGGGCTCCGTAACCCGCCTCGACGCACACCTTGGCGCACTCGGGGTCGCCGCCGCAGAGGTCGCATATGACGACGCGGCCCCCCTCGGGGTGGAGGTGGGGCACCTCGCCGGGGCACGCCTGGATGCAGGCGCCGCAGGTGACGCATTTCTCATCGTCCACGATGACGGCCCCCGTATCGTCGTCCACCGAGAGGGCGTCCACGGGGCAGCTCGATACGCAGGGGTAGTCGCTGCACTGGGTGCACAGGTGGGGGGCCTCGGCTCCGGGTACCAGCATGAACACGCGTACCCTGGACGCCTCCGGCCACACACGGCCCTCGTGTTTCATGCTGCAGGCGATCTCGCAGAGCCTGCATCCGCTGCACTTCATGTAGTCTCTGATCACCCACGGCTTCATTACCGGCACGGGTCTACTCAATATGATTCACAAGGGCTTTCGGAATCTTCATACAATAAATGGTTTTCGAGTGGATAGGTTTGTATCGCTGCCAGAAAAACAGTTATCCTGTGCGATCCATTTGGGGTGGGTGACTGAGCGTTGATAAGTGTTCGTGTCCGGCTGTACGGCGAGCTGAGGGAGCGTCTCGACGCGGCGGGCCCCGATGGGACGTTGAGCCTGCCGGAGGGATCGACGCTTGAGACGCTCAACGAGAGCCTGGGGATACCCATCGAGGACGTGGTGGTGACGCTGGTCAACGGTGTCGCCGTTAGCCGGGGCGCCGTTCTCCGGGATGGGGATCGGGTTGACGTGTTTCCTCCTCTGGCAGGTGGATGAACGCGCAGCCTCCTACTCTGGGGATGCTCGTCGCCGTGGCGTGGTTCAGGTGTGCTCGCGGAGTTTGGTTTCCTATAAATGCGAAGTGCCCGAATGTTCTCGCCTGGAGATGCAGTTTCTCTCTGAGCCAAAGCCCAGCGAGTACTTGGAAGCCCATCTCTTCGGCTCCGCGGTTCCTCGGCCTTTCGCTTCTTTGGCCGTGGGTCCGCTCCCATTCGGGCAAAGGGTATATGTACACGGAATATATATTTCGGTTCCGTTTCACGGCGAAGGTAACGGGTACGGGTGTTTTATAAGGCCAGCCCCCGTTTTTTAACTCGCGCCTGTTAAGAACGTCGCATCTCGTTGAGGCAACCGTATTTTGATCTCACCCTGTTAATATCCAGCCTCTGCCACGCCTGTTTTTAATTCATGTGTCAAACCGTCCCCTCCACCGGGTGAGAGTTATCGCATGCGTCCACGTAGCTACTCTTAAAAACCGGGAAATGTTAATTGGGTGCGCGGGCCCGTAGCTCAGCACGGATAGAGCACAGCCCTCCTAAGGCTGGGGTCGAGGGTTCGAATCCCCCCGGGCCCGCCACGAACCCCCCTGGGACATTATTTGAGTTTACGATACAGATGCAGGTCATCGAACTCATCGACCTTGTTGAAACCTGCTTCTAGTAGAGATATGGCCTCTTCATGCGTCTTGGCTACCTTCACGGTGAAATTGTTTTCATCGTGGAACATGGCTTCCGATAGCTGTATGTATTTCAGAGTATGGTTTATCGTCTTGTGACCTAGGAACTGCTGAACATACACGATATCTTTTGTTTGATGATAGAGCATTGTGGCCTTCCAGTGTCGGAACGTATGGAATGTTATTTTCTTTATCCTGTTGTTCTGGAGTTTGTACGCTGCGCGTTTTCTAGCACGTAAAACGTTCCTGTTTAGCGTCTTCTTTGTCTTTGCGTACAGCTTGTTTGTACCATGTTTTCTCTTGGCTTCGAGAAGCATGTTGATACATCGGTGAGTTATCTTCGTTATTCGTGGGTTGCTTCCTTTTTCTGGACTAATCCGAATCGTGTTAGACTCCAGATCAATGTCATCCCATGTACCATCAAGAGCTTCGCCTTTCCTCAAAGCCGTCTCTTTGGCCAATTGAAGAATAGCTGCTTCCTCTATGTTACAATTCGCAATCAGATTATCAATTTCTGATTCAGTTGGGATAAATGGAAAAGTTTGTTTCTCTGTGAACTTTGGTTTTTCCCATTCCATTCCCATCATTGACAGAAAATCTGTGTATGTGTCGCATGCTCTGTTCTTGCTCTTCCCAACCCATTTCTGCTCAGCTATCTTTAACTTCACTGATTCAGGGTCAAGAAGAATTGCTCCTCTTTTCGCTAGTACCTTTATGTGTCGATGTCTGCGTTCAATTGTTGGCTCTGCGAGTCCACGTTTTTTCATGTGAAATATGAACTCTAGAAGCAGTTTTTCCGTGTCTGAGATATTCCCCGTAGCTCCTACTTTAGTTGTAGCTACGATCAAGTTTTTCGACTCCTTAGAGATGTCGCCTACTTGACAACCAATACTCTGATTCTGGGCTGATATATTTTCTGCGATGAACTTTCTACCACAGATATTACAGCTTCGACGCTGATAGATCTTATCTTTCCTCGTTATTTTTCCTTCTTTATGGTTTTCAGTACTTCCACATCTAGGACTAACTAATCTTGCGCTTTCACCTCCTTCAACCTCTTTCAACATTTTAAAAACTTTTAATCAGGTAATGTTTCGGATATGGCCTGAACGATCCTTTTAGCCAGCTCCAGCTCTTTCGAAAGTCTTTCCCTGTAAGTAGCCACATTAGATAGTTCCTCAATAAAATTAGTCAGTATCTTATCAGGTGGAAATAGGCTAGTTGGATCATACCGGGATAGATCAGTATCTTCTTCATCTGTCCATGTATTGTAGATAAGCCCAGAAGGAAGATAGTATGTTTCCATTGTGGCTAGAATGTTATCAGCTATGATACTTGTTTCTTCGATTTTCACTTTGAAGTTGTGTTTCTTCATTAGGGGAAGCATGGTTTTTAGAAGCTCGGAGTATTGTTTTCTCAGTGTTTCGTCGTCTGCTTCATTGGGTTCGAAGGTGTATCCTATGAGGACGTTTTCTGTGATTTCGGATAGGTTTAACCCCATCTCTTTGGCTTTTTGAACCGCTTCTTTATTTACACTCAGGTTCAACCTCTGTTTCTCAGACATATCATTCTATACGCATACCAATACGTATATAAATTGTGCGTATATTAATGCGCATAATCACTCAATTAACCCCTTTTTTATATTTTTACGCCGTATATTAATGCCGTTTCCTATTGCCGTATGTTAATGCCGTTTCCTATTGCCGTATATTAATGCCGTTTCCTGATGCCGTATATTAATGCCGTTTCCTGATGCCGCATATTAATGCCGTTTTTTTATATAAACTGATTTTGAAAAAATGACTTACGTATCAAAAAATGTGAACATAAAAGATATAAATAAGATAAATACAATATTAAATGAGAAGCGCTTTCTCCACAGAAGGATAAAATAGGTTTTAGCCCCCACGCCAGGGGGAGAAACCTAGGTCTTTCCGCCCCTTCTGTGTATTATTCAATTATATATTAATTTTTATATAAATTCATCATTCGATTTTACTTTTATTAAGATACTGTCTATGTATATTGTGCATGTATTTTTTTCTCATTAACAAGTTTGAATTAGTCATATTATTATCAAGTCGTGGCGGGTTGGCGCTTCGCGCCTTCCCCGCCAATCCATTAGAGATTTCATTCAACAGTATGTTTCAACAATATTGCCCAAGGAGATACTCCATACTGAATAATTTCAATATTGGCTATAAATGTAGCACCTATTTCCTTTTTATCTGGATTGGTATTTCTTCTTGAAAAATTCAAATATGATGTTTTTACTAAATCTTCATTTGCTTTTCCTAATACATGTATTTCAAAATATGAAAATACATTAATATCCCTCTCCTCTATCATCGTCTTTATTTCATCATCATATATTAGATTCAGTATTCTTTCATTATGGTCAGTACTATATATAAATTCACTATCATGCTCATCAATAAATAATATAAATCTGCCATTTATTGTATTTTCCTTTTTATTATCAAATTTCCACTGTCTTAAATATGATGCATTGAAATCAACATCTAAATGTTCTTCTTTTAATGGTGCCACCTTAGATAATTCTTTTATTGTATATGCCTTTGCAGAATAAAAATACATTCTTGATCCATCCCAACATTTTATTCCTCTTTCGAGATATTCATTTATTTCGCTTGGATTTTTTAAGGAATTTGATATCAACATACCCGAATTAATGTTTTGTAATAAATAATCTGATTCATGTGCTCTTGCTTCAGCGATATCATCTAATAAATCTGTAATATCTGAACCTGTAAAATTACCTCTTTTAATACTAAGCGCAATATTACCATCAGGGGAAAAAATAGGTTTTTTTAAAACACATTTATATTTTAATGATGGAGGTTCCCCAATAAAATTAATTATTTTATCAATGCTTGGTTGGATAACATTTTCCCTAATCACCTGATAACCTAATAATTCTAAAAGTTTTTTAATTTGATATTCTGCTGTTGAACCAATCATTGGTGCCAGGTGACCTGACAAATTTGTTATCCCTCATCGGGAATTCTAATGTAATGATATCTTCCTTCCCTTTCTATTCTCCTCAATACTCCTCTTTGGACTAGTCTTCTCAGATAAACACCAATAGCACCAGCTGAATCAGGAACAGCATTTATTTCAAGTGCTCTAGCTACTTCTGCCGAAGATCTTGGAGTTCTACCCCAATCTGTATCGAATAAAGATTGAATATTGGATATTGTACTCCTTTGAACTCTAATAACTGGAACCTCAGATGTCGGAGCTTCTAAGATTTCTTCTTCAGTAGGTGTTTCAATATCAACCCTTTCGCCTTCTCCTAAAATTTCATTTACTTCATCTATGAATTCCTTAATCTGTTCAAGATTCGTTCTTAAAAATTCAAGGCTACCTGTTACAGATAATTCGTAAGTGTTACCTTTTATTTTAAAATGAAATTCCTGAGATTCGTCTTCTGTCATTCCCATATTTACTATAAAGCTTTATAGAATGTAAAATATTCGGATGAATGGATTTTCCAAAAATCGTTATAAGATAACTCAACACTCCAAGAGACATATTTTCCGTTAATATCAGCCCAGAACCCGACAAGATACCACTTGTATATCGAGTTACCTTCAAGATCCACCTGACCACGAGGACTATCATCCTTCTCCTCAACAAGAAACAACCCAAAACCCTTCGAAACAGAAAAAGCCCGCTTACGGAAAATCCACATCAAAGCAAGAGATAAGACCATATTACGATTCCGCTTCTCAGTCAACAACGCATTATTCACCTTAGTAACATACTTCAACACATAACCCACACCAGCACCAAGACTGTACAACCCGAACACGTCACTAAAGCCCCACTTCCAATAACTCGTGAGTAACGCCTTCTCCTTGATCCTCCACTTCCCATTATAGAAGAAAGTCTCAAACTCAGTTTCACGAAAAAGAGCTATACAATGAATATGCGGATAACCATCACGCTGAGCCTCCCACACACGAATAAGATCAAATTTACCATACCTCCTCTGTATACCTGATCTTGTCCTGTTGAATAATTTCCCAATCTCTTCCCAAGCCTGATCGAGACTCATCTTCCTCCTAAATGTGAAAGTAATGAACAATGCTCTCGTTTTCTGTATCTTGTTCCGATCCTTAGGATTGAAGAACTCGATATTCGGTAAATTCAATAAATGTTTTAACCGCTTACCTAGTTTCCAAGCATAAACATCGTTACCACGTTTCGCGGCCTTAACCGCCTTGTACTCTTTCTCATAAGTGTGTATATTCTCTTTTCTGAATATCAAATACTCAACATATTTTGACCACTCGATGAAATACTCGATTATCTGATCCAAATCCGGATTCGAATGTCCAAGTAATGATTTATACCACCCAAGTCTGGGTTTAGGTTTTTTAAATGACATAAAACAGGCATTGAGCCTGTCCTAGATTGTGGATGAAAAAAAGAAGGAAAGTACACGGTGAATATCTCCATGTCGGGAAGGGTTCGAATCCCCCCGGGCCCGCCACCTTGACAAGCGAATACCTTGTCTTTTTTACCTTCTTTGACTGGGACCGGCGAGAATTGAACTTACGAATAAACGCACGCTTAGCGAGTGTGATTTGTGCTTGAAATCCGTGTGGGGTCCCACCCCACGCACCATGTTTTGGTAACAGTGGGCAGTAACTTTAGGCCTTTTTTTCGTATCTATTTTTTAATGGTATGGTCTTGGGGGAGATAGTAATATCATCCTTTATGTAGGGTCCGAATCCCCCGTGCCCGCCACACATAGACCTGTGCGTGGGAGGAAGCAGGTTAATGGATACGCTCAGGATGCGTGCTCACACTACTTGTTGTTCCATGCATCCCAAGCCTGTCTCTCATGATCTTCTTCACTGATCAGTCCCATCGAGTTAAACGGTTCAAAGATGTCTGGATCATACATAAAACTCCAAATCGCTACTTCCACGTCCAATTCTTTCGTCAGATCGAAGAACCTCTCTATGAATTCAGCCTGCTCTGTTTCGCTGCTCTCCCAACCCTCTGGCGAGTCTGAACAGTGCCAACCCATCTCGGTAAACGCGACTGGTTTCGAGACATGTGACATTATTTCGGTATAGTGATCGGGCGGGATGTCTGTTACTTCTCGATAGAAGAGACCTGGATACGTTGTGAAAGCTACAACGTCAAGCTTGAAGCGGTCGATCATTTCCCAGTGGGGTTCGTTTTCTTTGATCTCCCACATGTCCAAGCCCTTCATGGTCTCAAGCTGAAACACCGTGAATACCTTGGTGTTTGGAGAAACCTCCTTGATCGCATCATAAACCTGGTTGTAGAACGGTACGAACTCCTCGAAGGCCTCCGGGTTTTTCTCGGCGAAAATGTTTGTCTCGACGCCGATCCCGAGATAAGCTGGCTTATATTCTCCTACAAAATCTAGCGTTGAATCTAGGTATTCTTGTTTATAATCCTCTAAAGGCCTGAATAAGGCACCTGTTTCTTGAATGTAGTGTCCCACTTCAATGATTGGGGTATAGTGATATTGCCGTGATAGCTCTGTAAAGGTTTTAGGGGCCCCACCCTCAGATACCTCGATCCAGTCTCCGGCCCATAGTAACATGTCCTGGGTTTCCCCAACCTTTTCTAGAAAATCAGTGAAATCTTCTGGTTCGAAACTTTTTGGAGAAACACTCACCCCCTTTAACGGCTTCTGCTTTTTGTATGCAACATAGATGTCTGCCTCGAGCATGTTTCCTTCGTCGTCATAGAAATGGTGTGTAAAGTAGACGTTACCTTGATTGTCCAGTGATGGTTCTCCAGCCAGGGTCTTTATCATCAACTCTGGTTCCGTCCATTCGCCATCGACTCGTTTCGACCGGTAGAGATTGGATGCGCCTTCGAGCCTGGTGAACCACATCTCAGATCCATCGGGGGAGACCCAAGGCCAGCCTTCACTGTACTCAGAGTTTATTACGCTGATGCTGGATGGTTCTCCCCATTCTCCATCCTCCATCTTTGACACCCATATATCGTATCCGCCTTTTCCTGGTCTAGCCGAGTGGAAATACAATTCATCGCCTACGATGTGAAGCTCACCCACTTCATACGATGAGTTAAAGTCAGAGAGAAGCCAGTTTGTCCACTCCCCATCGGCATAATCTGCAGTAAACCAATGCAAATCCGTGTACCCTTCCCGTACAGAACAGAACCACATCTTGTCCCCGTCTATGAACTCGCATCCGTCGAGAACAGGGGTGCCCGGTTCACAGAGCCATACTCTTTCTGGAGTACTCCATTGACCATCCTGCAGCTTCGACACATATATCCCGGTCACCAGGTCAACCGCTTGAGCATGAACATCCATGAGATTGTCAGGGGTAAACCAAAAGTACAGGGTATCCCCACCGGGCAACATATACGCGGAGTCTTCCGCTCCTCTGGTGTTTATCGGGTATGGAAGTGGTTCTGGCTGGTGGTATTCGGGTGATATGGTTATCGGTGGATGCGGGTCTGTTTCAGGAGTTATTTTAACCATAACGTCTGGGATCTTGCTTTCCCTTGAGGGAACGATGATTTCTTCTTTTTCCTCCGATGTCCCTTGAGCGTCATCATCTCCTGTATCTTCATCTGGTACACGTTTTACTGAGATGAAGCCAACTAACATTATGACTGCGATGACTACAACTAAGAGGAGGTTCTTCCGCATAATGGTTCAAAATATACTGGACATGAAAATATTGAGGAACAGTAATCCATTTCATTCTAGTACAAGCAATCTAATCACACACAAATCAACCCGTTGTTTTTATGTGCGCGGACAAATCTTAGCGCTACAAGTTTGGTGTGTACACGTTTCATAGTCTAATTGTTTGTCTCCACCAGCCAGCAGCTACTTTTTCCGTCATTTGACGGTATAAATCTTAATTCATGTTGGATTTTAATGCTACACATGGGCGTAGACATCCCATGTGAGCAAGAGTTCAAGGATTTACTGTCAAGTAGAGGAGAATCAGAGGAAGCCATGTGTGATGCTTTGAGCCACGTTTCCGAGTACCTCGCCTTCCTTGAATTAAACGGCGTCAGAATCGATGGTGCAAGCGTTGACGACGTGAAAAACTACGTCAAGGGCTTGATGCTGAGTGGGCAGAACACCTATGGGAGGATGTTAGCCTTATGCATGTACATCAACATACTCGGGTACCTAGACCAGTACCTATATCTGGCGGAGCTGGTAGGAGGCGCACCCCTATACCAGTCATACCGTGAAAGGACGAGGGAGATCGCGGGAGAGGAGGCAGCCAGTAAGGTGTTTGACTCCATGAACCTGCCGCCGATCGGTACATCCGCTGAGGGTTTCCCGGAGTACACGCGGACGATGATGAACCGAATGAGTGCAGAGCTGGACGAGGAGCAGCGCATCAAGGTTCTCGCAGGCAACCACCATAAACGGCCACCACGATCATTCGATGCGAAGAAGCTTCTCTACGAGGACTCAGAGAATCTTGATGATTTTCTGAGGAGAGACCATGAAAGCGTGGTAGAGCTTCTTGAGGAGCATATGAGGGATGGCCGCCTCTGGTATAGGAAGAAGGTTAGCCAAGAGTTCATCGACTATATCAAGGCGGATCAGGAGAGGTTGTCGGCTCGCAGGGAAGGAGACACTCTGTACATCAAACAGATACCATACGAGTTCGATGAATACCTCAGCGAGACCGATCCGGTGAAGAAACGGTACCATTTCTGCCACTGTCACCTGGCACGAAGAAGCATCATCGAAGGCGAACCTGTTCCAAGCGAGTTCTGTCACTGCAGCGGAGGCTACCTGAAACAGCCCTATGAACATATTTTAGGCGAGGAGCTCGAAGTTAGGGTTCTCAAATCAGCGATGGGCGGCGATGATGAATGCAGGTTCGCCGTGAAGCTACCATCAGACTGGGAAAAGAACACAAATGATGGCTACTAGAGTATCTTCTGTACTCTACCGACTTTTTCATCAGTGTGCTTTACCTTGATGCCTAGTTTAATGTTGCTGCGTACCCTTTCCGTCCTGCCTCATATTGATACACCGGAGACACCTAGTACCTCACCTAGCATAGCTAACCTAAAGGCCGGACGTAACCCGTCGATGCACCCGTAAGAACCATAGAGAAAAAGCGCTCCAAACGAGGATACCACGAGGTTCGGTTATAATGGTGTTGTATATAGTCTAGTCGTTTACATGGTCGGTTCGTGTACGTAGGGATAAAATTTAATCCACGAACCATGCTAAAAAAGGGTGAAGGATCCGCCATGGAGATAGGTAGAGACATAGAGAAGGTGAGAGCCGAGTTCCCCGTCCTCAAGACTAAGGCCTACATGAACAGCGCCGCCCACGGCCCCACGCTGATGCGTGTACACGACGCCACGGAGGAGTGGTGGAGACACAGGATCAACGAGGAGCGGGTCGAGCCCCCCGACGCGGCCTCCGAGGCCGCCAAGATGCTGAACGTGGGCACGGACGAGATATGCTTGGTGAACAGGGTCAGCCAGGCCCTCAACACCGTGGCCTCCATGATGAAGCCCGAGAGAGGGCAGAACATAGTCGTCACCGACCTGGGCTACCAGAGCAACGTCTACGTCTGGATGCCCTATAGTATGCAAGGCGTCGAGATCAGGCGCATAAGGCACAGGGACGGCGTCATCGACGTAGATGACTTCGAGAAGGCTATAGACGACGAGACCCGCGCCGTGTGCATAAGCGAGATCGAGTGGACCAGTGGCGTCAGGTACCCCATGAGGGAGATAAGCGATATAGCCCACGGCCACGGCGCCTACGTGGTTAACGACGCCTACCAGGCGGTGGGCGCCGTTGACATAGACGTCAGCTCCGAGGACGTGGACTTTTTCACCTTCGGCAGCGAGAAGTGGCTCTGCTGCCCAGCCATGACAGGCGTACTCTACGTTAAGCGTAGCCTCCAAGACGAGTTCGAGCCCACCTACATGAACTACGGCAACGTCGAGGAGGCGTTCAGGGACGGCGCCCCATGGGAGAAGCCGGGCCACGACAACATAGAGTCCTACAGCGGGGCGCTCTACCCCGACGCACGGAAATACGGCCGAGGCTGCGTCAGCGAGGAGCACACGTGGGGCTTCCACGCCTGCCTCAGCTACTTCAACCAGCTGGGCACCAAGAACATCCAGAGGAGGACCGCCAGACTCAGCCAACACCTCATAGAGGGGCTGCTGGAGCAGCCGGTCAAGGTGAACACCCCATTGGAGCCCGGTGAAAGAGGCGGGCTGGTGACCTACAACACGGGGAGCTTCGAGAAGAACCAGAAGATATACGACGAACTCAGGAAGAACGACGTGATAGTCGCCCACAGGTACGCGGCTGGCGTCGGCGGCATCAGGGTCTCGTGCCACTTCTTCAACACCGAGGAAGAGGTGGACCGGCTACTGGATATACAGGATAAAATCCTCAGGTGAATCCAGCCCCCTTCATGAATCCCTGATATATAGCATAAAGCATGGGTAAATCCTCGGTATCATGCTTACTCAATCATTATAAAACCGGCTGCCTACGAGTAGAGACGATGCCTAGACACGGCCCCATTCTGCTAGCGTTAGGTTTAGCGGTGTTTTTGACCCTTGTATGCGGCTCGCCGGTCGCACACGGTGCTGAAGCCGATATAACGGTGATCCAGTGCTACGTCTCGGACGAGCGGGTCGATGTGGGGCAGGAGGTCACGGTGGGTTTCAGGCTGGTGTGGACCGACACGGGGGTGCCCCTCGACCATGGAAGCGTATACATCGTCGGGGACAGCCAGAGCAAGTCAGGGTGGATGAACGGGTGGGTCATATTCACCGACACCTGCGATGATCCCTACATCAAGGAGTGGGAAGTAGCCTATGTGAACTATTACGGCGTGCCTAAGACCGTGCAGATGGAGAAGGACCCCCCGAGATGTGTATTCGATAGGGTGGATATCACCCTGATACCCGAGTACGAGAGGACCGACGTCGGCGAGGAGCCCAACATTATATTCTACGCCATATACGCGTCCAACTACGAGACCTTCAACGGCACCATCCGTCTCAACTACACTGACAGCTTGGACCACATAGGCAGGAGAGGAGTGACGGTGGACTTCATCGAAGACCCGTATTACGGCATACACAGCTTCGCGTCCAACACCGTCAAGATCACGTGGGACAAGGTGCAGGTGGACCTTTACAGCCCCAGGAAACGGTACAACCCGGGACAACAAGCAACCATCGAGTGCCTCGCCTACTACGAGTCCGACACCAAGCCGTTCCTCGGGAAGATCACGCTCAACGACACCCTGGTCCAGGACGATGTGGGCCGCCACAGGTACACCGTGGAGTCCATAATGGACTGGAACAACGGGATAACCTTGTTCACGACCGAGACCATAGACGTCATCTTCGACAAGGTGCTGGTCGAGGTGGGGGTGGAGGACACCAGGATAGGCGTCGGCGAGAAGGCGGATATCAGGTACGATGCACGATACGCCTACGACGACTCACCTTTCTCGGGCAACGTGTCCTTCACGGCGGCCAGGAAGGACTTCGTGGGTAAGGAGGATGTAACGGTCTGGCGGATAGTGGACAGGCTATGGTTCCTGGACACCTTCGAGGCCAACTCCGTCGAGGTCGTGTGGGACAGGGTCAAGGTTGACATCGAGGCCCCGGACACAAGGGTGGACGTCGGAGAGGAGGTGACGGTGGGGTACAGCGCCTGCTACGAGTACGACGGCACGCCTCTCGCCGAGGGGGAGGTGACGCTCAACGCGGAGTCGATAAGGAGGGAGGACGTGGGCAACTACACGTTCACCGTAGCGGAGGCGCATGGAGGGCTATACGACATAGGCGCCGTGGACGCCGACGAGTTGACCGTGGTGTGGGACCGGGTGGAGTTCACGCCCAGGGAGCCCATCACACGCATCCTGGAGGCGCGCCAAGTGAAGCCCGTAATGGTAGGGGTCTACGCCTACGACGGCACGCCCTTCAAGGGAAGCTACGAGCTGGGATACACCGAGCACAGCGGCTTCAAGACCTACAGGGTCGAGTCGGTGGAGGACGAGCTGTACGGGTTAACCTGCTTCACGTCTGAGGAGGGTAGCATACTCTACGACACCGTGTCCATTAGGGAGAGCGTGACTCAGGTGATGCCCGGGACGTTGAAGGTGACGTATACCCTCACCTACGACTCGGACAACGCGCCAGTGACGGACGCCGTGGTCGCGGTGAACGGCGAGACCTGCGCCTACCAGGGCGGCGGCGTATACACGACGACCCTCAACTCTTTCCTGCCCATGGCCACCACCAACACCCTGGTGGTTGTCGGGGACCAGCCCGTCACCGAGAGCACGAGCTCCAGCCTCCTCGTGGTGAACGCGGCCATAGTCGTGGTGTTGACGTCGGTCGTCGGCCTGGTCGCATTCAAGGCTCTGTCAGGGAAAAAGAAGGTTAGCTACTCCCGTATCCAGCCGCCGTAGACCGGGTGCTTGCTGCATATCACCTCGATGAACGCAGGCTTACCGCCCATGTTTGTCTTCAGCGCCCGCTTCAGGACGGGGGCGACCTCGTCCGGGTCCTCGACCCTCTCGGCCCGGATGCCCAGTGCCTCAGCCACTTTGGCGCTGCTCTGGATCTCGTGGCTGGTGACCTCGTAGGTGTAGGGGCTGTGGCCGGGGCCCCAGAAGCCTGGGCCGTAGCCGCCGAAGCCATCGTTGTTTATGTGGACTGTGGTTATGCCCATCCCGTTGCGGACCATGGCCTCCCAGTTGCCCATCTGGTACCCTACGCCGGCGTCCCCGGTGACGCTGACCACCTGCCTCCCCGGCATGGCCAGCTTGGCGCCCATGGCGGCGCCCAGACCGTAGCCGAGGGTGGTGACGTTGCCCCAGCCGAGGAAGCCGTGGGGCACCCTGGCCCTGTAGACGGTGCTCAGCTGGTCCCTGGTGTTGCCGGACTCGTGGGTCACGAAGCTGTTCTCCATGTCCAGCACGCCCATCATCTCGGCGTATACCCGGTACGGGTTGATGGGCTTATCGCCTGACTCCATCCACGGGCCGTACTTCTCGTATAATGCCTTCCACGAGTCCTCGATCTCCTTGACGAGGTCCTCGTTCTTCTTGAGCGCCCCCTGCCTCTCCAGCTCGGCGGTGAGCTGGCGGAGCACGAGCTTCGCGTCGCCCAGGACCACGTGGTCCACCGCGTAGTCGCAGTTCACGTCGGACTCGTCCACGGTGCACTGTATGATCTTCTTTCCCGTGGCGTCGGGTATGGAGTGCATGAAGTGGCTGGGAGTGAACCCCACGCCCACGGCTAATACCAGGTCGGCCTTACCGAGGAACCTCTCGGCCGGCGCACCCCTGACGCCTACGGACAGCGGGTGGTCCTCCGGGAACGCGCTCTTGGCCTTCAGCGTCGTCAGCACCGGGAGCTGGGCCAGCTCCGCGAACTCCCTGAGCTCGCCGCAGGCGTCCGAGCTGAACACCCCATGGCCGACCCAGAGCAGGGGGCTGCGAGCCGACCTCAGCGCCTTCACCGCCTTCTCCACGTCCCGGGGGTCTCCCTGGGACCTCCAGCCCTGGACGGGCGTGTAGCCGTACTCGTCCTCATCGTACTCGCCGAGGCCCCTTGGGAGGCTCAGCAGGACGGGGGACGGCCTCCCCGGCTTGAGCTGCGTGCAGGCCCGCCTCATGGACTCGG
>CAZGZR010000003.1:0-66731 GCA_964529745.1 uncultured Candidatus Bathyarchaeia archaeon
GAGCAGGGCTTTTTAAAGATAGCAAGTTATCAGGTTGATGTAAGCCGTATCTATTACCGGGGTGAAGTTTCAGAATCGCGTGAAGAATGGCGATTCTTCTTCCGTAATCCAGGGTTAGCAAAAGTTGAGGTTATGCTGCCTAAAAAAGTCATCCTGGTTATCAACCCAAGTGATGTATGGCAGTATTTTTTGGAAGAGAAGAAGGTAGTGAGAAGAAGCATAAAGGACCTTAAAGAAAAGGAAAGGATGCTTCTGGTGGGTAAGCTACACGCTGGAGAAATAGGTGAGCCCTAGATGGGCTAGAACTCTGATTTGGGTGCACCGCAGAGGGGGCACTCCCAGTCGTCCGGCAGGTCCTCGAAGGCTGTGCCCGCCGGGTAACCGTTCTCCGGGTCCCCGACATCCGGGTCGTAGATGTAGCCGCAGACCTGGCACTGGTATTTCTGAGACATGGGGAAGCCAACGTCACCGGATTATATAAAACCGCGGCATATAGACGGCATCAAAAACGATAATACGAGCCACAGAGCCAGTACCCTTGATGCTGTCGGAGAGGGAGGCCGCCAAGTACCCGTTCCTCAAGGCGGGGCTGGAGCTGGTGGACGGGCTCAACCTACAGCTGGACGACCTCACCGACCCAAACTACGGCAAGACCCTGGACAGGGCGGCGGAGCGGGTGAAAGAGGCCATAGTGCAGGGAGTCGTATCGGCCAAGCTTGCAGACCCCCTAACGGAGATACTGAGCTTCCCCGTGGCCGTCATGTACGTCACCCTCATCGGCGAACAGTTCCTCAACCGCCGCTATGCCCTGGCCGAGGCCGTCCGGGCCTACAACCTCCTCCAGGAAGAGTACGAGGAGAAGATCACCCAGATAGCGGTGGACGAGTTCGGCTGGGACATCGGACGCGACCCCGAGAACATCGACGGCGTACCCCACACCCTCAAGCTCGCCTACCCCGACTACCTGAGGGCCGCCTCCTCCTTCCACGAGGCCAAGTGGAAGCTGGTGAACAGGAAGATGGAGGACGGCCTCGTCTCCGTCACGGGCGTCGAGGCCGCCAGGCTCCTGCAGGTGGAGGTGGAGCGGTGGGTGCGGGAACGGGTGTCCACGCCGTCCAGCTTCACCCTTCCGGAGCCCCTTCAGGCGAGGCTCGACGACGTGAGGAAGGTCTTCGAGGAGAACAGGGCGAGGCTTAGCGGCAGCCAGCTACCGGACGAGGTAATAGATGAGGCGTTCCCGCCCTGCATGAGGTACTGCCTGGAGGGCCTGCTCGCGGGGCGGCGGGCCAGCCACATGGAGAGGTTCGGACTCACCTCGTTCCTCGTGAACGTGGGTATGCCCATCGAGGAGATGGTGCAGCTATACACGAGCGTCACCGACTTCGACGAGAGCCTCACCCGCTACCAGATAGAGCACATCGCCGGCCTAAAGGGCCACCGCACAAAGTACACGCCACCCACGTGCAACACCCTCAGGACCCACGGCATCTGCCGCAACATGGACAGCATATGCGAGACCGTGAGCCACCCCCTCGGCTACTACAGGCGGAAGGTGCGTCAACTGGATCGGCAGAGAGAGAAGAGGCAAGCTGAACCCTCAAATACAGCCGACCGACAATAACAGAGACCGGCATGCGGGAACCCGCGGAAGAGAGGAAGAAGGCACTCAAGAGCCTGGGACTCCACTACTGCAGGCACTACGACAACATAGTCCGCTTCAACCCGTCTTTCTGCGGGAAATGCCGCCACTGCACCCGCCCCACGAGGTAACCTGTTTTAAAACCCGTGAAGCCTATTCAATAGCCATGGAAGACTGGGGGAGCCCCGGGTTCGTCGAGGAACAGTTCAGGCAGTGGTACGCCCTAAACAGCGAGACCATACCGGCCCCCATGGATATAACGCACAGAGAGTTCGCTTTCCTAACCTTCCACGGGCGAACCATGTACCGTCACATAAGTTTCAACAACCTTGACGAGCTTCGACGCTACCTCAGAGCAAACGCCCCCGCCCACAGCTACCACAGCAGCGGCTACTACGACGACCCCACCGCAGACATGGCCCGCAAGGGATGGAGGGGAGCGGACCTGGTCTTCGACATAGACGCCGACCACTTCGACCTACCATGCCAGAGAGAGCATGACAAGTGGCGGTGCAGGAACTGCGGCAAACAAGGCACGGGCCACCCCCCAGAGATATGCGAGTGCGGCAAGGCCCAGTTCGAGACCGAGACGTGGCTATGCGAGCAGTGCCTCCAGGCAGCCAAACACGAGACCCAGAAGCTCCTCGACATACTCATACAGGACTTCGGCGTAGCCATCGACGACCTGACCACCAACTTCAGCGGAAACAGGGGGTACCACGTGCACGTCCACAGCGAAGGCATGATCCCCCTCGACCAGCAGGCCCGCCGCGAGATAGTGGACTACATAATGGCCACGGGCCTCGAGGCCGAGTACCAGGGCTTCAGCCAGAGGAACAGGGGGGCTCACCCCACCCTCGCCGAGGGAGGCTGGAGGGGAAGAACAGCCCGAGCCCTCTACGACTACATCCAGGAAGTCGAGCCCGAGGAGGTAGAGTCCATGAAGCTAGGCCGGAGAGTAGTGAAGAGCATCCTAGAGGACAGGGAGAGGGTGCTCAACGTCCTGATGGAGAAGCACCCCAGCAACATCACCAGCCTCATAGACCCCGGCAGCCTGAAAACCGTGCTCATGAGAGCCATCAAGCTCCAGGCCTCGGAGATCGATACCGTCGTCACCACGGACATCCACCGCCTAATAAGGCTGGCCTATACCCTCCATGGCAAGACCGGGTGGCAGGTCCAGACCATACCATACGGCACCCTCCCCGACTACGATCCCCTAACAAGGGCGGCCGTGATTACAGGCGGCCCCGTGCCGCTAGAGTTCAGGTGGGCGCCCAAAATAAAGATAAACGACGTAGAGTATGGACCATACGAAGACGAGCAGGCTGATCTGCCTCTGAGCGCCGCCCTCTTCTACCTATGCAAGAAAGGAGCCAGGCTTAGACGATGAGTGAAAGATACGAGAAACTCCGAGAGGCGTGGGAAAAGGAGACAGATAAGCCTGAGCTTCAGAAGATACCCGACGAGTTTCTCCACGAGATGCGCCGCTACTCCGAGGAGCTGAACAAGACCCCCTCAGCCCCCGGGACCCTCACGGGCGCCATAACCAAGAAGGAAAAGCGTTTCGTGGGCCAGATGCTGAGGGAACTCACCGAGACCAGGCTCCGGAAGATAGTCACCAGGGAGCTCAGAGGCGAGCCCATCGACGCCCAGGCCATGACGCCCGAGGAGCAGAGACTCCACTCGAACGTAAGACAGCTGCTGCTGGGCTATAGGCAGGGGACAGAAATCCCGGAGCCCGAGGCTCCACCGGAAGCCCCGAAGCCTAGGCCGGCCTCGACTCCCAGGCCAGGCGTGGCAGTCCCCAGCGAGGAGCCTGAAAGTGAAATTGTGGTGGTGAGGTTCCTGAAGCCTCTGCCAGCGATCATGGGCGTGGACATGAAGGCGTACGGCCCCTTCGACGCCGAGGACGTGGCCAGCATCCCCAGACGGAATGCGGTAAACCTAATAAGGAGAGGTATAGCTAAGCTGGTGGATATAGAGCCATGAAAGTACCCAGGACCATTAGAACCTACTGCCCCAAGTGCAAGACCCACACAGAGCACACCGTCTCCATCTACAAGGCCGGGAAGAGAGCGGGCGCAAAGAAGGGCGAGCGCAGACAGGCAACCCGCAAGAAGGGCTACGGCGGCCAAAAGTTCCCGGAGCAGCACAACCAGGCCAAAGTCACGAAGAAGCAGACCCTCGTGCTCAGGTGCAGGGAGTGCAGCTACACGTTGCAGCGTGAAGGGATGCGGCTCAAGAAGCTGGAGGTAGTGTAGATTGGCCGAGTGGGAGCACCTCATACCACGCCCCACGTCCCGGTTCCTGCGCGTACGCTGCATAAGCTGCGAATCCGAGCAGATACTGTTCAGCCACAGCAGCACCGTGGTCAGGTGCCAGACCTGCGGCGAGGTGCTCGCGGAGCCCACCGGCGGGAAAGCAAAGATAAGCGCCGCCATAATATCCGTTCTAGGGTGATCTGGATGAGTCTAGGGCGACCAGAGTGGCCGGAGGTCGGCGAACTAGTTGTCGCGACTGTGCGGCGCGTGGAGAGCTACGGCGCCTACGTCAGCCTTGACGAGTACACCGACAGGGAGGGCCTCCTGCACATCTCCGAGATAAGCAGCAGGTGGGTGAGGAACATCCGCAACCACGTGCGGCCCGGCCAGAAGGTCGTCCTCCAAGTACTCAGGACGGACCCGGGGAAGGGGCAGGTTGACCTCAGCCTCAGAAGGGTCAGCAGAGACGAGAAACGTAAGAAGATCGAGTCATGGAAGAAGGAGCGGAAGGCGGTCACCCTGTTGACGCAGGCAGCCCACCAGCTCAACGTGGACACAGAGGCCCTCTTCGAGAGCGAGGGAGTGAAGCTGGTGGATCACTACGACAGCCTGTACGCAGGGCTGGAGCAAGCCTCCAAACGAGGCGTAGACGCCCTTACGAAGGCGGGCGTAGAGCCAAAAATCGCCGAGGTTCTCAGCGAGATAGCCAAGGAAAAAATAGTCATAAGGGGCGTGACGGTGCAAGGCGTCTTCGAGGCATCGACCATGTCCAACTTCGGGATACAGGAGATCAAGGACACCTTCCAGAAGGCCGAGGAAGTCGCCGAGGACAACGACGCAACCATCAACATAACCACCCTGGGGGCCCCCAAGTACAGGATACAGCTGACGGCGGAGGACTACAAGAAGGCCGAGTACGCGCTGGACGCCGTGGTCAAGTTCGCCGAAGAGGCTTGGGGGAGCATCGACGGAAGCATAGCCTTCACGAGGGAGTAGCCCCTGATGGTTTGGCTCTTGAGGCGATGTAAGAGCTGCAGCCAATACACTCTGAAGGAGACTTGCCCGCGCTGCGGAGGCGATACGGAGTCGCCCCACCCGGCGAAGTTCTCCATCGACGACAAGTACCGAAGGTACCGCATCCTCATGAAGAGAATTGCCGAGGAAAAACGCGGCGGCGACACAGAGCCTTCGATGCATTGAAGGTAATTTAATCTTGGAAAGGCTTTTTATCGTTCAGTTACCCTTGTTTCTTCGATTACATTGGCAAAGACTTATGTTCGAATCTATGGACCGCCGCTCCTGAAGGCAATAAAGGCTTTGGAGGGCGTCGCCGTGGATATGTCGAAGTCAACCGAGGTGAAGTTCAGCCACAAGTGTGTGCCTTATCCCTCGAGGATGCAGAGCGACAAGAGAGACTGGGAAACCTACCTGAAAAACCTACAGGAAACATACACAGACTGCTACGAGCCCCAGAAGATCATCAGCGACGCCAGCATGACTCTGGGCGAGTACGACTTCGTGTTCGAGTGGACCGAGAAGAAGCCTTCGATGAAGAAGGTCCAGGGCCTCATCGAGAAGATAGACGCCGCTCTAGGTGAATTTGGGGTCCTCTACACGCTCAAAACTGAGTAGGCTCTGTTTTTATTCAAGTTTTTAAATCAAATAGAAAAAAGGGATGAGATTACTCGGACTTCACTTCTTCCGTGGCTGACTCTGCCTCGGCCAGGGCTCTCCTTTCCCGTATCTCCTCGTAGACTATGAAGGCGGGCATGATGATCCATATGGCTATCATGACCCAGAAGAGGATGGTGTCGTAGTTCATTCCTCTTCCTCCTCCTTCTTTCCACCAGACAGTATGGACGTTATTCCCTTGATGCCGCTGCTGGACCCACGGGTTCTCGGCGCAGCCCTCCAGTCGACTTCCACATGCTCTTGCACTAGCTTGGAGTAGTTGACTCCTGGAACGTAGAGCAGCTTCTCGGGGATCAGGCCGTTCGGTCTGAATATGATGACCGCGACCAGCAGTACTCCGAGAAGGATCTGTTCGAAGTAAGCCACCGGGAAGAAGAAGACTTCTTGCAGGAACCACTTGTTCACGATGATGATCCGCCGCATCGCGATGACCAGCGCACACCCGAGGAAGGTTCCGGCGTTGTTACCGGGTCCTCCGAGTATGAGCATCAGCCAGGGCCAGTAGGTCCATAGGGCACGCTGGTAGTTGGCCTCAACGACATAGCTGAAGTAGAACGCCAGTAAGGAGCCGCTTATGGCTGTGATGCCTGAGGCGAACATGAGTATGTTCCGCCGTATCCCGACTACGTTTTTACCGACGCTGCCAACCGTTATCTCGTTTTCGCGTATTGCCCGCATCAGTCTACCGTAGGGGCTGTTCAGCATTGTCCTGAAGATGAAGAAGCTGACAAGGCCAATCAACAACGTTATGATCGCCGTCACTATGGTCCTGTCTCCAGGGTACCACTTGAAGATGTCCGGAATGAATAGCCCAAGCGTTCCACCGCTTATCCAGGTGATGTTTCTTCCAAAGATCTGTGAAGCATCGGCCATGGTGATCAGGACGATCATCAGGTAGGTCGCCCTAAGCCGGATGGCTGGTAAACTGATTAACCACCCGATTACTGCGCCTAATATTAGGGATATAGCTAGCGTGAACAGAAGCATCGAGATGCCGAACAGCGGTTCACCTTTAAGCCATTCGTTTACGATTGCCACATTTGGCGGGTTGTTGTATACCCAATCATAGTCGTTGTTCCAAGGCAGTATCTCAACTCCAGCGTTACCTGCTAAGGTCAATATTAGCCGGGTCGTTATGGCGCTAACCGTGAAGCCTCCAATGATTACCTGTACGGCGCATCCCATGTTGGGTATGCCTGCGTTTCCATACTGGAAGTTTAGAGCCATAGCCACGATGACGAATAGACCGAAGTACATGGCTATGTCTACTATTAGCCTAGAAGTACCTTCAACGGCCACGCTGCTAGTTAGTAGTCCTAGTGCTATTTCCTGTATCATGTTACCGGTTCCTCCTTAAGCAACCCTATTGATTTCAGTATAGATTGCCCTGTGTTGCTGGCGACCAGCCTTTCCCATGCTCCTTGTAGGCCACGAGGTTCTATCAAAAGAACGGCTACAAGGAAAAACATTGGAACCAAAGGCCTGTATTCACCTACCCAAGATCCTAAGAGAGCTTGGCCCCATGTTGTCAGCATGATCTCGGATACGCCGACTACGAAGCCTCCTACAACGGCTCCGTAGACGTTTTCGAAGCCTCCCAACAGACTACCGGCCATGATGGGAGTTATCATCATGGCGCCGGTCGTTGGGGTGCTCATGAACCACAGGGGGATCATTGATCCCGCTAGACAAGCCATTCCTCCCGTGAGGAACCAGCTGAATATCTGGATCTGGTTGGTGTTGATTCCGAGTACCGAAGCGAGCTCTGGGTCCTCTGCGGTTGCCCTCATTGCTATACCGATCCTTGTTCTTGTTAGCATGTAGTGCAGGACCAACACGCAGGCGGTTGTCAGCCCCATGGATACAACGAAGATTCCTGGGAAGCCACTGATTTTGAAGTCGGCGTCCTTTAGGAGGAACAGCTGTGCATAAGTGTTGTACCTGGCTCTCAGCCAGAACGCGTAGATGTTGGTTGCACCCGCTAGGAATATCTGGATCGCAAGTGTTGAAATGGTAAGTACGATCGCGCCTCCACCCAATCTTTGGAGTACTCCGATAACCAGCAAGTAGATGATTATGCTGATAATGCCTCCAATCAAGAAGGACAGAGGGAACCCTAGATAAGGTGAAAACCCAAGAATCTTTGAGAATGTATAGCTCACATAGATGCCTATGCCCGCGTATGTTCCGTGTGCGAAGTTGGGTACCTTCGCCGTCAGGTATGTCAGCGTGAAGCCCATGCTTAGCAGTGTGAGTTCGCTCGCATAAGTCAGAGCTGCTATCCAAATCGCTGGGATTAGCATGTTGTAACCCACAACGGTTCTAACTATATGAATTAATAATACTTTTCATGAATATACAGTACCGTTCATGAAGTCAGGTTAAAATAAGGGTTTTTTAGTTAGATCAATCGTAATAGAACTAAATAAGGCATTTTATATTGTTTTTATTTATAGTCCTAAACGTTTGCATGTAAAAACCTTATATAATGTAAATAGTGAAATTAATCTCTGCGACAAACAGCAAGGTGAAACTAGACTTGGAAATGAAAGGTAACACCCTAGCAATAGTACTACTTGTCGTAGGACTCGTCGTCGGAGGAGGAGTAGGATACTTCGCCGCTCCGACACAGACAGAGCAAATAGAGGTCCCGGTTGAAGTGGAAACATTGCCACTTGAAGGCGAAACCGTTCAACTAGGCTACATAAGCTCCACGACGACAGGCCTAGAGACAAACCAACCACACATAGAAGACATAATGGTACCAGACTACAACGCGTATGCCGCAAAATTAGGATACGATGTAGATTTCGTATACCTCATTGACGACGCAACCAGTCAAGCTGCAGTCCACTTGGAGAAAGTCCAAGGCTTCAAGAGCATAGGCGTCAACATATTCATTGGCGGTGGCTGGTCGAGCCAAGCTTCGGCAGCTCTAAGCTACTGCAACGACAACGATATGTTGATGTGGAGCGCATCCTCCACCAGCCCGACTCTTGCCATCGCCGGCGACAACCTTCTGAGAATGTGCCCAACAGACTTGGTACAGGCCCCTGCAATCGTTAGGATGCTTGAGAGCCACGGTATCGAGGCTGTTGTTACAATCCAGCGTGGCGACTCTTGGGCAGATGGTATCTACAACATATACCAGCCCATGTTCGTGGAAGGCGGAGGAGTGGAACTTGACAGGATCAGGTACGCCGCCGAGGTCCAGGAGTTCTCAAGCTATCTACAGCAAGCAGAAAACAAACTCTCAGAAGCAATTGGCACTTATGGCAAAGACCACGTAGCAGTAGAGATCATCGGCTTCCAAGAAGTAGCCAACATGATCCAGCAAGCCGTAGACTATCCGACAGTCTACGACGTCATATGGTTCGGCAGCGACGGCACGGCACTCACATCACAGATAAGGGACGACTCCCCTGAACAGGCAGCCCATCTAAACCTGTACAGCACGCTAGCTGCACCAGCAGAATCACAGAAGTACCTCGATCTATACGATCGATACTGGGCGCTAGTGGGAATGCCCTATGGCTACTACACAGCCTGCACATATGACATCGGCTGGCTACTGACAGAGACAATACTCGAGTCCCAAAGCACAGACGCAATGGTGAACCTAGAGCTCCAGCCAACAAGCGCCTTTAACAGCTACGGCGCCAGCGGTTGGAACAGGCTGAACGAGGACGGAGACAGATATGCAAGCAACTACCAGATCTGGGCCTACAGGCTCGACAGCGCAGGCGTCGGTCAGGACTACGTCGCCGGTCTGTACGACATGGTAACTGACAGCGTCACGTGGTACATAAACGAAATCGGCTACACACCAGTTTCAAGATAAGCATACAAAACCTAATTCTCCTTTTTTTAAAAATTAAGAAACCTATTTAATATAAGGATACGAATTTAGTATTCCGGCAAAAATATTTAAACAGACACTATACGCTATAGGTTAGTTGATGCCTATATGTCTGAAGTACTGAAAATAGACAACGTTTACAAATATTTCGGCAAGTTCGCTGCAAACGACGGCGTCAGTTTCAGCTTGAAAGAGGGCGGCATATATCTTTTGGTTGGCCCTAACGGGTGCGGCAAGTCTACATTGGTGAACTGCATCTCGGGCATATACGTGCCCGAGGAGGGGCACATATACTACCGCCAAGCGGACATCACGAGCGAGGAAATGTACAAGATCGCCCGTAGGGGACTGGTTCGTACATTCCAGATCGCCTCCCCGTTCCTGAGCCTTACCACACTAGAGAACATGCTCGTGGCGTTGCCGGATAACGCCGGGGAGAACATAGCACTTTCACTTTTCAAGCCGACGTGGGTCGACAGCGAGATCAACGCCGTGAGACGGGCGTCGGAGCTCCTCAGGGTTCTCGGACTCAGACACGTATGGAACAAGCCAGCGAACACTCTCAGCGGGGGAGAGCTCAAACTACTCGAGATCGGGCGGGCGCTGATGTCGGGAGCCGAGACCATATTGCTCGACGAGCCTGTCGGCAGCATAGACCCTGTGTTGTGCCACCAGATATTCAGCCACGTGCTGAGGCTCCGCGACGAGCTGGGGATCACTTTCCTCGTCATCGAGCACCGGCTCGAGGTGGCGGCTCAGTACGCGGACCATGTCTTCGCGATGGATAGAGGTAAGCTCGTTACAGAGGGCACAGCCGAGGAAGTCTTCGAGGACGAGCGGGTGATCAAGGCATACCTGGGTGAGTAAGATGGGAAGCAAGTACATACTTGAGACCAAGGGCCTGAACGTGGGGTACGGGCCTATCCACGTCATATACGACCTGGACTTCAGGGTCCCGGACGGAGAGGTAACCATAGTCGTAGGCCCCAATGGCGTCGGAAAGACCACCCTCCTGAAAGCCCTCATGGGCCTCGCCACCATATACAGCGGCGACATCACCTTCGAGGGCCAGAGGATAAACCAGATGCCACCCTACGAGAGAACCAAGCTCGGCATAGGTTACATGCCCCAGGTGGGCAACATATTCAGCAACCTTACCGTCAGCGACAACCTGAAGATGGCGGCTTACACCATGAAGGACCCTGACATGATCAGGGACAAGATGGAGTTCGTCTTCAACCTCTTCCCTGTGCTTCAGGGCTTCATGCCCAGGGCGGCGGGCACCCTGAGCGGGGGCGAGCGCCAGATGCTCGCCGAGGGGATGGTGCTCATGAGGGACCCCAAGATAATGATGGTGGACGAGCCCACCGCCGGGCTGATGCCCAAGCTGGTCACCGACGTCATGAAGCAGCTCAAGGAGATGGCCGACGAGACGGGTCTCCCCATCGTGCTTGTGGAGCAGCGCGCCAGGCGTGCACTGGAAGTGGGCGACTACGCGTACATGATGCGCGGCGGAATGTTCACTTTCGAGGGCGGCGCACAGGAGCTTCTTAACAATCCGCAGCTCGAGGAGATGTATCTTGGCGCAGTCGAGGTACGAGACCTCAAGACCATCAGGGAATAACCACCCTCTTCTCTGTTTTCATCGATCCCATTCAATGTCCTGATCGTTGTTCTATATCAACGGGGGACAACCGTTTAATCAGCAGATGATTGAATGCCCTCTGATTCGTCGTGGGCTCTGATGCTTCTCACGGTTACCAAGCAACCTTTGAGCAGGATGAGCTAGACGTAGCTTTACTCCTCCACGGCTTGTTCTTGAGCTATGTACAGGTCTCGGCCAGCATAATTCCCCTCACTCGTTTCAGGTCCCTTGTGGGTCTGATGCGCGACGCACTATACAAGGTGACTGGGATGTCAACCATGGCGCTCATAACGATCCATGAAGTCGAGAAGACGCTGGACAAGTACTGCAGCTTGTTGGAAGACTCAGGCGTCGCCGAGAAGGCGACGGCGGTCATGGATGACCCCCGGTCGTTCAGGTTTAACCTCCGGGGCTGCATGTTTGGGGGAGACTGCAGGCGACTGGTGTCGGGCACGTACATCTGCCCCTTCGCCATGTTCGCCGGGTTCCTCGCCCAGGAGAGCGGCGGGGGCAAGGTGAGCCTAGAGCCGAGCGAGAAGACGATGCTGGGTTCGAGAACACGTCTCTTAGTAGGCGGCACGGGGCGCCAAACGAAGAAGACAAAAGTGTACGTCTGACTGGGAGGCCCATGTTGATAGCTTAGCTTAAACGCAGCAAGGGCCAACATATGAGACATAACGGTGTGCTCCGATGGATGTCTCCTCTATTCGCAGTGACTTCACCGTCCTGAGGGACTGGGCGTACCTCGACAACGCGTTCGTGGGGCTCATGCCGGCACAGGTGAGGAAAGGCTACGCCGAGTACGTGGACCAGTGGTACAGGTTCGACACCACTGGGGACAAAACCATCCTCCAGGAGTGGCTGGCCAAGGCGAGACGTGTGAGGGAGATGGCTGCAGCATTCATCCACGTGTCCGCCGAGGAGATCGCGTTCGACATGTGCACCGGCTCGGGGCTCAACATAGCCGTGAACGGAACAGAGTGGAGGAAGGGCGACAACGTCGTGTTCCCCGAGTGGGAGCACAACCCGTTGTACACCCACACAACAGCAAGAAACGCCGTCGAGCCCCGCGTTTGGAGGCCGGAGGGAGGCATCTTCGACACAGGGGACCTTGAGAATCTCATAGACGACAGGACCAAGCTCGTCCAGGTCAGCCAGGTGAGCTACGTCAACGGCCAGAGACTCGACCTGGAGGAGGTAGCCGAGATAGCCCACGGCCACGGCGCCAAGGTGCTGGTTGACGCTACCCAGGCGGTGGGCGCCGTAGACGTGGACTATAGGAGGGACGATGTGGACTACGTGAGCTTCGCCCCCTACAAGTACCTGATGGGTCCTACTGGGCTCAGCTTCCTCTACGTGAAGCGGGAGAACCTCGCCGAGCTGACGCCGGACCGGACAGGCTGGAAGAACCAGATATGGGGCGGCGACAACCCCGAAGACCCGGTGGACCTGGACACCGCCGAGAAGTTCGAGTATGGCACCCTCCACTTCCAAGGGATGTACGCCGTGGAACGGTCCCTCGACTACCTGAATAGGGTGGGCATCGACGAGGTCGAGAAGCGGAACCTCATGCTCTCAAGCTACACCTACGACCGGCTATCCAGCCTCGGGAGGAAGCTATTCATGCCCGAGCCCCCGGCGTCCACGATAGTGAGCTACTTCCAGACGGGCGCCGTTGGGCTCGCCGCCACGCTCAAGGCGATGAAGATCAAGGTCACCGGCAGGTCGGCCCACGGCGACCACATAAGGGTATCGAACCACTTCTACAACACCAGGGAAGACGTTGACAGGCTCATGGAAAACGTCTAGAATCTGCCACGCTTCACGTAGTTGAGCCCTATCCCGCCTAGTATCACAAGGGCCCCCAGGTCGGCGGCGTATGGTATCAGGGGCTCTGCCATCTGCTTGTAGATGATCCCTGAGAGGGCCCAGACGATGACTAAGCTGTAGGCGGCGTCCCCCCTCGTATACAGGTTGACCAGCGTCAGCGCGACGGCAACGCCGATCACGGCCACCGTCCAGTACGCTGCGGTCGTGCCGTAGCTCTCCCAACCAGACGCTACCAGGAACGCCACTATGTTGGCTATGGGGGCCACGGTGATCCATCCCAAGTAGACGCTGAACGGCAGGCGATAGTATAGCTGCTGATCTCTGGACACCTGCGCCCTGCCTATGTCCAGCCTAAGGTAGATCAATATCAGAGATGCCAGGAGCCCGAACATGGGCACTAGGCTCAGCGCGACCAGCCGCCAGTGCCAGAGGAATATCCAGACGACGTTGAAGACGTTGCTCGCGATGAACAGCCACCCGATCTTCCTTAGGGTCTCGGCGTCTTCTCCGCCGCGCCTCAGCTGGCGCACGGTGAACCCCAGGAGAAGCAGGTAGATGACGCCCCATATGCTGAAGACGTAGCCCGCTGGGACGAAGTAGTTGGGGTAGCTGTCGGACAACTCGGCGGTGGTCACGCCGTTCAACGGCAGGGCGTTGGCCAGCGTGTTAACGACGACGACGGCCGCATAGCTTAGTGCGTTACCGATCTGCAGGACCCTGATTTCTGACGATTTCTCCATGTTTACCCGTCGGGAACGAAGCTAGATAAGGCGTTTGGGGGTTAAACATGAAATATCTGTGTTAACTTGCATGGTTGTTTAACAAAAACATTAAAACTGCCCCTCGTTCATGATAGTCAATGACCCCAGGTAAACGACCAGACGGCATAGCCGTCCTCGATTTCGGCGGCCAGTACTGCCACCTCATCGCCCGTAGGGTCCGGGAGATGAACGTCTACAGCGAGATCCTGCCCAGCGACGCCACAAGGGCCGAGGTGGAGGCCCTGGGCTCGGTGATGAACCTTAGGGGGGTCATCTTCTCGGGGAGCCCCAGCAGCGTGAAGGCAGAGGACGCTCTGACCCTCGACCCGAATATTCTTGAGATGGGGATCCCGGTCCTCGGGCTCTGCTATGGGCTGCAGCTCCTCGCAGAGATGCAAGGCGGGGAGCTGGCGAAGGCCAGGGAGTACGGTGTGACCTATGCCTACGTAGATGAGGCCGTGGGGGTGCTGGAGGGGCTGGACGCCCGCGAGCGGGTTTGGATGAGCCACGGAGACACCGTCTTCGAGGCGCCTGAGGGGTTTAGGGTCGCGGCGCACACCGACAGGGCGCCTGTCGCCGCCATGAGGCACATAGAGAAGCCCATCTGGGGGCTCCAGTGGCACCCCGAGGTGGTCCACACAGAGCACGGGGGGTTGATGCTCCGGAACTTTGTCTTCGGGGTCTGCGGCTGTGAGCCCAACTGGAGGCCGCTGGACAGGGTGGATGAGGCCATCAAGGCTATCGAGAAAACGGTGGGGGACGGGAGGGCCATCATCGCCTTGAGCGGGGGCGTGGACTCCAGCGTAGCGGCCGCGCTGGCGGGAAGGGCACTCGGCGGGAGCCTGCTGGCCGTCCACGTGGACCACGGCCTCATGAGGGCGAACGAGTCCGCCGAGGTGGAGGCCGCCTTCAAGGATAAGGGCCTCAACCTGGTGGTGGTGGACGCCCGAGGCAGGTTCCTCAGGAGGCTTCAGGGCGTGGTTGACCCCGAGGAGAAGCGTAAGATCATCGGCGAGGAGTTCATCAGGGTCTTCGAGGAGGAGGCGCGAAGATTCGGGGCAGAGTACCTGATACAGGGTACGATCTACCCCGACAGGATAGAATCCGGGCTGACCCGGGACAGCGACACCATAAAGACCCATCACAACGTGGGTGGGCTACCCCTCCATATGATGTTCAAGGAGGTGATCGAGCCCCTGGGGGAGCTGTACAAGGACGAAGTCAGGAGGCTTGGCGAGCGGCTGGGGCTCCCGGGGGAGCTCGTGTGGAGGCAGCCCTTCCCCGGGCCAGGGCTCGCCGTCAGGATAATAGGCCCCGTAACAGGAGCCAAGCTGGATGCGCTCAGGAAGGCAGACGCCATAGTATGCGAGGAGGTGGAGGCCCACCCCTTCAGGGAAAGGCTGTGGCAGTACTTCGCCGTGCTGACCAACACCAAGACCACGGGGGTCAAGGGCGACGAGAGGGCCTACGGGTGGACCGTAGCGGTCAGGATGGTGGAGAGCGTGGACGCGATGACAGCCAGCTTCAGCAAAGCGCCGTGGGAGGTCCTGGAGCGTATAAGCAACAGGATTGGTAACGAGGTGCCCGGCGTTACTCGGGTGGTTTACGACGTAACCCATAAACCCCCTGCTACCATAGAGTGGGAGTGATGAAGGGCTTCACATATCCTGAGGAGGGGCCGTTGGCGGACCTCCTCGTCGAGGCAACCGGCTCCACCCTCGGAGAGGCTTTCGCCAACCTGGCCCTCGGCATGTTCAACGCTATGACACCCATAGGGGGCATAGCCGAGGAGGAGGAGTTCACCGTGGAGGCCGAGGGGATTGACATGGAGAGCCTGCTGTTCAACCTGATGGATGAGTTTCTCTACCTGAACGATGTCGAGTTCCTGGTCCCGAGAAGGATAGAGGTACAGGTTGATGAGGAGAACTTCAAAGCCACAGCCAAGTGTATAGGCGAGAGGTTCAGCAGGGAGACCCATGAGGTGGGCATCGCCGTCAAGGCCGCCACGTACCACATGATGGAGATTAGAAAGGAGAAAGATGGCTGGCGGGTCCGGATGGTGTTCGACACCTAGGGACTTCCCGGTTCCATAGTTTACTGTGCCCCCGTCTATGGTAGCTAGTATATTTGCGGATGATTATTCTAACTTTCAAGCTGGTTTCTACCTCGTTGGCTCCCTTTGCTCAACGGACTCCACTATCGGGTCGAGTATATCGTGGTTGAGGCTGTATAAGCTGTGTTTACCCTCTCTCCCGACATCCACCAGCTTCACCTGAATAGGGTCCGCAGGTTGTGGCTAACCATGCTCTGTTACTGGCCATGCGTTTCCACGAACTCATACGTTCATGGGCTCTTACGCTAGTCTCTGTAGGGGCAATTACCGGCGGCCTTGCAGTATCTATCCTCGTGTTCCTCGACGATGCCGAAGATCGAGTTAACGGTTTCACCGTTCAGATAGACATATTTCTCTTTGCCTCGCCTCTCGGAGAACACGAAGCTGCACTGTTCAAGTATCTTCAAGTTGTGGCTGACCATGCTCTGCTCCTGCCCGATCTCCGAGGCTAACCCGGTCACGTTCATCTCGCCTTCAGAAAGCTTCTCAAGGATCGCCAACCTAGTCGGGTTCGCTAACGTAGAGAAGAACCCGTAACATATCTCGCTCAAACCTCTTTTCATATCCAAACCCCTTACACGCGGGTTGAATAAACGAACTATATTTCAAGCGTATATAAGTAAAATGGTGTTAAAAATATATGAAAAATGGGTTAAATCTTTAACTTGTTCAAGCTGCCATCGATGACCTTCAAGCCGTTCATGTAGGGCTGCAGCGCCTTCGGCACACTCACGGTGCCGTCCTCCCGCTGGTACTGCTCTACGACGGCGATCATGGTCCGGCTCGTCGCCATGGCCGTGTTGTTTAGGGTGTGGACGAATCCCTCAGGCGGCGCTCCCTCCTTTAGCCGGTACTTCACGTTGAGGCGACGCGCCTGATAGTCGGTGCAGTTGCTGTTGGAACCGATCTCACGGAACTCGTCGTCGGCCATCCACACCTCTGTGTCGTACTTCTTGGCTGCTATGATGCCTATGTCGCCTGTGCAGACGTTGACGACCCTGTAGTGGAGTCCAAGTCCCTGGTAGAGTTCCTCGCAGTTCTTCTGAAGCTCCTCGTGTAGCTCCCAGCTCTGCTCAGGCAGAGAGAATATGAACTGCTCGACTTTATGGAATTGATGCACCCTGAAGAGGCCCTTAGTGTACTTACCGTGGGCGCCCACCTCCCGCCTGAAACATGGGCTTACCCCGCAGAGCCTGATGGGCAGGTCCTCGGCGAGAAGCGTCTCATCCTGGAGCATGGCCGCCATGGCATGCTCGCTCGTCGCTATGAGGTAGAGGTCCTCATCTTCGACTTTGTACATGACAGACTCGAAGTCAGCGAGATCGGTGACCCCCTCGTAGGCGGCACGCCTGATCATGTAGGGGGGCACGATGAGGCTGTACCCTTTCTTGATTAGGTGGTTGACGGCGTACCGCTGGATCGCGAGGTCTAGGAGCGCTAACTCGTTCCTGAGATAGTAGAAGCCCGAGCCGGCTGCCTTGGCCGCCCGCTCGAAGTCGGCGATTCCCAGCGCGGTGACTATCTCCGCGTGGCTCTTGGGCTTGAAACCGAAATCCGGCGGTTTACCCCACCGTTTGATCTCGACGTTGTCGTGCTCATCCTCCCCGTAGGGAACTGACTCGTTGAGCATGTTGGGCAGCCGCATCAATCCGTCGCGGAGCATCTCCTGGCTCTCGCTCATCTGAGACTCTAGCACGCGGAGCTGTGAGGGTATCTCCGAGGCCTCCTTCTTGAGGCTGGAGGCGTCGCCGCCCTCCTTCATCACCTTACCGATCTCGCTGGATATCTGGTTCCTCCTCCGGCGTAGATCGTTGACCCTCTGCGTGAGCTCCCGCCACTTCCTGTCTGTCTCTATGACGTGGTCTAGGAGCTCAAGCTTCTCGGGGTCCTTTCTTCTGGCCAGGTTTTCCCGAACCTTCTCGGGTTGTTCTCTGATGAGCTTTATATCTAGCATCCTAAGCCCACGCAACCATGGTGTACGCCTTACCCTCTTTTAGAAGTTGTGTGTTAGCCAGCGACTACGATGACGCCGCTAAGATATCGATCCTCGAATCCGTGAAGGGCGACCCAAACCCCATCCTGTAGTTAACAACAAATCCACTTTCACCCAGCCCCGACACTCAAACCCGTGCGTTCCGCTTAAAAACCGTTCACGCAACAAGGATTCAGTGTAACTCTTGTCAACATACGAGGTCGGTGCCTTCGAGGCCCTGGAGTGGGCGTGGAACCTGTTGAGAGTAAACGACGGCGTAAACATCGAGGAGGCTGCAAAGCACATCCAAGATATGTTGTTGACTCTCAGTAACGGCACTCCGGTTAACTTCCAGCAGAGGGCGATCGCCCTCAGAAACGTGCCACAGTAGTTAATCCCTTAAGCGGGTGGATTTCATTCTATCTGAACCACGTTGACCGCGTATAAGGTGTTCACCGGAGCCAGGCTCATAGACGGGACGGGCGTCAAACCGGTGGAGGACGCATCCATAATAGTCGAGGGGGACAGGATCAAGGAAGCTGGTAAGGGCCTCGACGCACCGAAAGACGCCGAGGTGATCGACGCCGCGGGGAGGACCCTGATGCCCGGGCTCATCGACAGCCACGTACATCTCTGCAGCAACGGCGACCCCGACATCCTGAGGATGATACATTACCCCATGGGTATGCTTCAGCTGTTCGGGTACAGGAACGCGTTGAACGAGCTTGAGGCGGGCTTCACCACCGTACGCGACATGGGCGCGCCCCACGGGTTCGCCTTGAGCCTCAGACAGGCAGTGGAGGCCGGAGTCGTCAAGGGGCCCCGGATAGTGGCGCCGGGCAAGGTCATAAGCATGACTGGCGGCCATGCCGACTTCCACCTGGCCAGCGGCCTCAGCTTCGAGGGGATGAGCAGGATCGCCGACGGCGTCGCCGACTGCCGCAGGGCGGCGAGGGAGCAGCTCAGGGACGGCGCCGACTTCGTCAAGATATGCAGCAGCGGGGGAGTCATGTCCCCAACCGACCCCGTGGACACACCCCAGTTCACACCCGAGGAGATCGAGGCCATGGTCTACGAGGCGGCTTGCGTCGGCAGGACCGTCGCCAGCCACGCCCACGGCGCCACGGGCATCAAGAACGCCGTGCTAGCCGGAGTCAAGACCATAGAGCACGGAAGCCTCGTGGACGACGAGGCGGTCAAGCTCATGGCCCAGCGGGGATGCTTCCACGTGCCCACCCTGGTGGCCGGGTGGAACATAGTGCAGCACGGCAAGGAGGCCGGGATACCGGCGTACGCCGTGGACAAGGCCGAGGAGATCGCCCACGAGGTCAGGAAGAACGTCATGAGAAGCCATGGGGGAGGCGTGAAGGTGGCCATGGGCACGGACGCCGGGACGCCGTTCAACAGGCACGGCTGCAACGCCCAGGAGATAACCCACCTCGTTGACGCAGGGTTCACCCCCATGGAGGCCATAGTGGCCGCGACAAAGACGGGCTCCGAGTGCATCGGGCTGGAGAAGCAGGTAGGGACCATTGAGCCCGGTAAGCTGGCGGACCTAATCGTCGTAGAGGGCGACCCCCTGAAAGACATCAAGGTCCTTGAAGGAAAAGCCAACATCCTCCTGGTGTTGAAGGGCGGCGTAGTCGAGGTCAACAGGGGCATATAGCGTGGAGATACTGCGGCTCAGCCTCGTCGAGGGCTCCAAGAAGGCGAGGGGGCTAACGGTAGTCATAGACGTGTTCAGGGCCTTCACCACTGCCGCCTACGTCATGGCCAACGGGGCCGAGTGCATCCACCCCGTGGGCAGCCTCGACGAGGCTTTCAGGCTCAAGGAGCTGCACCCTGACTGGGTCCTCATGGGTGAGCGAGGGGGCAAGAAGGTCCCCGGCTTCGACTACGGGAACAGCCCCCACGAGGTGAGCCGGGTTGACTTCACTGGGCGCACGGTGGTCCAGACGACGAGCGCGGGCACCCAGGGCATAGTCAACGCCTCCGGGGCGGAGGAGATACTGCTGGGCAGCTTCGTGACGGCGGACGCCATAGTGGATTACATCAAGAGGAAGAACCCGGAGACCGTTAGCCTCGTAGCGATGGGCTGGGGAGGACGCGTGAGGAGCCCGGAGGACGAGAGCCTCGCCGAGTACATAGAGGAGAGGCTCAAAGGAATTGAACCCGACTTCGCCTCCATGAAGCAGAGGATCAGGAGGCACCCGCAGGGCGCCAAGTTCTTCGATCCCGGGCAGCCCGAGTTCGTGGAGGGCGACTTCCACCTCGCCATGGCCCTCAACAGGTTCAGTTTCTGCCTCAGGGTCGTGCCCGGGGACCCTCCCAGCGTAGAGAAGGCGTAGACCGGCAGATTCTTTTCCCGGTTTCCACTCTGTTCAATACATGAGATGAAGGTCTCAAGCATCATGATCCGGGACCCTGTGATGGTGGACCCGGACACCCCGTGCAGGCAGCTGTCCAAGCTTATGCGTAAAAAAGGCATCGGCTCCGTGATCGTGGTGAAGGACGGCTTCCCCGTCGGCGTCGTCACCGAGCGCGACCTGGTCCACAGGGTCCTGGCGGAGGGCAGAGACCCCGATAAATGCGTCGCTGACCAGATCTGCACCAAACCCGTGGTTGCCATCAGCATACACGCAGACGTGGACCTGGCCGTGGACATGATGAACGAGTACGGCATCCGCCGGCTGGTGGTGGTGGACGAGAAGGACAAGCTGGAAGGGATACTCACCACCGACGACATCGCCAGAAACCTCAGGAACATGTCCGAGGAGCTCGCCGTCAAGTACGTGACGTTGTCACGCAGAAACCGCTGAAACCAGTCACTCGGGCTGTATGACGTCGAAGACGACGCCCGAGGGGTTCCTGAAGTAGAGGCTGCCCTCAAATTCATCCACAATGTCTAAGTCCAAGAGTATCTTCGTAGAATTTCATCTATTTTTAAGAGGTTTTCAACGCCTATAGCGACGCACGGGTTGGCCCTAAACCTCATGAGAACCGCATCTGGTCCGTGATTTATATGGTGTGCCTGCCTAGTAACAAGTACTTTTTAATGAGTATTTGGGTAAAATCCTATATTGAACCGTATATACTAGATAGTGTTCTTGGGTGAACAAAAATGGTAGAGTTCTGTGACCGCTGCGGAAGCTTCATGCGAGCCGGCGTCAAGGGCTACGAGTGCCCACGATGCGGGTGGACGAAGCAGGTCCAGGTCATAGAGGTCAAGGCGGGCCCAGCCGGTGAAGCAGAGCCTGTTTACGTCATGAGCGGCATCGAGAGCGCCATAGTAGTACAGAGGACTTGCCCCGAGTGCGGCAACCTGGAAGCCTACCGCAACATAACCGTCGCCCTGGGCGAGCACGCCGGCGTCAGCAGCGACCGAAGCGTCGAGAAGTTCAGGTGCACCAAGTGCGGCCACACCTGGATAGTCGGATAGCTACCTCCTGTTCACCTTCACGTTAATCGGTATTCCCTGCTCGACGCTCTGGCTCACGACGCAAAAGTCCTCGAATAATCCCATGCACCTCTCGTACTGTGAGTCATACCCCTGGGCTACCTCTGGGCTGATCTCCACATCGATCTCGGCTATACGCCACCGCCCCTCGTCGTTACGCCTCATGACGCCCTCCACCTTGGTCTCGATCTCCCCCACCTCGGCCCTGGCCTTCTGGAGGCAGAACAAGAGGCTCGCCGTGAGGCAGTTTCCCATGGCTGCCGCCAGTACCTTGCCGGCGTTGGGGCCGCTGTTACATCCCACAGGATCAGGCTCATCCATGTAGAGGGGCTCGACGCCCTCTAGGCCGAAGTCCACCTCGAACCTGAATCCTCCCTGTCTCCTCAAGGAGACCATGAAGTTACGTTCCTCGCTCAATCGAATCCCTTATGCATGAACAACGGCAAATATAAGGCTGAGAGTCATCCAACCAAAGATGAGTCCGCTTTCTAATACGAACGTGCTTGAGGGAAACCATAAAGCCCGGTGGCGCCGGTTTTAAGCCGTGTCAACCATGCGCCGCGGCGAAAAGGAGATCAAGGAGAAGGTCGTAATCGAGGAGGTGCTCAGGGAGAACCGGGTGGGCAGGCTGGGCACGGCCGTCGATGGACGCCCCTACGTGGTCCCCATGAACTTCGTCTACACCGACGGCAGGATAATCCTTCACACCCACAGGGACGGCAAGAAGGTCAAGGACATACGGCGTAACCCCCGTGTCTGCTTCGAGGTGGACGGCGGCGAGATGATTGAAGGCGGCGATCCCTGCGAGTACAGCTGGAGGTACAGGAGCGTCATCGCCACGGGGACCGCCGTCATCGTTGAGGAACCTGAGGAGAAGCTAAAGGCGCTGCGTCTTCTCAGCGATAAATATGCTTTCGGCAAGGGCAGGAGGTTGGACCTGGAGAAGGTGTCGAGGTTCGGGGATCTGGTCGTCGTGGAGATGAGGGTGGAGGAGATGACTGGGAAGAAGAGCCCCGCCTAGGAGTGCTTTTTCTGGTTTGGTCTTGTGTCAGGTTACTTGTAATCTCGGGATTTTTTTTGTGGTTGAGGTTGGGGAGGGTCGTGCTGAGGAGGGGGGGTTTTCGTTGTTTTCGGCTGTGTCCTGACGAGCGAAGCGTCTATATATCGGTGACGTTGCTGTTGGGCTGTTATGGCCGCGGATGGGCGTGTCAGGGGGAACGTGAGGCCGGGCACGGAGGTCTTGGTGGTGCTTAAGCGTGACCAGCGGACCGGTAAGCTGACTCGCGGAACGGTCAAGGACGTCCTGACGAACTCCCGGCGCCACCCCCACGGGATAAAGGTCCGTCTCCTTGACGGTAGGGTGGGGCGGGTGCAGAAGATTCTCGCCCAGGGACGCTAGACGTACTTCTCCATGATGTCCGCGGGTATCTTTATCCTGAACCTGCAGGTGTCGCTGCCGTCGAAGACGCTCTGCAGCACCTCGGCCTCGGTCTCGGTGCCGAAGGCCACGTCGTACCTGAGCTTGCCGTAGCCGGCGCTGCAGTAGCACCACTCCACGGGGATCTCGGGTGAGCCGGCTAGCACGGCCTCCCTGGCCAGGGGGCAGTGGCACATGTAGTACCGTTTCATTAGGGGGTCCTTCTCCTTGAGGTACTCCGCTGGGCTATACGGGAACTTTGTGTTGTAGATCCACTCGCCTTCCCTGACTCCTGCTAACAACTCCTGGTTGCCCCTGACGTGCTCCACTATCTCGGGGGTGATGACCTGCTCGTACCATACCTTGTCATCCCTGAGGTATTGCTCCAGCTCGGCGACGGCCTCGTCGTGCATCTTCTCGAGCCAGGCGTCTATGCTGCCCAGCTCCTCCAGCTGCCTCTTGAGCTCCATGAAGTTCTCGGGGTTGACCCTGTGGTGGTTGCCGGCGAGCACCCTACGGTAGACGTCTGGGCTCATCTCCTTCTCCAGCGCGTCCATGAGGCTCTTGGTGGCTTCGCAGTACGCCGCGGGCATGGAGCCCAGAGGCGGAGTCTTCACCTCGTTGAACACTTTTCCCTTTACGTCCTTTCCCGCTATCTCCTCCAGCCTCTCCGCGATGGAGGGCAGTATGTTACGGCCTCCGAGGATGGCGGCGAAGTATATCCAGACTTCCTTCATGTCGAGGAAGTAGACGTAACGCGCCAGCGCGACGAGAGTGTCCTCCGTGTTCCTGCCCTCGTCCATGAGCCTCTGGACGTAACCCTTGAAGTCCTCCACGGAAGCCTCGGTCAGCTCTTTCCCCTCAGCCTCGAAGTACGCGGCGGCCTCTTCAACCGCGTCTACGGCAGCCTCCAACTGATCCCGGCTGACTCCACGTTCGACAAGGTACTCCGTGAACTCTTTCTTCTTCAGCAACCCCGATCACCTGATACTATCTTCACCTAACGTAAAAACACGACTAAAAACCGGTGCATAACTTCAATGAACAATCCTTACGACAGCACGCACGTGAAGCTACCTTAAAAGCCCTATTACACCATTACAGGGTTGGGTAGCCATGTCTGATCACTGGACTGAGAGCCTGTTCGAGAGGTATGCCGAGTTATACCTCAAGACGCTTGAGGAGCTCATCCCAAGCAGCATCGAGGACGCAGACGGCCTCGAAAACATATTCAACGAGAACGACATCCCCGGGGACGGGCTTGTGCTCGACCTAGCATGCGGAATCGGCAGACACAGCACAGCCCTGGCTCAGAAAGGATATAGGGTAGTAGGGATCGACGTCTCGGAGACGTTCCTTGAGAGGGCGAGGATACTCGCGGAAGAGAGAGGCGTCGATGTCGAGTTCAGAAAAGGCGACATGAGGGCTATCGAGGAAAATCTGGGCGAACACGCGGGAAGCTTCGACGCTGTGATTAACTTGTTCACATCCCTCGGCTATTACGACCGAGAAACAGACATCGACGTACTCAGGCAGCTCTACACGCTCACGAAGCGGGATGGGATCCTTGTTATCGACATCGCCAACCGCGACTGGATCATCAAAAACTTCGAGGCGAAGGACATCCTGTATCACGAAGACGGGAGAGTTCAGATAATGGAGCGGCGCTTAGACATGGAGGACTCCCGTCAACACAACACGTGGAGGTTCTACCTCAGGCAGGGGGAGGACTTGAAGCACTTGGAGACGTTCCATGTGGACCACATCCTCTACAGCCTCCACGAGCTGAAAAGCCTGATAGAGGCCGCTGGATGGACGTACAAGACGTGTTACGGGGAGTTCGATATGTCTCCCTTCGAGATGTACTCGCGCCGCATGATAATCGTCTCCCAGAAATATTAAACAATAGATCATCAACCCTAGACTGGTGCTTCCATGGTGGCTGCAAACGATGAGCTATGAGAGATTGTTGATAGAGGCGCGTAGAGATGTGGACGCAGCCGTCGAGATCTGGCGGCAACTGATCCAGGAGAGGCTGAGCGACAGGATCGATTACGCGATACTCAAAGGCTCGGGGATCAAAGAATGGGAGTCACCCGCGGACTATGTGCCGATGATCAGCGACATCGACATCCACCTAGGCAGGAAGGAAAGCATGTCTCTGCTTCCGGAGACCCGTGGAGGCTTCCTCTACTCGCTGGAGACAACCCGGCTCTACGAGGAGAGGTTCATGGAGACGAGGCCGGATCACCTGCACATCCCCCGCCCCCAGGTCGTGGTCATGGAGGAGAGCCGAGGCGACTGGCTGCCCGAGAGGCCCGAGGAGGTTAAGCTGCTCTTCGGAGAGGTGCCGCTGAAGCCGGAGGAGTCGGTGGAGCACCTCAGGGCGCGGGACTTGGATGAGCTTGCTGGCTTGGGCCCGCTTCTGGCTCGGCTGCCCGTGCAGGTCATCGACCGCATCGACCTGGAGTACTACCGTGTGCTAAGGATGCTCTGCTACGTGGTCTCGCCGACGCCGGTCAGGGTGCTCAGCCAGTATGCCGAACCTAAGCACGTGTGGACGCTGAACCGGACCAAAGTGCTACGGCTGCTGGAGCGCAACGGCTTCCAAAGTATAGCCGAGCCGTACCGCGAGTACTACCTCAACGGGTGGAAGGCTTTTACAGAGGGCTTCAGAGACAACGAGACCATGAGGCAGCTCATCACTCACGCTTATGATGTGCTTTACGCTTCCTATGAAGCAGTGAGAGAGAAGGTGGAGCAGGGATGAAGTACACCCACACGAACCTCGTGGCTCGGGACTGGAGGCGGCTGGCTGACTTCTATATCGAGGTTTTTGGCTGCACACCTGTGCCCCCCGAGAGGGACCTATCCGGTGGATGGCTCGATGAGGCCACATCTTTACAGGGCGCCCACATCAGGGGGGTCCACCTCAGGCTCCCAGGCCACGGGGACGCAGGCCCCACCCTGGAGGTGTTCCAGTACGACGAAGAGACGGAGGCCGACACCCCGGCGCCAAACAGACCCGGCTACGGCCACATCGCCTTCGCCGTCGATGACGTGGAGGCTACCAAGGGAGCCGTCCTCGCCTTGGGAGGCGGGATGGTGGGCGAGGTGGTTAAAGTGGAACTACCCGGCGTGGGAACGCTTGAGTTCGCCTACATGCGCGACCCAGAGGGCAACGTGATCGAGATCCAGAGGCTCGTCTAGCCCTACACCTTCCGCTTGAGGATGGCTATCTGGCCGGCGTGGTACAGGTTGTGGTGAACAACGCCGTGTAGCATCTGCTTGAACGTGTAGTCCTTCCCCGGCACCGTCCTCTCCAGGTCCTCGTTGCTCCAGCCGGCAAGCTCGTCCAGCACCATGTTGACCGCCGCCTCCAGCCGCCTCAGCGACTGGCACCAATGCTCCTCGGTGCTCCCCATACGGGGCCAGTCCATCTCTGGGGCCGGTTCGGGCATGGCCTTATCCTTCAACGCGTCCAGGATGGCCTCCAGCCAGAAGGTGGTGTGGTCCACCAGCTCCCAGATGGTGTGCCTCTCCCCCAAGGGGCGCGCCTTCGCCTGCTCCAGATCGACGCCCTCCAAGGTCTTCATGAGGCTGGGTCCGTGCCACGAGTCTCCCTTGTAGGTGGTCAATATCTGGTCCCTCAGGAACTTTACCTCTTTCATCAAGCTGAAAGAGAAACGACGGTATAAAACCCCTTAGCTACAGTTCTTAGGGGCTAGCATAGGATGTATTGTCTCTGCCCATAATACGATCCCTCAACCAGTTCACCCCGTCTCTCCTCTTACGCGGATTCCTCTAACGTTAAATAGGGTGCGGGACAAGTCCAGACCGTTCTTCATGAACGTTGTCGATTTGAAGGGAACGTATCGCGAGATGGGTGAGCAGTACGGGGCTCTCATTAGGGGGCGGTTCCAGCCTCCCCCAGCTTCCGAGGCGAAGAGACGGTTCGCGGATGAGTGTGAGGCCCTGACGAGGAAGTACGCCCCCGGCGTCGTCGAGGAGATCGAGGGGTTCGCCAGCGCCGCCGGGGTGGACACCGGGCTCATGAAGTGCTTCGTCCTGACCCTGGGCATCGAACCCGGGTGCACGGTGTTCGCAGTATCCGGGGCCCACACCGACTGCAGTTTACCCATCTATGGACGCAACTACGACTGGGACGTCAGCTTCAAGAAGCTCTTCACGCCTATGAGGGTAAGACTCGAAGGCGGCAACACGAGCCTCGTCTTCACCGACCACTTCGTCGGGGTCTACGGCGGCGTAAACTGTGAGGGACTCGCAGCCGCCATAACCGCCATACCCGCATACATGGGCGAGCCTAGACCAGGGGTACGGATGAACGTAGCCCTCAGGTGGATGCTCGACAACCTGGGTACCACCGAGGAAGCCGCCGAGTGGCTCAGCGACACGCCCCACCAGTGGGCACACAACTACCTCCTCGCAGACAAGGATGGTGTACTCGCCAGAGTCGAGACCTCCCCCGAACTGACTCGGGTACAGCGCTCAGACGAGTTCATGGCCACCACCAACCACTACCACGACCCCGAGCTGAAGCTGCTTGAAGACCCTGGGTTCGACTACGGCAACACCCATCGGAGGTACTCGACAGTCGAACGGTGGTACGATGGCAGAGACTTGGTTGGGCTTGAGGACGTGAAGCAGGTGCTCAGCGGCCACGGCGAAGGCGTTTGCGACCACGGCGTCTGGGACGGCGTCGAGTCGGGCACCATATGGTCATGGATAGCGCCCCTCGGGAGCCGCGTCGCCTACGTCTGCAATGGAGCGCCGTGCAGAGGAGCCTACGAGGAGATCGCCTTCTAGGTCTAAACCACGTTTATATCGTCATGGACGCATAACTCAGTGATCCATCGGAGCCGCAGCAGAGGTGAACCTGATTGGAGAGCTACAAGGAGGGGGCCGAAAGGTTCTACGACCTTTTCGGCGAGAAGGACGACGTCGAGTTCTACATTGAGCAGGCGAGGAGGAGCGGCGGCAAGGCCCTGGAGCTTGGGGTGGGCACCGCCCGCCTAGCGATACGATTGGCGCGCGCCGGCGTGGAGACGTGGGGGATAGACACCAGCAGGCACATGCTCAACGCCGCGGAGAAGAACATCTCGGGGGAGGATCCGGAGACCCAAGCCAGGCTCCACATGGCCCTCGGGAACGCCGTGGACTTCAGGCTCCCCGAGAGGTTCAGCATGATATACTTCCCCAGCTGCAGCTTCGACCACATACTAGACCCCGCTGACCAGAGGGCGGCCCTGCTTAACATCAGGGAACACCTGGCTCCGGGTGGTCGCTACGTCTTCGACCTGTACCTCGCCAAGGAGCTGAAGGCGGACAGAGGCTGGTTCGTCCAGAGGAAGACTCTCGAAGACGGAACCAAAGTAATACGTTCAGGATACCACGTCACTAGACCCGAGAGGCGGCTCATGTCGCTGGACATGTGGTACGACCACGTGGTGGACGGCCGGGTGACCGCGAGGTACTACGAGGGCAGCGACGTCTACGTCCACGACGCCAAAGAGATCAGGAGGATGCTGGACGAGGCGGGCTACGAGGTTGTCGAGGAGTACGGTGACCACCACGGCAAGCCCTACGAGGATGGGGACGGCCTGATAGTCTTCGTCAGTAGACAACAGAAAACAGTTTAAAGAGAGAAGGTGGGGCTCAGCTCTCTGCTACGACCTCGTGCCTCAGGACGCCGATGGGCTGGATCTCGCACTCGACTATGTCACCGACCTTGAGGAAGCCCTCGGGGCCCCAGCTGTGGGCGACGCCGGCCACGGTGCCCGTTGCGATGACGTCCCCCGGCATCAGCGTCGTGCCGTTGCTCAGGTACTCGATGATCCTGGGTATCCGGACGATCATGTTGTCCAGGGTGTTGTTCTGCCTCTCCTGGCCGCTGACCCTGGTCTTGAGCCTCAGCGGCGGATTGAACGGGTCCCTGATCTCGTCGCTGGTGACGATGCATGGCCCCATGGGGGCGGCGTTGTCCATCCCCTTGCCCTTGGTCCAGTTTATGTCACGCTTGAACATGGGGAAGTCCACGTCCTGGGGGAAGCCCTGGTCCCGGGCGCTGACGTCTATCATTATGGTGTAGCCGGCGACGTGGTCGTAAGCCTTCCCCGCCGGGATATACTTGCCCTTCCTGCCGATGACGACGGCGAGCTCGCACTCGTAGTCCATCCTATCCGTGGCCTTCACCTTGATGAGGGGGTCGCGGGGCCCCACCACCAGCGTGGGGGGCTTCTGGAACATGTCGGGGACGTCCAGCTTCAGGCTCTTGAGCCTCTCGATGGCCTTCCTCCGCTCCTCAGGATCCTTTATGCGCTCCGTGGCGTGGTCGTAGAAGTTGGCGGCGGCGCAGTACAGCTTCCCCGGCCTCGGGACAGGGGCCAGCAGCTTCGCCTCGTCCAGCGACAGCACGATCTTCTCCTCGTCGATGCCCTCCGCCCCGGGATTTTTCTCCGCGTAGGCGAGGGCTTCATCGGCGGCCTTCATGGACTCGTCTCCTCCCTCGAGGAACCCGATCATGCAGCCGGGGATCAGGGCGTCGGCTCTTCTCCTAGGCGAGGATACGCCTTCCTCTTTAAGCTTCACGGCGTAAGCCGAGTTGAGGTCAACGATCCTGTCGCCCTTGAGGGCGCCGACTCGTTCCTCCGTGTGAACCCTAAAAGTCACTAGCTTCATGGTCTCTCTCTATAGGATCTACAGAGGTACTAGAAAATAGTGCTGGAGGCTATACAACAGGGTAGCCCGCCTTTATCCACCCCGTGATGCCCTCGAACATGCGGTATATCTTAGTGAACCCCAAGTCCTCTAGAATGTCCACGGCCTGCGCGCTCCTGTTTCCCGTCCGGCAGTAAACCAGCAGCTCGTCCTCAATCGACAGCTCGTCGAAGCGGACGCTAAGCTCCTGGACGGGGATGTTCACGGCGCCCTCGATGTGGCCCTCCTCGTACTCCGACGCCGTCCTCACGTCCAGTATAACCAGATCCGGCTTGTCCTCTATGAGTCTCCTGGCCTCCTGTACGGTGACGTCGCCGTAGCTGCTCCGGGGTAGAAGCGACGGGGCGAAGAGCACAGAGGCTATGACTGCCAAGGCGAGCACCACATAGAGAATTCTCCTTTCTCGCTGCTCAAGCCTCTTCATAGGGAATCTCACAGAAGGGCGACGTAATAACCTGAGCCAGTTTAAGGCGTCATATTCTGTGGGTGTTGAAGCCCTTGGTTAAGCCCTCGATGGCCAAGGTCAAGATCTCCGTCAGGTTGTGGAGGTCGTCCAGGCTTATGACCTCGACGGGGCTGTGGCTGTACCTCCTGGGAACGCCGATGCTGACGGCGGCGACACCCGCCTTGGTCTGCTGCATCGCTGACGCGTCCGTGCCTCCGTGCATGAGGCCGGTCTGGTACGGTATGCCGTTCATCCCCGCAACGCCTATGAGCCACTTCCTCAGCATCTGGTTCCCGAGCCGCGTCCTTGAGCCCAGCTCGCCTATGTGGATGGCGGGGCCCTTCCCCACCTCGTAGTAGATGTCCATCATGTTTACGTCTGGCTGGTAGCCGGCGGAGCACGTGTCTATGGCCACAGCCATGACCACGTCCAGGTCATGCACCGCCACCTCGGCGCCTCTGAGCCCTATCTCCTCCTCGACGGTGCCGACGTAGTAGACCGTCGCCGGTATGGGCTTGTCGCTGAGGTTCCTCGCTACAGCTATGATTGCGGCGAGCCCCACCCTGTCGTCGGCCGCCGGCGTCGCCACGTAGTTGTGGGCCAGCTCCACGGGGGCGGTGTTCCAGACTATGGGGGTGCCTATCTCGACGCCCCAGCTGATTGCCTCCTCCCAGCTGTTGGCTCCTATGTCGATGTACATCTCATCTATAGGCGGGACCTTGTACGCCTCCTCAGGCTTGGTGATGTGCCCCGGCTTGATGCCGACGACGCCCATTATGGGGCCTTCGTCGATTAGAACCCTTACCTGGTGGCCCATTATGCACCGGGGGACGGCGCCGCCTACGCGCCTGAACCTGATGAAACCCTTCTCATCCACGTTGAAGACGACGAACCCCACCTGGTCCATGTGGGCTGCGAGGGCTATCCCGGGAGCCTCGGGGTCCGTGCCCCTCTGGACCCCCACCACGTTCCCGCGCGGCGTGTCGTAGACCTCGTCGCAGACCGGACTCAGCTCATCCACGAGCCTCCTCATCATGGGCTCCTCGAAGCCGCTGGGGCTCCCTATCTCCACGAGGCTGAATAAAAGCTGTTTAAGGCCCTCCAAACGCTGCACCTCAATAGAAGATACGGGCCGTCGATGAAATGGTTTTGGGTCAGATCTCTATGACGTCTTTGCTGGCTTTCCCCGGCCTCGCCGTCTCCGGGTTCACGTCCTCCAGCATCTCCAGGAGGCTCTCCAGCTTCTCGTTCATCAATATGTCCTTGAACTCCAAGTACTCATCGGCTGACCTAATTATGAGGCCCCGGCGCTTCGTCGGGCTGCCGCTGGCGTCCACCGGGTTCACCTCGACGCAAAGGCTCGGCTCCCTGTTCTTGCTGCCCGGCATCCTCATCACGAAGACCCCCGGGACGGTCGTCTTCACCTTCTCCCAGTCTTTGCCCTTCTGAAGAAATTCCGCTAGCTTCTCCTCTGACATACCCTGATCAACCCGTTCCCGGTATACAAGGGTTACCCAAGAGCTTCACCGGTTATTTATAGTTTAACCTCGAATACATGTACATGGTTTCTGAAGGGTTCGTCTATCAGGACAGGCGCTGGGTGGGCGCCGGTAGGAGCGACTGTGTCGCTGAGAACGGGATGGTGGCGTCCAAGCACTCCCTCATAGGGGAGGCCGGCGTCGCCGTCATGAAGAAGGGTGGGAACGCCGTGGACGCGGCAGTCGCCGCCGCTTTCATGGACTGCGTCGTCGAGCCGGCGATGAACGGCATAGGCGGGGAGGGCGTCATGGCGATACACCTGGAGTCCGGCGAGAACGTCATAGTGGACTACGTTGGCAGGCCGTCAGTGAACTGCACCCCTGACATGTACGAGGTGGAGGACGTCGCCGAGCCGGGGTGGATGGGCTGGTACAAGGTGAAGGACGACGCCAACGTCGTCGGACACAAGGCCTGCACCACGCCGGGCACCGTCGCGGGACTCACGACGGCCCTCGAGCGGTACGGCACCATGAGCCTCGGGGAGGTCATGGCTCCAGCCATAAAGGTGGCAAAGGAGGGCTTCACCGTGGGCTGGTGGACCGCCGACCACATCTTCAGGCGCATGGAGGGGTTCTGGGGGTTCGACGAGTGGAGGCGGGTCTACCTCAGGGAGGGCCGGTTCCCGTACCTTCCCTACGTCCGAGGGATGGCTGAGCCTCACGTCCTCGTGAACGAGGAGCTCGCCAAGTGCCTTGAGGCGATTTCGCTGGAGGGGCGCGACGCCTTCTACGAGGGATGGATAGCCAGGGCCATCTCGGATGAGATGGAGAGGGGCGGCGGCCTCATTACCATGGAGGACCTGGCCATGTACGAGCCAATCATACACTCGCCCGACCCGGGGAGCTACAGGGGCATCGACGTGGTGTACGACCCTACCCACAGCGGGACCACGATGATGCAGATACTCAACATCATGGAGGGATACGACTATTCATCAATGGGGTTCATGAGCCCTGAGCGCCTCCACGTCGTCGCCGAGAGCGTCGGCCTTGCCTTCGCTGACAGGTTCAAGTACATGGGTGACCCCGGCTTCGTGGAGGTCCCCCAGAGGGGCCTAGTCTCCAAGGAGTACGCAGCCGAGCTCCGGGGGAGGATAGACCCCGAGAGGGCTGGCGCCGTGGAGTTCCATGACCCGTGGCCCTACGAGTCGGAGTGCACCACGGCCCTCGCCGTGGCCGACAAGGCTGGGAACATGGTCTGCGTCAACCAGACTCTCGTCAACTCCTTCGGCTGCGGCGTCGTGATACCCGGCACAGGCATAGTAATGAACAACGCCATGTACGGCCTCGACCCGGAGCCGGGCCACGCAAACAGCATCGACGGCAGGAAGCGTCGTATACAGAACGTGTGCCCAACCGTGCTGCTCGACGAAGGAGAGCCCTACATGGTACTCGGCGCTCCCGGCGGCAGGAACATACAGGTCTCCGTGGCCCAGGTCATCCACCACGTCGTCGATTACGGGATGGGGGCCCAGGACGCCGTGGACGCCCCGAGGCTGACCCGGGAGACCGGGACCGTCTACATCGACTCTCGATACCCGGCCGCCACGAGGGACGAGCTTGTATCCATGGGCCACGACATCGACTGGGTAGACCCCGAGCTCAAGAGCTGGGGCAGGCCGGTGGCCGTGGTCACGGACAGAGATACCGGGCTGCTCCACGGCGGCGTCTACTCGCTGTTGACAGGATTCGAGTCCATGGCGGTAGGGTTCTAAGACCCGACAGCGGGGCTGCCCCCGGTGGGCTCTAAGACTATCGACCAGCTGAGCCCAGGAGGGCCCGCACCTCCCTCAGGAGCTCGTCCCTATCTTCCTCTTCATCCCGCCAGAGTCTATCCAGCTCCCGCCGCCGCTCCGCCGAGATCAGTCCTTGAGCCCTGGCCTGGTTCAACGCCTCGACGAACTCCCTGTATACGTTCCTCGTCTTCCTCGGTCTGGCCAGCCTCTCCCTGATCACCTCTCGCCGGGTCTTGATGCTGGACAACAACTCGATGAGCGGCCTCATCTCCCTCAGCGCCTGTCCGAAGGATTCTCGGTTCAACGGGGTGTTGATCGACGCCAGATGGACCTCCGGGGACCTCGGCTTGACGTAGACAGACTGGTTGTTGACGATCCTTCTGCCCCCTTTCCGCAGCTCGTCGGCCTCATCCAGCAGCCTTCTGAGAAGCCCACCGTCCAGCCTTGAGGTCAGATACCTCCTTACGGGCTCGGTGTCGGGGCGGTCACTGCTTCCGCTGTAGAGCTTTGTCTCGTACACTGTGGGGAGGCCCCCGAGCAGATTAAACAGCTTTTCATGCTCCTCCATGTGGGTCTCCCTGAAGATGTTCTCCAGTTGTTCGACGCTATTCTTGGACAGGTAGACGATGGCCAGCGCTAGCTCTTGGTCTCCGAGTCGCAGCTGGAGGCTCGGTAGCGGCCTATCCTCTTCCTTACCCGTTCCTCTCAGGGATACAGTAAGCAGGTCTTCGGCTGACACGTTCTCCATGACCTCTCTCTCGCTGAGGCTGGGAACCAGCCCGTCCAGCTCCTCCTCCACTAGCCTGTACCATCCGACGTATTTTCCTCTCCAAGCCATCCGCTTCACCGGGCTAACCAGAGAAGGTGTGAGTGCCTAAAAAAGTGTTGAGAAAAAAGGAAAGGGGGGTTTAGGAGGTTGAGGCCGTTTTTCTTGCTTTGGCGCTCGTGTTCTTGGCGCTCACGCTCGGAGTCAGCGCATCGGTGCTCTGCACCTGGGGTTTCCTCCAGCCCCAGCCGATGGGGTGGGCGCTGCCCCTCATGTGGAAGCCGTACATGTCTCCGTCGTGGCTCATGTAGCCTTTCATGGCCAGCCTCACGCCGAACCGCGCTCTGCCTATCCTTCCGATGGCCCATAGGTCCAGGTCTTCCCCGTGGAGCTTCATCACGAAGACTCCGTCGCTGCCTAGGACCGCCACTCCCTTGACGCCTACGCGTTCACCGTTGTGGCCTACTATGCCCCAGACGATGTCGTAGACTACGCCGTACTCGGTCGTCTTGACCTTCGTTGCCGCGAACATCGTGCCGATCGGGGTAGCTAGGCTGCTCTCCTCTACGTCAGCGTCGCCCAGGGGCCACGAGGAGCCATATGTGCGGGCGATCCACAGCGGGCTCGCCGTGTCGTCGTCCTCCACCGCGGGGGCGTTCTCTGCGGCGCTGATCCTGTCATCGATCTCGTTCTCGTTGAGGTCGTCGAGCTCGATGGCCTCAGGCTGCGTCAGCTTTAACCTTTTCTGTATCTCAGCCTTCAGGGACTGCTGTATACTCTGCACACGCTGAGCCCGATTAACAAAAGCCTCGGGCTGGGGGGAGTTGTTGTCCACCGCGGCGGCCATGACGGGCGTCACCGCGAGGAACGAGGCCACTATGAGGGCCATCACCATCAGGGTTTTGGTTCTTGTCTTCATTTTTGACCGTTGCACCCATAGGCGTAAGTATACCATAAGGAACCCCGTGGACGCGGTGTTTCAGAACCGGAACCGCTGTTTCACCCGACGAAGGCGCCGTATTTCACGATGTTTTCACCCGGAGGGCCTCATTTTTCACCGCTCTGAACGTCTGGTCCTCTTTAGCCGTAGTTCCTGCTGGTCAAGACCACGACGAACGTGGACTCCCTGGGCCTGGCCTTCTCCTTGACGTATTCGGTCATCGCCGCCAGAGCCGCGGAGGACGCCGGGAGCACGGCCAGCCCCTCCTCATTCAAGAGCATCTGGCTGAACGCGGCGAGCACCTCGTCCCCCAGACCCACGGCGTATCCGCCGCTGTCCCAGAGGGCGTCCAGCGCGTGCTGTCCGTCGAGGCTCCTCCAGCTGACGATGGGCTCGTTCACCGGGGTCTCCACGATGCTCTCGGGGTCGAGTTCCTTTATCCTCTTTTTCCCTTTGTTGTAGCTGGTTACTATGGGGTTTCCCCCGTCCGTGCTCGCGCAGACCATGACAGGTACCTTGTCGGTGAGCCCTCGCCGCCTCAGCCTCTTGAAACCTTGGTATATGCCGCTGAAGCACGTGCCGTTGCTCGTGGAGACCGAGACAGCGTCTGGGGCGTAGCCGAGTTCGTCGAAGACCTCCCGGGAGATGGTCTCGTAGGCTTTTAGGCTGGCATCCGTGTTCTCTTTTGTACCTGGGTTGCCGTTGTACCACCCTTTTTCCGCCGCCTCCTGTGCACTCAGTTCCACCAGCTCTTCGTAGGTTCCGGGGGCGATGTGGACTACACCGCCCTGTCTCTCCATCTCGGCTATGCGCGGCGCTTGGTACTTCTCAGGTATGTACACGTGGGGCTTGATCTCGAAGTACCTGCTGAGGTGAACTATGCTGGCGCCGAAGTTGCCGCAGCTGGCGACCGCTATCTCGTCGTGACCCTTCTCCCTGGCTAGCTGGAGGGTGGCGTAGCCGGCCCTGTCCTTCATGGTACCCGTGGGGTTCCCGCCCTCGAACTTTAGCCAGAGTTTACTGAAATCTAGCAATTTTTCTATGTTTCTTGAACGAGTAAAAACGGTGTCCCCTATGCCCACTTCTTTAAACTTATCTGTGAACATGCCCTGTTTTCATGGCCCCTGCTTTTTAGAAAGAAATATTACGATCAATTAAAGTCACCGATCTAGAATAGTAGGTCCGAAACAGTGAATGGCCTAAGCATAAACGCGAGGCAGACAGCCCACGGCTTCGAGATTCTCTTCCGTGGCTCCAAGTACGTCATGAACTATCCTGACGAGATATGGCAGGCGTACCCGCAGGAGGCCAAGGACATTCTCTTCGACAACCTGGTCTACGCCGAGACTGTCCACCTCCCCCTGACCTTCAGGAAACGCGAGATCAGGTTCAACACGTCTCCCCCGTTCTTCCAGACCCAGTTCTTCCAGAACATGGTCATGGACCTCCCCAGCTGCGCCGACGTGGACGGCACCTACACCTCGGAGCTCCTGAAGGAGTTCATGAACCTGAAGACGAGGTTCAAGGACAACGAGATAAAGATCCCCGCCTTCAAGGACGAGACCCGCGAGGACTCAAGCGTTGTGAGCCTCAGCTTCGGCAAGGACAGCCTCCTGACTTGGGCGGTTTGTCGAGAGCTGGGCCTTAATCCCCAGGCGGCGTACATCGTGGAGCCCGTGCTGCTCTACGAGGAGAAGCACAAGGACAAGCTGGCCAAGGAGTTCCAGAAGGAGTTCGGCGTGGAGCTCCAGAAGATAGAGCACACCATGGGCAACCTGAGGGACGGGCTCAGGCTGGGCGTCGGCAAGACCGAGCTGGGCTGGGGCCTCCAATCCACCCAGTACGCCATGATGATACTGCCCATCGCCCACATGTTCAGGAGCAGGTACATCCTCTTCGGCAACGAGCAGAGCTGCGGCGAGTACTACCACGACAGGGAGGGCTACGTCTGCTACCCCGCCTACGACCAGTGCCACATCTGGACGACCCAGATCGACCTCATCACCAGGCAGCTGAGCGGAGGCGGCGTGCGCACCATGAGCGTCATCGAGCCGCTGAACGACATCGCCGTCGTCTACACGCTCTACAAGAGGTACCCCGAGGTGTCCAAGTACCACATGAGCTGCTTCGTGGAGACCGAGGCGGGCAGAGACCACCGGTGGTGCATGGACTGCAGCGTCTGCAGCAAGATGTACCTCCTCATCAAGGCCTCGGGCTTCGACCCGAGGAAGGTGGGCCTGAACCGCAACATGCTCACCGAGGAGATGAAGGACTACTTCAGCCTCTTCGGCGGAAGCGACGTCAACACCTACGCCCTCACGGGGAGGGGACGCGACGAGCAGCTCTTCGCGTTCTACCTAGCGTGGAGGAACGGCGACAGGAGCCCCCTGGTAGAGGAGTTCGAGAAACGGTTCCTCGACGAGGCCAAGGGCAGGGAGGACGAGCTCTACAAGACCTTCTTCGAGATACAAGAGTCCATAACGTTGCCCAGCCACATCAAGAGCCAGGCGGAGAGCATCTACAGGGAGGTTCTGAGCGACGTCCCCTAGGCTGCGGGTGGCCTTCTGCTGCAACACGAGGGTCGCGGACGATGAGTTCAACGTCGAGTTCGAGCCCGAGGAGACCATCGAACACGTCAGGAACGGCATAGAGAGAGCGGGCTGGGAGTACCTGCTCATCGAGGCTGACGAGGACTGCTACGAGAACCTGAGGCTCGAGAACCCGGACATGGTGTTCAACAGGGCGGAGGGCTTGAGGGGTGAGAGCAGGGAGAGCCACGTCCCGGCGTTCTGCGAGATGCTGGGCATCCCATACGTCGGCTCGGGGATAATGGCCAACGCCATCGGCCTCGACAAGCCCACCACCAAGATGATAATAGAGCACCACGGCCTCAAGACGGCTCCGTTCCAGGTGTTCGACGCCCCCGATGAGCCCATGCGGCGGGGCCTCAGCTATCCCCTGATCCTGAAGCCCAGCCACGAGGGCAGCAGCATAGGTATCAACTGGGACAACGTGGTTTACGACGAGGATGCCTTCAGGGAGAAGCTGGGGGAGATGCTCCGGGTCTACAAGCAGCCTATACTCGTGGAGAGGTTCATCGACGGCCGCGAGTTCAGCGTCGGGCTGGTAGGCAACTATCTCGACGAGGAGGAGCCGACGGTGCTGCCCGTTCTGGAGGTGGACTTCAGCGGCTTCCCGCCTGAGCTTGGAAGGGTCCTGGGCCAGAAGGCCAAGAGCGTCTTCGACGACAGCAGCAACTACAAGTGCCCAGCCAAGATCGATGGGGCGCTGAGAAGGCGTCTCGAGGCCCACGCCAAGGCCAGCTATAAGGCGCTGGGCTGCCTCGACTGGGCCCGGCTGGACTACCGGCTGGACGCCGACGGTGAGCTCTATTTCCTGGAGGTGAACACGCTGCCTGGCATCGACTACGACGTGGTGAGGGACGAGCTGAGCTTCTACCCCATGATGTGGGTGGCGGCGGGCAAGACCTACGATGACATGGTACGGGAGGTAATACAGGCCGCCTTACGCAGGTACGGCATCATCGACACCGGCAAAACCGAGCCCCATATCTCCGAGGACAAGCCTAGCTACATCACATAGTGATCGCCGTCTCATCGGTAAACCCTATTATCCGCCGGAGCTGAACCGTATCCGTGGACGCTTCAACCATCGAAAACAGGCGCAGCATAATGGAGGTTCTCTACAGACATAGGGCCTCGGGTGGGGGCCCCGTGAGCCTGGAGGAAATGGGATCGCTGGGCTTCATCGATGCCGGGAGGCTGCGCGAGGACATGGAGTACCTCGAAGCGTTAGACTACGTGGAGCTCATCGACGGACGCGTCGCCCTCACCGACCTGGGCTTCACGGTGATGGACAACCGTGAGTTCAGCTTCTGCCCACACCTCTGAGGCCAGAGAGCTGCACGATCAAGACTCCCACGAAGACGGCGACCATCCCCAGCAGCTTCACGGCGGTAAGCGTCTCGTCTAGGAAAATCACGGACAGCACCGCTATCTGTATGAGCATCGTGTTCTGCAGGATCGATATCTCGAAGGCTTCAACCCTCTGAAGCGCGTGGTTCCACAGGAAGAACGCGGCAGCCGTGTTCACCACCCCGAGCCAGAGCACTATACCCCAGCCGCTGGGGCTCAGCGCGGAGAAGCCCTCGAAGACCCAAGCCGATCCCGCAATGAAGACGGTGCCTACGCCCATGGCGAACGCAGACAATCCCAGGGGGCCGATGTCCCCCGGCTTGAAGAAGGCTCGGCTGGCGACCAGGTACGCAGCCCACCCGAGCCCCGAGGCCAAGGTTAAGGCCAGGCCAGTCAGGCTGTCGGCGGGGACTTCCCCGAAGTATATGTAGGCGCCGGCGATGACGAGAGCGATGCCGGCTACCTGCCGCGATGTCGGCGGCGTCCGGAGGAAGACGAGCCCCAGGATGAGGACCATGACCGGGGTGAAGTTGAGGATGAAGGTCACCGTGACCGCGGGGAGGTGGTAAAGCCCGAGGCACTGCAGCCCCTGCGCGACGGAGTAGCCAGTTACTCCGAGGAACACCAGTTTGAGGGTGGTCCTCCGGTCCAGCGCCCTGTGTTCGCCTCGCAGCACCGCAATGGGCACTAGGACGAGGGAAGCGACCATGTAGCGGAGGGAGACAAGCAGGAGGGGGCTGATCTCCGTGAGCCCTATCTTGGTGAGTATGTAGCTGGTGGACCAGAGAAACGTCACGAGGAGCGCCTCTAGGAGCGCTCCGAGCCTTCCCTGAGCCATTTGTGTTGCATTGTCTACGCCTCTATTTAAGCGGCTTCCTGAACCGGCGTCTGCGAAAGTCTATATCGAGCAGTCTCCAATACTCCCTGTATGAACGTCGAAGAGAGAATGAAGGAGCTCGGCATCGAGCTACCAGAGGCACCGGCGCCCAAGGGCAACTATATAGGAGCCAAGTGGGCGGGCAAAATCGCCTTCAGCTGCGGCCAGGGTCCCTTCACCACCACGAAACGCGGCATGGTCGGCAAGGACCTGACCATCGAGGAGGGCTACCAGGGGGCGAGGGAGACCGCGATGAACTGCCTGGCCCAGCTCAAGAAGCAGCTGGGCAGCCTGGACAGGATCAAGCAGGTGCTCCAGGTGGTGGGGTTCATCAATAGCGCGGAGGGCTTCATGGATCAGCCCAAGGTGCTCAACGGGTTCACTGATCTCCTCATCGAGATATGGGGCGAATACGAGGGCAGGCCCGCGCGTGCGGCGCTGCCGGCTCACCACCCCGGCTGGATATGCGTCGAGGCTTGGATGGTGGTGGAGCTACACCCAGAGGATTAGCCCTTTTTCTTCATCCCTGTTTTATTCTCGTTCTCCCAATTACTCGTGGTTGCTATGGGTAGGCTTGAGGGTAAGGTGGCGGTGATCACTGGCGGCGCCTCGGGCATCGGGGAGGCTTCTGTTAGGCTATTCGTCGAGGAGGGTGCCGAGGTCGTGGTCGCGGACGTTCAGGACGAGAGAGGTAGGAGAATAGCTGAGGAGACGGGCGCGGAGTACGTGCACGCGGACGTGACCCGGGAGGAGGACGTCGAGTCCGCGGTCTCCCACGCAGTAGACGCGTATGGTCGCCTCGACTGCATGTTCAACAACGCGGGGATCGCGGGGGCGGTAGGCCCCATCGAGTCCGTCACCGTCGAGGCTTTCGACAGGACGGTTGCCGTTATTCTTAGGGGCGTCTTCCTCGGCGTCAAGCACGCCGCCCCTGTCATGCGAGGCCAGGGAGGCGGCAGCATCATAAACACGGCGAGCGTCGCGGCCATAAGGACGGGATACGGGAACCATGTCTACAGCGCCGCCAAGGCAGGGGTGGTGCAGTTCACGAAGTCGGTGGCCATGGAGCTGGGTGAGGACAACGTGAGGGTTAACTGCATCCTACCCGGGTTCATACCCACCCCCATGATCGCCATTGCGAGGGGTGTACCCGTAGAGGAGGCCGAGGCCAAGCTCGGCGTCATAACCGAATCGTTCAGGGAGGCCCAGCCCCTCAGGCGGCCGGGGCGCCCAGACGACGTAGCCAAGGCGGCTCTCTGGCTGGCGAGCGACGACTCCAGCTTCGTCAACGGCCACGCCTTGGCTGTTGACGGAGGTGTCTCTTGCGGCAGGATGTGGAGCGACTACCAGGAGGCCATCGAGGGCCTTGAGAGGAGGCTTGACCTCAGGCGCTGATTCTTTTCCGGAGGTCATCCAGCTCGGCCTCAGCGCTCTCGTTGAGCTGGATGAGCCTGCTTTTCCTCCACTGAATGCGGGCTTCCATGAACTTCTCGGGTTCGGGGGGATCGGGGAAATGAGGCGCCGAAGGGTCATCTATTTCTCTCTGGAAGAGGCTACCGAAATCGGCTGAGTGGCTGCCTGCCTCCACGAGTCTATTGATGCGTTCCCTGCACAAGGCGCAACTCTCGACGTGTTCCAGTAGGTTGAGCTCGATGTGGTTCTCAACTATGAACTTTAAGTAGCTTCCTTCGAGGCGGCGGAGGTTCAGCTGTTCGCAGTCTTCCATGTCTTAGTAACCGGTGCAGCCCCAGTTTAATCATTGGATCGGCTCAAGGTTCTCGGTCGGTATCCAGCCTTCCCTGTCTCGGTCTCTGCAGAGGGTCCAGTACTTCACCTCGGTGACATACTCGAATACCTCCCCAGGCTCCACGGTGAGCTCCCTGGTGTCGTAGTCAGTGGTTATGGTGCCTTCCTCGCCGTCGATTCTCAGGTACTCCTCCGGTATCCACGACCTTACGCCCTCGCGGTTCTCGCCCCAGTACCAGCCGGGCATCTCGGGGTCCTCGCGCCCCACCTTCACCTTCTCGCCTCTCTTGAAGACGACGTTGTAGTCGAAGGACGCGCTGTGGGGCTTCACCACCCTGAGCTTCATGGCTTCCTCGTCGCCGGTGACTGATTTAAGATGTGTGGGAATGCGGTGCCCATACGCCCAACTGTTCGGGCGTATACAATTAAATTGATGCGATTGCCTCTGGTAATCCAAGGGTGAGCTGCATGAAGCCTTTGATGAAGATCTTAGTCGCCTACGACGGTTCGGTACACGCCGAAAAAGCCCTCGGTGAGGCCATTGACCTGGCTCAGAAGTTTAAGGGGTCCATAACGGTCCTCTACGTCGCCTGGGAGAAATCCGACGAAGACAGCCACGTTCTTCTGCTTAACGCTGAGGAGAGACTGAAGAAGGCCGGGGTAAAACACACGCTCAGGGTCGAGAGGAGCAACTACACGCCCAGGATCATAGTGCGTACGGCCATGGACGAGGCGTTCGACCTGATAACCATAGGAAGCAGGGGCATCGGGGGAGGAAAGGGTTGGATACTCGGCTCTGTTTCCAGCAGGGTGATAGAGGAGGCACCCTGCCCCGTCTTAGTGGTCAAGTAACCTGAGCAAGCCTATCTTTTTCATATTCTTATAGATGGTTTACATTGAACCCTGGCTATTTAGGTAAATAACTTTGCCACCAGCTTGGGAGATTAACCATCCTGACTCCCTCCTTGGTTATCAGGGTTGGAGCTGAGGGTCGCAGCTCTACGACGAAGCCGTCCAGGAAGCTGATCCAGTCGGTGGGGGGCGGTAACTCGAACCAGTGGTGCATGAGGGCGGCGACCCACGTGTCGTGACTGACCAGCACGTGGAACGAGCCTTCCTGGAGATCCTCAAGCATTGTCCGCGCCACCATCTGGGCGAACTCCAAGGACGGGCGAACCATGGAGGCTGGGTAGAGCCCATCGAGCCAGTGGTTCAGGTAAGTCAAGGCGCTTTCGTCGGTGTCCTCGACTTTTTGACGCCTGGACTGCTCATGATAGAAGCCCTCTGGGTCTAGGATGGTGTCCACGGGTATCGTGCCGGCCAGCCTGCACTCGGCCTCAACGCTCTCAAGCCCCGACTTAACGGCCAGGCACGTCTCCCTCGATCTCTCGATGTAGGTGTGCCAGAGCCGGTACCTCATGCCTGGGGGGAGGCTGGCCCCGAACTCGTAAGCCGCCCTCAACCCCTGCTCCGTCGAGCGCGGATCTTCCCTCGGCGACGCTCTCGGCCGCTCAGTGTGACGAATGTGCATTATGGCTGGGTGAACCCCGGACAGCTTCATCGAGTGCTCCAGTATGATCCGGGCTGGTCTGCACCATCTCTGTGTCCGTAAAACGCTCTTCACCATCAGACCGCCTAGACTAATTATTGCTTGTACTGCTGAAAAAAATAGGGTTGTAGAAGGATGGGTGCTACCAGGCGTCGGTGCGCTCAAGGAACGCCTTGGTGTCGGGGTGTATCTTCTCGTAGTTCTCCCTGATGTACTCCCTCATCTGGTCCGCGAGGGCCACCGTCTTGTCGTAGCCCTGCTCCTCGATGAAGGCCTCGATCTCCTCCTGGGTCTTCCTCCGCGGGTTCCAGTCGTCCTCGTTGGCGACCCTGAACAGGAACCTCGTGTAGTTTGCCGCCGCAAGCCGCAGGTAGGTGAGATCCACCTTGTCCAGCGTGTCGTACCGGGTGTGGCCGTAGCCTCTTCCGGTCCTCGTTCTTCTGGCCTCGGGGTCGCTGCCGCTGCCGCATGGCACCGAGTTGAGGAAGAAGGGCCAGTGGTCGCTGTAGGGGCTCACCATCTGGTCTGTAGGTATGTATGCCTTCATCTCCTCGGCCCACTTCGACGCGAGGGGCTCCAGCTCGGGGAAGTCGTGGAAGGTGACGCCTTTCTTGCCCTCTCTGCCGCCAGCGTCAAGGTTAAGCATGAACCTGCACTTATCCAGTTCCGCCTCGTGGTCTCGGGCGTAGGCCCTGCTGCCGTAGAGCCCTATCTCCTCGGCGCCGAAGCAGATGCAACGGACCCGGCGTTTGAGTTTATCCTTGACCTTGACAAGATTAAGGCCGATCTCCATCACGGTCACGGTGCCCGACGCGGGATCTACGGCACCCTGGCTGATGTCGTGGCCGTCGTAGTGGCTGCCGACGACGACATACTCGTCGTCCACGGGCTTCTTGGGCGCCACATCAGCGATCACGTTGTATGTGACGGTGGGGTGGTTCTTGTCGGTGGTCTTGATCCTGACCACAACCTCCCCCTCCCGCTTCAGGAGGCGGCTGAGGAAGCTACCGTCCTCGTACGATATGCCCACCGCCGGGATCACGGGGCTGATTCCGCCCGTAGGTGGCCCGTAGGCCGGGTAGTGGTTCATGAATATCCAGCCCTTGGCGCCAGCCATGACGCTGCGCATGTACTTCTCGCTCCTGTGGAGGAACCTCTTCATGCCCAGGGGGTTGGCGCTGGTGACCATCACCACGCTGCCCTCTATCTCGTCTTTCCGCTTCTCGTAGTCGTCGATGGCGCCGTCGCCGAGGAAGACAAGCTTGGCCTCGACGGTGTCGCCGATGCTGTGGGGGAGGCTGATGACGTCGAAGCTCTTCTCTATGGGGCTCACGACCTCCAGCGTCGCGGGGCCGCGGGTCCACCCCGCGATGGTGTACTCCTCATGGTGGACGTTCTCGCAGCCGTACTCCTTGAACTTCTCCACCATGTAGTCCACGCTGCCCTTGTCGCCCGGGGTGCCAGGGAACCTGCTGCCGTGGACGTCGCACAGGACCTCCAGGTTATCCATGGGCTCCGAGCTCGTGTAGATCTCGGCCATGACCTTCTTGTCGACATCCAAATATGGGTTAACCAAAACTCTCACCGAGGAAAAGACGGCTGCACGAGATATAAGACTATCAATACTACCTCGGTGGGTCAGTCTCCCCGGCTCTTTAACGCACGGGGCTCGAAGAGGAGCACGATCGAAGGCTCCGGGCTCTCGGGACGGTGCTCAACGCCCTTAGGCACGACGCATAGCTGCCCCTCCCCTAGAACCACGTCAGGCTGAGCCCTCAACCTTATGGTGATACCACCCTTGGCGACGTAGAACAGCTCGTCCTCCTCCGTGTGCCTATGCCAGTGGTACTCGCCGTGGAACAGCGCCAACCTGATGACTTGGTCGTTGATGTACGCCACGTTGAGAGGCGACCAGGGCTCGGTTATCTCCGCGGCTTTCTCACCGACGTCGACTACAGTAATCATGAAGAGAGAATGATCGCACGTCTAAAAAAGGCGACGATAAACGCGCCTGCCTTCACATCAACATAGATTTATATTGGCGGTCGGCATTCTACGGGTCCACATGACCAGCGGTGCCGAGACTTGGGTTACATCGATAAGCTACGCGACAGCCTATCCCTCCGCGGAAACATCCCGTGGCTAGTCGGGAGTGGGCTCATCGAAGGCACCGTGTGGCAGATGCATGAACTCGTCTGGCAGCCCTACATAATCAGCCTTGGAGGCAGCATGGCCACCATAGGCGGCATGAGAAGCCTCTGGACCCTCGTCACCAACGGCCTCCAATTCGTCACCGGGGAACTATGTGACAGCTGGGGCCGCAAAACTGTCATCACCGGCTACTACCTCGCGAGCATAGCGGGGCTACTCATCACCGTCTACGCCAGGGACTGGAGGTGGCTCGTACCCGCCATAGTGTTTTACAGCCTGGCGGACAGCCTGGGCGAGCCCAGCTTCTACCCCATATTCGCCGAGTCCGTCGACGCCAACAAGATCGGGTTATCCATCAGCCTCCTGAGCCTCACATGGTTCCTCCCCGGCCTCTACGGCAAGCTGTTCGCCGGCTACATAGGGGACAACGTGGGGCTGGTCAACGTCCTCAGAATCGTGCTCGCCGGCGAGGTGGCGGCGACCCTAGTCTTCCTCTTCGGCGTCGAGGAGACCCTGAAGGAGAGGAGGCCCATGGACTGGTCGGCCGTCAAGAGAAACATCGTCGGTGTCATGAAGCCCAGAGGCGACTTAAGAGACGTCTACCTCCTATCAGTCCTAGACAGGTTCAGCTGGGCCATGAACAGAGGCATCCTCGTCGCCATGCTTTACGAGGCCCTCGGCCTCAGCCTGCTCCATATAGGCGTCCTCTTCACAGTCGCCACGGCAACCACCACCCTCGCCCTCATCCCCATCGGCAACCTAGTAGACCGATACGGGTCCCCCGTCTTCCTGAGGGCGTCCGTGCTCCTATCCATGGCGAGCTTCGCGGGCTACACCCTGTTCAGGTCGTTCCCCGTGCTCATCGTCCTCCAGGTGTTCAGGGGCTTAGCCATGGGGCTCTGGGACCCCTCATACAACAGCTTCATAGCAAAGGCCGTCCCGGAGGGGGAGCGGGGAAGCCTCTACGGCAGCATCAACGGCATACGGGGCATCATGGTGTTCCCCGCCCCTCTTATAGGCGCATACCTCTTCGAGATCTTCGGCCTCAAAGGCACTTTCGCGGCGAGCTTTGTTGTGAGCTTCCTAGCCTTATTAATTGCCTTGAAGCTAGGAAAAAGGTAAACGTAGGAGTCACCATACTGTTACCCAAACCTCCTTGAAACATACGTCTTAGGCAACTATAGATACAAAAGGAGTCTTCTCATTCTGCCCCTCGGCGCTGTGACCATTTTCCTTGTAGGCCTCTACTGGTTCTGAGAAGAAATACTTAGAGGCCTAGATGACCTCCTCCATGCTCCCGGAGAGCCGGTCAAGGTAGACGAGGGCCTCCGGGCGGAGCTCATCCCTCCTGGCTTCGAGGTACTCCTTGAGCCGGTTGCCCAGCCGGACGGTCTCGTGGATCCCCGCGTCCTCGATGATCCCGTCGATCTCCTCTTGGCTTCTATGCTCCACGGGCCAGTCGTCTGCGTTGCAGAGGCGCACGGCCGCCACGGCGGCGTTGGCAACGCACTCGCGCATGGCGCGGAGGTTCGCCTTGTCCACGGTGTCGAACTTGGTGTGCCCGAAGCCCCTGCCCCCTCGTCTCTGCGCCTCCTCGGGGTCCCCCATGGTGGCGGTGGGTATACCCTCCAGGAGGAAGGGCCAGTGGTCGCTGTATGGGCCGACGCGGCTGTAGAGAGGCAGGTCCACGCCTATGTCGGCTATGATCTCCTTGAAGAACGGGTCTAGCTCCGGCCAGCCGTGGACGCAGAAGCCCTGGCGGCCGGCGCGGCCCGCGGCGTCGAAGTTGAGCATGAACCTTATCTTGGGCATAAGCTCGGGGTGGTCCCTGACGTAGGCCCTGCTGCCGTGGAGCCCTATCTCCTCTGCGCCGAACAGGATGAACCTCATGTTCCTCTTGAGTCTGCCCCTCTCCTTCGCCAGGATGCGGGCGATCTCCATGACGACGGCGGCGCCGGTGGCGTCATCCAGCGCCCCGACGGCTATGTCGTGGCCCTCGTAGTGGGCCCCGTATACGATCCACTCGTCTGTGCCTCCTGCGCCGGGGAGGTCGGCTACCACGTTCCACGTGTCCACGTCAAGGTTCCTGCACTTGGTCTCCAGCCGCAGCCTCACCCGTCCCTTATCTAGGAGGCGGGCCAGGTACATTCCGTCCTCGTAGCTGACGCCTATAGCCGGTACTATGGGGCTTATGCCTCCGGTGGGCGGCCCGTAGGCCGGGTAGTGGTTCATGAATATCCATCCGACGGCGCCGGCCATGACGCTTCTCTGGTACTTCTCGCTGCGATGGAGGTACCGAGTCATGCCCTCTGGGTTGCCGCTGTTAACCATGACTATCTTGCCCTCGATCTCGTCACGCATCTCCTCGTACACACCGAGAGGCCCGGGGCCTAGATATACTAGCTCGGCCTCGACTTTTCCCTCACAGCTCATGGGTAACGCGATGCAGTCTATCTTCTTCCCCTTGGGCTCAAGAACCTCTAGGCTGCTGCCACCGCGTATCCAGCCCGGGATGGTGAACTTCTCCAGATGGACGTCCTCCAAGCCGTACCCGTTGAGCTTTTCCGCCATGTACTCGCAGCTCTCCAGATCCTTGCCGCTGCCCGGCCACCTGCTGTCGTACTCGTCGCACAGCTTGGTCACGGTCTCCAGGGTCCGGGTGCTGCTGTACGCCTCGCCGAGTATCCTCTTATCTAGCTCAAGATAGGGTCCTGACATCGTTATCGAGTACATCTGGACGTGGAGAGTAGAAATGGTTTGGGCTAGCCTGCAGGGGAAAACAGGTTAACGGCCATGTACAAGACGTACGGGACAAACGCTATGATGAACGCCCTCCTTCTGCCTATCTGGTAGTTCTCTTCCACGGCGTACGTGATGTAGATGAGGGCGGCTAACCCGAACACGGTGAACAGGTTTGTGCCTATGACAGCCCTGAGGACGCTGTTCTCGATGTCCCTGTTGGCCACGAAGTACCCGGCCAGCTGGCTGGGCGACGATATGAACGAGTCCACGAGCCTAACCAGATAGTTAAGCACATGGGGTGTGGCGGCGAAGCCATGCATGGCAAAGAACCTCCTCATGTTCCCGCCGCCCCCCGTGAGCGTCGCGATAACGTGCATGAGTAGCGTAGAGGCCGCGAAACCGACCAGTATGCTGACGGCCACCCCCATGCCGGCGAACATCCCCATGCTGCCGCCTAGCTGGGAGGCGTCCACGCCGGCCTGGCCGAGCTGGGGCACCAACACCTCCAACGGTATCTTGGACATGTAGGTGGACGCCGACACGGCGGCGAGCACCACCATCAATAACACCATTAGGAGACCCCTCGTTAGGTCTCTCTCAGACACGTACCGGAAGGTCTCCTGGGGCCTCCTGAGCACCCCGGCGACCAGTTCAACGAATCCTTTTCTCTCTTCACTCATGTCTCAAAGCCTCCACTGGGTTGAGGTTTGACGCCCTCCACGCCGGGTAGAGCCCCGACAATATGGACGTCACCCCGGCGAAGCCCACAACGAACATCCCCAAGGTGAGGGATGGCGTCACCGATAAGTCGATGAAGTTGCCTATCACCGAACCGAGGAGGAAACCGAATGCTGCTCCTATGGCGCCACCCACGACGCCTGTTACCATGGCCTCGCTAAGGAACATGAACAACACGTCCCCGCTCTTGGCGCCCACCGCCTTCAGGGTCCCTATCTCCCTCGTCCTCTCCATGACTGAAACCGTCATGGTGTTTATAATCCCGACGCCCGCCACCAGCAGAGATATGCCGGCTATGCCACCGAGCACCGACTGGATGGTGCCCAGCACCGAGCCCACTGTCTCCATGGCGGACTCCGGGGAGACCACGGTTACCCTGTCCCCGAGCCTCTCCTCTATTCCGTCCACGGCCGCGTCCACGTCGTCGATGGTAGCGGCTTTGGCTATCACGAAATCGAACTCGCCGCCCACCTCGTAGAACTGCTGGGCAGTCTGAAGCGGCATGGCTATACTGTTGTCGAGGTTGAACCCGAAGCTGCTGCCCTGCCCCTCTAGAATACCTATGACTCTCAGGGTGAGCTCCTTCTCTGCGTCGTTAACGGTGGACTCTATCTTGATCCTGTCCCCCAGGTCGATGAGCCTCTCGTCGACGTCCAAGGGCTTCGCTATGTTGGCGCCTATGACAACGACAGCCGAGTCTCCGCGGACAAAGTTCCGGCCCTCCTCGATTACCGTGTTCTTGTTGATCTCGGCGTACTCCTCGGTGACCCCATAGACGTCCGTGTAGTAGCTCCTTCCCTTGACGGTGAAGCTGCAGTACTTATTGGCAATGATGGGGGTCGCCGCCTCGACCTTGGGGCTCCTCTCGATGATATCCAGCTCCCTCCAGTCGAGGGTGTCAGCCACGATCCCTTGACCTTGACGAACCTCGCCAGGGATGACTATAATGTTGGTGGGCCCAAAGACCTCGAGCTGCCCGGTGACGTTATCTGTGAGTCCCTGGGTGACCGAGACGAGGCCCGTCACCGCTGCGCAGCCTATAAGTATGCCAACTAGGTTGAGAGCGAAACGGAACTTGCGCTCCCTAACCCCCTGAGTGGACATGATAATGATGTCAAGGGGGTTCACATACTCACTCTCACGGGCCCAGCCCTAGGAGCCTGCGTATCCAGATCCAGAGTCCTGAGGGGGCGGTGTCCTGTCCCGGCTGCGGGGCGTCTCCGCCGACTCTCATAGTTAGCCCCAGTTGCTCCTCGTGCTCCCTATTCAGATGGTCCCTATACTCAATGCTGAGGCTCAGCTCATGGTCGCCCTCCTCCGCGTCCTCGGCCACCTTGTAGTTAATGTCGAAGGGTATGGGACTGTCTGGGTCCACGGCGCCGATGTACTCGGTGCTGCCAGCCACACGCTTGAAGACGTCGTCCTCGACTAAGTCTATGCTCACGAACTCAACGCTTTCAGTCCCGATGAGGAGGAGGTCTGCCTCAAGCTCCTTGGTCTCCCCACGCCTCACAGTCTCGGTGGGAGTGTCTATGAGATCGAAGTCTATGAGCCCCTCAACCATGATCGTCAGGGTCTCGGTGAGGCTCCCCGATACGCCCCGGGAGGTCATGTACGTCAAGGTCGCCGTGACGGGGTACTGCCCAGCGGCTATGTCGCCCGACGCGAGGAGCCGGTAATTAGCTACTGCCGTGCCGCCAGCGTTCAAGTCTCCGAGGCTGCTCGTGGTTGGGCTCAGAGGCGATATCGATGTGACCGCCCCGAAGCTCAGCTTGCTAAGAAGCTCGTAGGCGTCGGCCCCGCTGCACTGAACTTCCAACTGGACGTCGAATTCGTCTCCCGGCCTCACGCGCTCCTGAAGCACCTCCATGCGTTTCAGCGTGATGATGGTGGCCTTGGCTGCCGCCGCTGAGTCTACGTTCACAGGCAGGCTAAATGACTGGTAGTACCTATTGTCCTCGACATCGGTATAAGATACCGTGGCCGTCAACGTATAGACGCCTAGGGGGGTGCCCTCAAGTATGCTAAGCACAGGCTCCAAGGCAACTGGTTCCCCCTCATTCAACTCTTCTAGGTTTATGACCTGTCCGTCAATGATCGATATATAACTAGATATGGAGCTAAGCGTGAACTCTAGGTCGTATAGGGTCTCGTCCCAGTTATTAGTGAAAACGTAGGTCATCTGGTTTTCTGTCCCAGACTTTGCTCTCACGCTCCCCTGCTCAGTTGTACTTTTTATCTTGGGTGTGTAGCTCTGGTCAACGATCACGCCGATGGGCACAATGATGGTTGCGGGGGTCGGTATCAACGCCAAGTACTTTATGTAAGACACGGTGAGGGTGAGACTGTAAGCCCCCAGAGCAGTATCCTGGTTGACATATACCGTCGCCTCATATCTCTTTTTACTACCGTCTCCAATCCTAGTGAACGCCTTTTGGGCGTTCTGGATGACGTTTAGCTCTGGTCTGGTAGAGGAGAGGATGGCCTGTATGTCGGTGATTTCATAGTCGCCTGTATTCTTCAGCTCGATGGTTATGGTGTTTTCCTGTCCTGCCATAAAGTAGACGCCTTCAGTCGAAACCTCTAAAACAGCCGCGTTCGCGGCCGAGGCGTGTGGTAACTGGATGGCTAATAGCATAGCCAGTGTCAATACGAATAGTTTCTTTCTGTTCATCACATGATCAGATCCTTGAAGCTTTTGTCACCCACTATGACGCCGTCCCTTAGCTGTATGAGGCGGTCAGTGTTCTGGCCCACCATGGCGTCGTGGGTGATGAGTATGAAGGTCTTACCCTCCTCCTTGTTGAGCGTCCTGAGCAGATGCATTATCTCGTCCCCAGTCGCGGAGTCCAGGTTGCCGGTGAGCTCGTCGGCGAGTATAAGGTTCGGCTCGTTGGCGAGGGCCCTGGCGATGGCTACGCGCTGCTGCTCGCCTCCGCTTAGCTGGCTCGGCTTGTGGTCGGCCCTTTCGTCGAGCCCCACAAGCTCGAGTAGGTGGTGAGCCCTCTTGTGCCGCTCACCTCTCGACATCCCCGCGATGGCCATGGGCAGCTCCACATTGCCGAGGGCGTCCATCCTTGGGATTAGGTTGAAGAACTGGAATATGAACCCGATCTCCCTGTTCCTGAGTTCCGCCACCTGATTGTCGTTGAGCTTCGAGAGGTCCACGCCGTTTATGTAGACTTTGCCCGACGTCGGCCTGTCCAGCGCCCCTATCATGTTGAGGAGGGTGCTCTTTCCGCTGCCGCTGGGGCCCATGACGGCCGTGAACTCTCCGGGCTCCACGGTTAAGCAGATGCCCTTGAGAACCTCAAGCGGCCTGCCTCCCTGCATGTAGGTCTTCACGAGGTCGACGGTCTCTATCAGATGCGTCATCGTGTGCCCTCCAGCAGCTCATCGACTAGCGCGAGTCTATGCTCCGTCATATCCCGTACCTTATTAAGGAAGCTCTTCTTCACGTCGGCGTCTATGTTGCTGTAGAACTGGGTTAGCATCCTCTTGGTCATGTCCTCGTCCTTGTCTACGACGAGGCTCATCAGTCTGAGGGCGCCTTGCTTCATCTCCTCGGACATCCACTTGAAGAGGACTGCCAGGTAGTTGACGGTGAAGCCGAGGGAGTCCGCAATGTGGGTCTCCAGCTGGGGGAAGAGGTTTTTCCCCTTCTCCGTTATGTGGTAGTACTCGGTTCCGTCTCTCTCCACGGTCTCCACGAAGCCCTTCCTCGCCAGGCTCTTGAGGGCCGGGTAGACTGTGCCTGTCTTGGGCTCCCACACGCCTTCGAACTCTTCCTTGAGGGTCTTGAGCATCTCGTAGCCGTACTTGGGGCCGCCGTCGAGCTGTATCATGAGCAGAACCTGGAGTGGGCTCACGGGCATCCTGACGGGGGTCCTGCTGCTTATGCTCAACGCCATTGGGTTGACCTCTACCTAGTAGGTTTCTTCTATCTTGGAGGTGGTCTCCTTTTTAAGGGTTACCGCTCGGAGGTTTTAAACGGTTTTTCAGGTTTACTACAGAATCTGATCAGAATCTTGGCATCACTGGGGACTCGGACGTGGCGTGCCTGTGTACCCGACACGAATATAAATGGATGCGTCACCCTCGATGATGGATAACTGATGAGCGTCCTCGTCTTCACCGACAACCCGAGCACCGGCGAGACTCAGTTGGTACGCCGAGAGCTTTTAGATAGGGGTATAGACACAGACTACAAGGCGCCGTGGGACATATCGCTGCCGGACTACCGCCCAGAATATGACTTGGTCTATGTGCCCAGCAACATGCTTCACAGGGGCACCACCTTCGAGCTGCTGCACAGGCTCCTGATACTGAGGAGGCTGGACGAGGCCGCCATTGTGATCAACCCCTTGGAGAGCATGCTTCACTACTCGAAGGAGCATCTCACGCTGCAGCTCGGCAGGCTTGGGCTGCCTCATCCTGAGACCTTGATCACGGAGAACGTAGAGGAGGCATATGGTTTCGCCGAGCGGCTGCTGGGAGAGGATCGGGAGGTGGTCCTTAAGCCTATCTGTCTGGCGAGGGGGGTCGGCGTGATGAAGCTGAGCAGGATAAGGAGCCGCGCGGACCTCCTCCAGTTCTTGGTCTGGTATACCCGCAGCCACGGCGAGGGTGTGTTCTATCTGCAGGAGTATATACCCAACCAGGGCTACGACATTAGGCTCTTCGTCATAGACGGCGAGGTTGTGGGCAGGGAGAAACGGTCGAATCCCGAGGACTTCAGGTACAACGTCGCCGTAGGGGCCTCGGCGGAGCCGTTCACGGACACCGTTTACGACGAGCTGGCCGTGAAGGTGGCTGCTGCCGTGGGGCTGAAGATCACGGGGCTGGACGTGCTGCCCCGGGACGACGGCGAGCCCTTCGTGCTTGAGGCCAACTGCTTCCCGGGCTACAAGGCGCTCATGGAGACGACTGGTATACAGATCCACGAGCTCATAGTGGACTACTTCGAAAGCTTGATCCGGGGCTAGGGATAATCTTAAACACGCCTTTAGCCTGGTTTCTTTGAGGATACATGCCGTTTTGCACTAATTGTGGGTCCGAGATCGAGGGCCATCACAAATTCTGCCCCAGCTGCGGGGCCCCAACCGAGCAGACTCCTGCCTCCGGAGGAGAGGCGACTGCGCCCAAGAAAGGCGTACTCGGAGACATCGACAGAGAAGACATCGAGGAGGGTGTCGAGAGAGGAGTAGAAGCCGCCAAGAAGGGGCTCGGAGCAGCGTTCAGGCTCGCCCGAAGGGGCATCAAGCAGGGAGCCGAGTTAGCCGGTAAAGGGATAGACGCGGCTAAGGAAACCATCGAGGAGCGGAGGCCGGATAGGCAAGACGCTGAGCCGGAGACTCAGGGCCAAAAGGTCTGCCCCCAGTGCGGCCAGCCCATTACAGGCACAGGCAAGTTCTGCAACCACTGCGGCCACAAACTAGAGTAGCCCTCACTTTCTTCTCGGCAAGTGCCTCCTCTCGTAGTAGTAGAGCCCCTGCAGCGTGACAAACTGGTACGCCGCCGTCACGATGGTCGAGAACTGCTCTATATAGAAGAGGACCACGTTGAGCACCAGGAGGGACACGAGGAGCGCCACCGACCCGAGCTCCAGCCCTTGCCTGTCCATCCCCAAGAAGATCATGATGGCGCTCAGCGCGAGGGCTAGCCCTACCGCGCCGTCGAGCACGAGATGCATCTGGGCCCAGAACTGGTCGACCCCCGAGGCTGATGGAACTTCGGATAGTATGGCTGCTAAATATTCTCCCCTCTGGGAGGGGTCGCCCGCAAACGTGTTGTACTCGAGGAACCTAATGAAGCTCGGCGTCCCCAGGATTACTAGGCTCGCCACGAGGAACACCTTGACCCTCCGCTGGTTCAGGTACTTCTCCTCAACGCCGTTGCAGAACATTATCATGTTGTCAAAGATATTGGGCTTCTCCGGCGCCACGTGAAGGCTGTCAGACTCGATGAAGTCCATGAGCTCGACTGCGAGGCTTCTAAGGCCGGAGTCGCTTGTCTTGTCGAGTATCCTTTGGAGCCTGAGGCGCATGTCCTCGTGCTCATCAGGCTCCAAGCTGTGGTCGAGCACCTCTCCGAGGGTGTCCAGCACAGCGTAGAGCTCCCCCCTGGCGTCCGTCTTTGGCTCCTTGGAGAGCTTCAGGTAGAGAAGCGCCGTCAGTAGGAAGAACGCGTATATTATGGGTGCTGCTGCAGGGTAGAAGTAGTCGTTGGCCTGGGTGATGAACTTGCCCACCTCGTCGATGAATAGGCCGATGCCTAATCCGGAGAGAAGCGCGCTCCAGGTGAGGGCCCACTTGTTTGCGTAGATGAGGGGCAGCAGGCTTGCCGCGAACAGGAAGACCCCGCCGTAGAGGACGTGGGCGATGTGCAGGGTCTTGTTACCGAGCTGGGGGTAGCCCGCGAGCTCAAGGAACAGCCTGGTGAGGGATACGCTTGCTGCGAAGCTCAGCAGCGTTATCTGGAGGTAGGATTCGGCTCTGGTGCGTTGGACGGGTTCCCAGATGCGGCTCACTACGTGGCTCATGAATAGATGTATCGCTAGAGTAACGATAAATGTGTTCTGGCGGGGCCCGAGGGAAGGCGGGGCTTATCTGCGCTCGGCCTTGTCCACGTCGATGAGGACGACGATGCATGCGTTCACCATTACGACGCCGTGGGTCCTCGCCTCCTCCGCCGTAGCCTCGACGGGGAACTCTAGGCCCCCCTTCACCACCGTTATCCTTCTCTTGCCCTCGGGGAGGACGCCCAGCACGGCTTCCCCGTCCACCTTCCTCGGGTTGGGGGCGGCGACGGTGACGTCCACCATGAGGGCCTCCTCTAGCTCGGGGAAGCTCCCGAACTCGAATAGGCCGCCGAGGCCCACCATGCTGCTGTGGCTGATGGCGTCCTTCACAGCTCGCTGCGCGGCCTTGGTCTCGTCCATGCCGTGGAGGTCTATGCCCGTCCCCACCTCCAGCAGGTATCTCCTGTAGTCCATTTCGATCAAGGGGGTATCGCGGGCACACCTTTAAAGCCTGCCGCGGCGGGGAACAGTTAAAAGAGTGGTATCAGTCTTTCTTCAAAACAACGTGAACGATAGCTGGTGAGCCGTGTATGGGTATGTATAGACAGCTGGTCAGGGACAGGATCAAGGAGTTTCTGCGGGAGGATGTAGGCTACGGTGACGTCACCTCGGAGGCCCTCATCCCCGCCGACCAGATGGCCAGGGCTCGTCTTTTCTTCAGGGAGCCCGGTGTGGCGTCCGGGCTCATGGAGGCGTCCATTGTGTTCGAGCTTCTGGGCTGTGAAGTCGAGATGCATGCTATGGACGGCGACGCCGTGGAGACCGCTCAGACCCTCCTGGAGGTGGGGGGGCCCGCCGCGGCGATTCTTTCGGGGGAGCGGACGGCGCTGAACATAGTCGGCAGGATGGCCGGGATAGCCACCGTCACCGCTAGGATCGTGGGAGAGGTGAACGAGGCCAGCCCCGGGACGCGCGTTGCCGCCACCCGGAAGACCATGCCCGGTCTCCGAGACCTCGACAAGAGGGCCGTGGAGCACGGAGGCGGCGACACCCACCGGTTCAGGCTCGACGACTGCGTCCTCATAAAGGACAACCACCTGGAGCTGGTGCCCTCGGTCACGGAGGCGGTGCTCAGGGCCCGTGAGGCGGTTAGCTTCACAAAGAAGATCGAGGTCGAGGTGAGTTCCCTGGAGATGGCGGAGGAGGCAGCCCTCGCGGGCGCCGAGATAATAATGTTCGACAACATGGCCCCATCGGAGATACGCAGATGCCTCGCAGAGCTGGAGGAGAGAGGGCTCAGGACCGGCTTCATATACGAAGCCTCGGGCGGGATCACGTCCGAGAACGCGGCGGAGTACGCCGCCTCCGGCGTGGACATCATCAGCCTGGGCGCCCTCACCCACAGCGTCAGGAGCCTCGACGTGAAGCTAGAGATAGAGATGGTGTGATTGGAGCTCAGCGATCTTCAGCGCCGCATACTGGAGCTCAAGGAGGAGAAGAAAGGAGTCCTCCTGGTCCACAACTATCAGATACCCGAGATACAGGAGATCGCGGACTATCTGGGGGACTCGCTGCAGCTCTGCAGGCAGGCCCAGCGCGTGAAAGACGCGGAGCTCATAGTATTCTGCGGCGTGGACTTCATGGCCGAGACGGCCGCCATACTCAACCCGGACAAGAAGGTGATAATCCCGAGCCTGGAGGCGTGCTGCCCCATGGCGGCCATGCTGCCCCTGAGCAGGCTAAGGGAGGCCAAGAGGAGGCACCCGGGGGACCCGGTGGTGCTATACGTGAACACCCTCGCCGAGGCCAAGGCAGAGGCGACTGTCATCTGCACCTCGTCAAACGCGGACAAGATCGTCGCCAGGCTAGGCGTGGACGAGGTGATCTTCGGCCCTGACAGGAACCTTGCGTACTACGTGGAGAAGCGGGTGCCCGATGTGAAGCTCGTGGTGGTTCCCGATGACGGCTACTGCAACGTACATAAGTTTCTAGGCAACGGCGACGAGGCCATGGAGCTGAAGAAAAAGTACCCCGGCGCGGAGGTGTGGGCTCACCCTGAGTGCGAGCCCGAGTTCCAGGACAGGGCAGACTACGTGCTGTCCACCGGCGGCATGATGAGGCGGGCCGTGGAGTCGGATGCCGAGGTCTTCATCGTCGGGACCGAGCAGGGCCTCATCGACAGGCTCAGGAGCGAACACCCTCACAAGACCTTCCTGCCTGTGAAGAAGTACGCGGAGTGCGCCGCCATGAAGCGAATCGACCTGGATAATCTCTACGAGGCTCTGCTTAAGGAGCAGTACGTGGTGACGGTGCCCGAGGACACGGCGGACAAGGCTAGGCGAGCCATCGAGCGCATGCTTCAGATGAGTTAGCAATATTCTTTTCACGATCCTAGACGACTGATCCCTGCTGAGGAAGCGATGTCAGTGATAGAGTTCCAGGGTAAGAAGCCAAAGATACATCCCTCCGTGTTCCTGGCCCCCGGGTCGTGGGTCATCGGCGACGTGACGCTTGACGAGGATGTGAACGTCTGGACCAACGCCGTCATACGGGGCGACGATGATACGGTCAGAGTAGGCGCCCGCACCACGGTGCTGGAGGGCTGCCTCATCGAGGCCCCCACCGGGAACCCCGTTGAGATAGGTTCGGACGTCATCGTCAGCCACGGTGCCACGGTCCACGGCGCCAGGGTGGGGGACGGCGCCATCATCGGCATCGGCGCCATAGTGCTCGACAAGGCGGGCGTGGGGGAGGGCTCCATCGGGGGCTCGGGTGCCCTGGTCTCCCCCGGCGCCGAAATACCCGCCAACCACCTGGCGCTGGGCGTGCCCGCGAAGCCCGTCAGGGAGTGCAGGGAGGCCGAGCACGAGTACATGCGTAAGGAGCATGAGAGGACCCTGAGCAAGGCCAAGGTCTACAAGAAGATATACGGCGGGTAGCTTCTACTCCTTCCTGTTGTGCTTGAACGTGAACGCCGAGGGACAGATGTCGTTAAGGACGCAGTTCTCGCAGTCGGGCTTCTTGGCGGTGCACACCCTTCTGCCGTGCTCTATGAGCAGGTAGTTGGCGGCGAACCACTTATCCCGGGGTATCAGCGCCATGAGGTCCTGCTCCACCTTGTCCCGGTTCTTCTCCTCCGTGAGCCCCAGGCGGTGGCTGAGCCTCAGGACGTGGGTGTCCACTGCGATGCCCACCGTCTTGCCGAAGGCCCCAGAGAGGACGATGTTCGCCGTCTTACGGGCCACGCCCTTCAGCGTGGTGAGCTCCTCCATGGTGTCCGGGACCTTTCCGCCGTACTCCTCGACGATTGTCTTGGCGGCGGACTGGATGGCGTCGGCCTTCCTGTTATAGAACCCGCTGGACCTGATGTCCTCGACGAGCTCATCCCTTGGCGCTTTGGCGTAGTCCTCGGCCGTCCTGTACTTCTTGAAGAGGCTCTTGGTGATCTTGTTTATCTGCTCGTCCGTGCTCTGGGCGCTGAGTATGGTGGCCACCAGGAGGTCCAGCGGCGTGGACCAGTTGAGCACCGTGCCGTGTACGTCGGGGTACTCCTTCTCCAGCCGCCTTATGATCTCCTCCGCGCGTTCACGCTTCTCCATGACAAGGAGTCGTGCACGGCGTCATAAAAGCCTTGGAAGCCTTTAATTTCAGCCCGTCAGATGCGTTGCCTGAGCGACTTGTTCTGGAGGAGGAAGAAGGAGGATAAGCAACGGGAGAGGCTCCCGCCCAAGCAGCGTTGGGTACCCAAGATACTGGGCTGGGGGGTGGAGCACCCCGGCATCGTCCGCACTCTCCCCGAAGTAGAGAAGGCGGGGTGGAGCCTGGAGGTATCCGGGGAGGTGGAGAACCCCCGGTCGTTCACGTGGGACGAGTTCATGGCCTTGCCCCAGACCGAGTCGGTGAGCGACTTCCACTGCGTCGAGACTTGGAGCGTCAAGGACCAGCGTTGGGAAGGCGTGAAGTTTAGGGACCTGTTGGACGAGGTGAAGCCCACCCGCGATGCCAAGTACGTCTCACTCGGGTGCTACGACGGCTACACCACGAGCCTGCCCATCGAGGAGCTGACGGGCGACGACGTAGTCCTGGCGCACAGGCTTAACGGCGAACCCCTGCCCCAGCCGCTGGGCGGCCCCATGAGGCTGGTGGTGCCCCACAAGTACGCCTACAAGTCGGCGATGTGGCTGAACAAGATCGTTTTCATGAAGAGGGACAGGCTCGGCTACTGGGAGTCGGGCGTGTACAGCAACACCGCGGACCCGTGGCGTGACGACAGGTACAGGCTGCGCTGATGTAACCGTTAAATCATCAGCCGCCAACTATTCACCGATTGTTCATGGAGTATGATGTTTTAGTAAAGAATGTCACCATCGTGGAGGGCACCGGTAAGAAGGCTTACAAGGGAAGCCTGGCGGTTAAAGGCGACAGGGTAGTGGAGACGGGCGCCGTCAAGGGCGACGCCGCCGAGACCATAGACGCCAAGGGGCTAACGGCGGTCCCCGGGTTCATCGACGCCCACAGCCACGTGGACTGGGCTCTGCTCTGGTTCCCCAAGACGGAGAGCCACGTCATGCAGGGCATCACCACCTTCGTGGGCGGCCAGTGCGGCGGAAGCCCGGCGCCCCTCGGAGAGTACATACAGGTGCCGTGGCTCCTACAGGACCACCTCGTGGACCTTGAGCCGTACAAGTACTATCCCCGGACGCCTTGGCACAGGCTGGAGAAGGTCAACGAGTGGATGGAGGAGATATACGGCTGGACCCTAGACTGGGAGACCATGGGAGGCTTCTTCGAGCGGGTGGAGAAGACGGGCATCAGCATCAACTACGCGCCGCTGCTGGGCCACGGCACAGTCCGCACAAAGGTGATGGGCCTCGACTACAAGAGGCACAGCACCGCGGAGGAGCGTGAGCAGATGCACGAACTCATACACCAAGCCATGGAGGAGGGCTGCATAGGCTTGAGCGCCGGCCTCGACTACGACCCCGACGTCTTCGCCGACCAGGACGAGATCGTGGAGGCCGTGGCCCAGATCAGGGAATACGGCGGCGTCTACTGCCCCCACTGGAGGCGGACGGGGCGGAGGCGCGGCGTCGCCGCAGGCCACGTGCCAAACGAGAAGATCACCGCCCTCATGGAGTGTGTGGACGTCCACGAGAAGACCGGCGTGAGGCTGCACTTCGCCCACCTCAGCACCGGCTGGCAGATATACCCCGACGCTCCCCCCGAGCTGGAGGAGGCCAACCTCAAGGCCACCATAGACATGATCACCAGAGACAGCGAGGGCGAACTAGACGTCACGTGGGACGCCATACCCTTCCTCGTCCGAGGCGGGTTCAGCGTCATGCCCTACCTCTGCGGCCTCCTGGAGCCCTGGCTCAGGGAGCTGGGCAGCCGCGAGGCCCTAGGCAAGTGGCTCGCGGTCCCGGACTTCAGGAAGGAGGTCCTCGAGGCCATAAAGGCGGGGAAGTGGTTCATCAGGGTGGCCTACAACCCCAACACCAACCCAAGATGGGCCGAGAACCTAACCGTCACCAGAAGCAAGGTGAAGGGCATTGACGGTAAATCCGTCGCCAAGATCGCCGAGGAGAGGGAGAATGACCCGTGGGAGACGTACTGCGACATCATTGTCGAAGACCCCGACACCAGGGGCGTCACAGGCACCATGAGCTTCAGCCCCGCCTACCTCCAGTACTACACCAACCCCAAGGGCATGGTGGGCCTGGACACGCTGGTGCAGGACGAGGAGTACCAGGCCAAGAACCCGCCTTGGAGCCTCCCCGGCATAAACACCTTCGCCGCGTTCCCCATCTTCTACAAGACCCTCGTCAACGAGCGCAAGGTCTTCACCCTGGAGGAGGCGGTGCAGAAGACCAGCGTCATGGCCGCCCGCGTCCACAACCTGGAGGGGAGAGGCACCATAGAACCGGGCAGCCACGCCGACATCGTGCTCATGGACCTGCCCCACCTCGAGATCAAGGCAAACGAGATCGAGCCCAGGAAGTACCCTGACGGCGTCAGATACGTGTTCGTCAACGGAATCCCCGTCGTAAAGGAGGGCAGACACACGGGCGCCACCCCAGGCAGGGTGCTTAAACGCGCCTAAAACCATTTTTTCACCCATTTTTACGTGAATAATGACTATATTTACCGGCTTAACCCCGTGGATTCGCTCAGGGAAAATCCTTTTAACCTTTTGCTATGCTTATCTTACGCACCAGCGTAAAAACTAGCAAATGAGGAGTCAAAATGGAGAGATCTAACACCGTTTACATCGGACGGAAGCCTGTCCTCAACTATGTACTGGCGTGTATGACCCTGTTCAAGAGCGGCCACGGGGAGATAGTCGTGAAGGCGAGGGGCCGAAGCATCAGCCGAGCGGTTGACGTCGTGGAGGTCCTCAGGAACAGGTTCATGCCTAAGGCTGAGGTAGTGAAGATCGAGATAGGCACCGACAAGATAGAGACCGATGACAGGGGCCCCTCTAACGTAAGCACCATTGACATATACGTCAAGGCTTAGGTGGGAACGGGCGGATCATCCACGTTGACCCCTCCGAGCGCCGGAGGAACCATCAACGTGCAAATACAGCTATGCGAGTTCTGTCTGAAGAGCGGGATGCTCTGCTCGAAGTGCCAGCGTAAGGTGGAGTCAGGCGAAGTAAGCGAAACATACATGGAGGTAGCCAAGGCGCTGCTGGAGATGGAGAACGAGTACCCTTTCCTCCAGAAGACGAGGCTCGACAACGTCCTGGACGCGGGCAGGTTCCTCGTCCTCGTGGTGGGTAAAGGAGACGTGGCCAAGTTCAACGCAGAGCCCAAGCTCACCCGCGACCTCGGGGACAAGTTCAACAAGAGGGTCCTCGTCCTAGAGTCAGGGACCAAGGACAGGCAGTTCCTCGAGGACCTCTTCGCCAACCAGCACATCGTCACCATGAACATCATCTGGCTGCCTGACGGAAGCACCGAGACCCGCGTCGTCCTACAGGGCCGAGGGTCGAGGCGTCTGAGCAAGAAGCGGCTTAAGGCGCTCACGTCGGTCGCGAAGACCGTGCGAAACATGGATCTGCGCGTCGAGTACGCCTACTGACCGCCAAACTTTTTATACCCTACAACTGTTCCTAGCCTCGTATAAACCGGAGCCAGGGACATGTTTGAACGCACCTACATCGAGGACGCCGGCCGCCGCACCGGCGAGAGGGTGACCCTAGCCGGCTGGGTGAGCCGCACCAGGGACCTCAAGAACATACGCTTCATAGTGCTCAGGGACAGGACGGGGGAGATCCAGGTGGTGGTGAAGCCGGACTGCCCGGAGATTTTCGAGCTGAGCCTGGGCCGCGAGGACGTGGTGGCGGTCACCGGTGTGGCGGTGGAGAGCGACGTGGCGAAGGCCGGCGTCGAGTTCATCCCCGATGGCATCGAGGTCATAAACAGGTCCCAGCAGCCTCTGCCCGTGGACATACTGGAGAACAAGAAGAGCGACCTGGACACGCGGCTCAACTGGAGGTTCCTAGACTTCCGCAGCCCCACCACCAACGCCATATTCCGGGTCCAGAACGCCCTGGTCAAGGGCTTCAGGGAGCACCTGACGGCGGAGGGCTACATGGAGTTCCAGCCGCCGTGCATCATCGGCAGCGCCAGCGAGGGCGGCGCCGACCTCTTCGCCATCCCCTACTTCGAGAAGACGGCCTACCTGGCCCAGAGCCCCCAGCTGTACAAGCAGATGTGCGCCATGAGCTTCGAGAAGGTATTCACCATAACGCCGATCTGGCGGGCCGAGAAGTTCAACACGCCTACCCACCTCAACGAGGTCCGGCAGATGGACATAGAGCAGGCGTTCGCCGACGACGAGACGGTGATGTCTGTGCTGGAGGAGACCCTGGTCCACATGCTGACGGAGGCCAGGGAGGAGACGTGGGAGCAGCTGGGGCTCCTGGAAAGGGAGCTCGCTGTCCCGGATATCCCGTTCAGGCGGGTCACCTACACCGACGCCATTGGACTGCTTCAGGGCGCTGGGGAGACGATAGTGTGGGGCGACGACTTCACCAAGAGCCAGGAGGCGTTGCTCACGGAGCTGGTGGGGGAGGAGGCTTTCTTCCTCAAGGACTGGCCCGGGGAGCAGAAGACTTTCTACGCCATGCCGTACGACGAGGAGAACCCGAGGGACGCCGCCTACCTGGAGGAGACCTACGGCTCCGCGGAGATGGGCGGAAGGTTGGTCAAGGCTTTCGACCTCCTCTACGGCGGCATCGAGGTGAGCAGCGGCACCATGCGCATACATCTCCCTGAGCTCCTCAGGGAGCGCATCCGGTATAAGGGCCTGAACCCGGACAACTTCGGTTACTACCTGGACGCGTTCAGGTACGGGGCGCCGCCCCACGCCGGGTGGAGCGTCGGCATGGAGCGTATAACCATGGCGGTGACGGGGCAGAGCAACATCAGGGAGTGCTGCATGTTTCCCAGGGACCGGGACAGGCTGGTGCCCTAGGTTGACGCGGCCCAGCGACTACAAGATGGTCATCGTGGTCCGCACCGACCTGGGGATGAGCGTCGGCAAGATGGTGGCCCAGGCGTGCCACGCCGCGGTGGCGGCCAGCGAGGAGTCCAAGAGGATACGAACCAAGCACTGGCGCAGGTGGAGGGACACGGGGGGCAGGAAGGTGGCCCTGGAGGCGGAGAGCCTGGAGGAGCTGAGGGAGCTGGCTCAGCGGGCCGAGGAGCTGGGCATCGTCAACGTGCTGATCGAGGACGCCGGCCACACGGAGGTGCCGCCTGGGACCGTCACGTGTCTGGGTGTAGGACCCGACCAGGCCATGAAGATCGACGAGGTAACCGGGGACCTCCCCCTGCTGTAGTGGGGCGCTGGGTAGCTTCTCAGTTGCCCCTGCGTTGTGGGCTTTCCCTCCTTCGGTCGGTGTCTCCGTGTTGGTTTGTTTTCGTTGTAGTAGGTTAGTTACTGTAAGCGTTTTCGGGGGGGACGACATGCCGCTTGGGTATTCAAATTTAAGTATTTTTATTTTGCATCCAGTTTGAAGGGTGTGTCCACCGCCGATGGCTATCTACCGGTGAGCCATGGTCCAGCGTAAGCTACATGGTCCGGGCTACATGACAAAGATTATCACTCCCTACACCGACTGTTAAGTGCCTGGACTGGTGTGATGCACCCTAAGAAGAGGCTTCCTGAAGGCTCAGAGGAGATAGCCCGAGCGGGAGGCTACATCCTCGTCAAGTACGACCTGGAGAAAAAACCGTACTACAGCGTGTTCCAGTTCTACGAGACGAGCGGAGGCACCCGCTACGTCCCCAGGGGCGGCGGTGGCAGAGACCTTGAAGAGGCGAGGCGGCAGCTTGAGAGGATAACCGGGCGAAGGCTTCCAGCCGAGTGACTGCGCGTAGATCAAAACGATTCACCCAAACGTTGCGTTGAAAGTCTTTTAAGAAATCGAGGTGACACTTGCCTCATGTTGTACTTTACATACGGCAGCTTCATGGACATAGATAATCTGAGGAAGCACACGCCCAGCGCCGAGTTCGTCTGCAGGGCGCTGATACCAAACTGGGAGGTCCAGTTCAACTATTACAGCAGCAACTACGGGGGAGGCTGCACGGGCATCGAGCCCACCCTCAACAAGCTGGTACGCGGGGCAGTCTACGAGATACCGCCGGACGAGATGGAGCACTTGGACACCGTGGAGGGGGTCTCCAACGGAACCTATTACCGGCACCCCATAATGGTTGTCAGCGACGCAGGTGAGCCCATGCTAGCCCACGTATACCGCACCACCAACCCGAAGGGCCCTTTCAAGCCGACGAAACGCTACCTCCGATACATATTGGACGGCGCCAAAGCCCTAGGGCTCCCACCGGAGTACATAGCCCAGTTCGAGGAAGTAGAGACGGTAGACTAGCCTGTTTATATCTCGCCCGGCGTTTTTCTCCCTGAGTTGAAGCCACGGGACATCCTCCTCACCGCCATCAACGGCCTCAACGAGCGTAAGTTCAGGCTTGGCCTTAACGTCCTGGGCGTGCTCATAGGCATCGCGGCCGTCACGGGCCTCGTGAGCATCACCCAGGGCCTCTCCCAGGAGGTGAGCGGCCAGCTTGAGATGTTCGGCCCCAACAACGTCATGGTGGTGCCCTTCGAGATACAGCCGGGTCGCGGCCTCGTCGGCGAGAGCTTCAACTGGCGCGACATCCAGATACTGGAGAAGACGCCCCACGTCAAGTACATGACACCCATCGTAGGCAGCAGGCTCGCCAGCTACAGCGTACGCGGCGAGGTCTACGTCTGCAACGTCTACGGAGCCGAGCCCATCTACTTCGACATCTTCAGTTACTACAAGATGGCTGAAGGCAGGGCCCTCGTCCAGAGCGACAAGGCCGCCGTCGTCCTGGGTTACCTCGTCGCCAACCCCCATGGCCTAGACAGGCCGGCCTACGAGGTGGGGGACAGGATCACCCTCACCCTCAGGGCCGGTGGCGAGGAGAAGGAGGTCACCTTCAGGGTCGTCGGCGTCATGGAGGAGATAGGCGGCACCTTCGGCAGCGAGGACGACAACAGCGTCGTCATCCCCTTCAGGGAGGCCCAGCAGATATTCGAGTCGGGCAGCAGCGTAGACTACGTCGCCATGACCGTGGACACGGTCGAGAACGTGGACGCCGTCGTGGAGCACATCGAGGACGAGTTCGGTGACGGCGTCATGGTGATGAGTTTCGAGATGGTGCAGGAGCAGGTGGGCCAGATACTGGGTACCATCGAGGCGGTGCTCGGTGGCATAGCGGCCATCAGCCTCATCGTCGCTGGGGTCGGCATCATCAACACCATGACCATTAGCGTCATGGAGCGGACCCGGGAGATAGGGATACTCAAGGCCATAGGCGGCAAGAGCAGCGACGTCCTCTACCTCTTCCTAAGCGAGGCCACCATAACGGGGGTCATAGGCGGCGTGCTGGGCGCGGCCCTCGGATTCCTCCTCGGGAGGCTCGTCGGCGACTACATAGGGCTCCCCGTATCGACGTCACCGGCCCTGGGCTTGGCCGTGGTGGGTTTCGCGATGGTTACAGCCGTCCTAGCGGGGCTTTACCCTGCATGGAGGGCGGCCAGCATGAACCCGGTTGACGCCCTCAGGTACGAGTGAAAAGGACTCTACAGGGCAATTACTGAGGTAACCGGCTTTCTACGACATTCTACACGGTGCTCTCGTATAGGTCCACCAGCACCTCGACCAGCTCGTCCTCCGTGGCGAGCCGCGAGACTGCCAAGGGTATGCCCTCGTGGGCAGCAAGCTGCACGGCCAGCGGGTCCAACTCGCCCTCCAATCCATGTAGCACGATGACCCGGGGCTTGAAGGGGCTGATCTTCACGGCGATCATGGGGGACCTGCCGCGGCTCACGCCGCTGAACACCAGGGCCCGTTCGCTGGTGGTGCCGAATATCCTGTAGAAGTCCAGGCCGCTGAGCATCTGGATGGCCTTGATGCTGTCAACGACCGTGTACCCGAACACGTTCTGCTCCAGCTTGTCCCCGCCGGCGTAGACCTCGCCAGCCACGGCCTCCACGATCTCCTCGACGCTGACGGGGGCCATGAACTCCCGTATATCTATGAACACGTCGCTAGGGTCTAGGGTGATGCGCGAGAGCTGCCTTATGTAGTTGCCGCCGTTG
>CAZGZR010000004.1:0-64740 GCA_964529745.1 uncultured Candidatus Bathyarchaeia archaeon
CCCCCCCCCCCCCCCCCCCCCCCCCCCCCCCCCCCCCCCCCCCCCCCCCGCCTATTTCGTCAATCAGCCCCCCGGGTTCAAATTCCAATACTTTCTTTAACCTTCTGCTCCACCCTTTTAGTGATAGGTATGGCTTACCCCAATAACCAGGTTCACATGCAGATGCTCCATGACCCCCGGTACCTGGAAATGTACATCAATGACCCCCGGCACAATGTGCGAAGCTTGGCTAGGTACATGAAGCAGATGGATCAGTCCCCGATCCAGGTCCTCGACGCTGTGATGGAGATAATCTCAGGGAAGTAATATTCTATATTCAATTCTTGAGAAGAAGGGCCCCATAGTGAGGACGTAATTTTGGGACCCGGGGAGGCGTGGCCTCCTTAAGACTCTATTCGGTATCCGAGTTATAAGCCTGTTGTTAAAGGCGCCTGTATGCAGGTATGGCGGTTCTGACTAGCCTTTTCAGCAGGGGTAACCCGTTCTGGTTTATCTTGGCGGCCACCACTCTCTTGTGCTGGCCTGTCCTCTCCACAATGAGGTCTAGCAGGGTTCCCTTCTGTACGTCTGTGAGCTCCCCGAGGTCCACCTTGTAGATCCAGACTTTCCCCGGGACTCCCTGTAGCTTCTCCCAGGTCGGGTATATGCTCTTCACGGGTACGCTGCTGTCAGGGAAGACGGCGCCGTACTTCACTATGCCCTCCGCGTTCAGGTAGGCGGTTCCTCTATAGTCAGGTCTGCTAATCATCTTCTGTCTTCTCCTCTACCCACACGAAGCTATACGAGCACCGGGGTAAAGCCACTATGTCTATGGGCTCCGTCGGGAAGTCCCTGCATTCCTGGGGGCGTTTCTCGTAGATCAGGCATTCCCCCGTCTCTGGGTTAAAGTGCCGGCAGTCCCCGTTATTCACAACCTTGAAGAACATGTTTGCCTCTACGTAGGCTCTGACTCGAACCGGCAGGGTCTCAGGGCGGCAGCAGTCGCCGCAGCCGCAACACGCCCCTTCACGCACCCACGGCACAGCTACCCCTCTATTACTCCATGGATCTCTACAAGCCTGAGCTTCCCCACTACCTGCTGTTTCATGTATATCTGGTCCGGGTCGTCCCAGATGTCCCACATCTCGTTCTCTGTGCCCTGCGCGATTACGCCAGCTTCGTCGAGGATCGCCCATCTCTGGGGCTCGTTTAAGAGGAGTATTTCTTTCAATTTCTTCCTGCCGTGATCCATGACGCAGTGTTCACAGTAGAGGTCGCTGTAGTCATGGTCGGCGCAGAGCGAGTTAGCGCCTCTGCCTGAGAGGTTACAATAGAGCTCCGTTAGGGGGTATTCTCGGCCACACTCCGCACATCGAGCATATATTTCACGTATTGCCTGCTCTTCTGGAATCATTCAGCACCGTCTCTCTCCTCGAAGAGGCCGCGATCAGGGTTGCTAGAACACGTACCGCAGACGTTGGGGTATTTCGCTCTCACAGACGCCGTGCAGTGAACATAGCCCCTGCCACTGTGCTTACATTCCTTGGGCCGGGGATCTCTGTCCGAGTACGGGAACGGCGACGGCTCCTTACCCTTCACGACGTCTCACCTGTTACCTGTCTGAGTGTTTCAAGCCTCACGAAGTTAGCTAGAAACCCGACGTCCTTGAGCACCAAATCTGTGAACTTGACCGCTACCGTGAGTTGAGCCGGGGACATGTTCACGGGATCCATGTCGAAGTACAGGGCCTGCTTTCTGGTTTTTCCTATCTGTAGCATCGTCTTTGTCAATGATTTGATGTACCTTTTTATCGGGTCTTCCTCTAACTCCTCATTGATGTACAGTTTTATTATGCCGCTTATTGTATCAGATAGGTCTAGACACTCATCGGAGGTTACATTCATCTTCACTAACTCCTCGGTACAGAAAGGCGAGTAGTTTTCCTTGAAACACCTTGCAGCGTTCTCCAGCAACTCGGTTCTTCTTTCAGCGCTCATAATTATTCAGTCTCCTCATATCTCTCTATTTTAATGATCGCCCAATTCAAACAAGGCGTGTTTTCTGTCGGTAATTTACGGATAATCGGTTCACCTTTTAACTGTTCACCCGATTGGTTGTATACGCTAATTTTGATTTTCACTTCACTAAGGGCTGTTTTGTATTTATCGACTTCTTTCAATGCCCTATGTAGCGGACAATCTAGCTCACAGTCGTCGGGATCACATACCATCTGATCCCCGTTTCTATCGGTTTCCCCCTCAACCATACACAGGTACTCCATCATTTTTTCCTTCCTTTGTGTTTCTTTAACGATTCAGCGACAAAATAATCAACTCCCTCTCTTGGTGCATGTTTCAGATACTCTGCATGATCTCTATCCAACATTCTTTGAGTTCTGTACCCAATATAGAAACTATGTAACGCTTTTAATCCAAGCAATAAATAAGACCCTATACCAATATTAACAAGTAAGTTCAGGAGATTCATTTTTTCCCTCCTTTATCTGAGGCTACGGATGTTTTGTACGGTCTAATGTAGCCTTCTTCTTCTGCACATTGTTTACAGAAATACTTGACCTCCTCATCACTACCCTCCGCAGGTAGACCAATGACGATAATTTCTTTTACTTCGCCACACTTACTACAGATATTCATGGTTCCGATCTCCTAAGTTCTTTAGAGTCTAAGGGGCATTCGATGTCTAACGCCTCTAAGCAGATCTCCCGCTTACATTCTCTGCACATGATGTCTCTCTCAGCATGTTCCTCCAGGTAATAATCCATTTCTCACCCTCCCTGAGGCCCTACGGACTTGTAGAGCTCCATGGGCCGCCCGTACTTCTTGAGCCACACCACCATAGGTTTCTTGGTGCTCTCCAGCATCTTCTCGAGGCGAGCTCGTACCTCTTTCTCCGAGCCGTAGAACCGGGCCAGAGGGTTGAACCATATCGTCCAGTACCTGCTATCCCCCAGAGGGTGCCTCTTCTTCAGGATCAGGAACGCCGGCTTCTCCGCTATTGGCTTTCCTTCCCACTGGAGATAGTAGGCCTCGTCCGCCTCCCCAGCGAGAATATCCAGCGCGAGTTCTAACCTACTCATCTCATGTACCTTTCTAACGCTTTACGATCCTTAATCCAGCCTGTATGTCCAGCGCTCCATCTATATAGCCTATAAAGGTTCTCTACCTCGAGTCGGATCATATCTTCGGGCAGCAGCCTCATGATCTCCTCGCGCCGGTACTCCTCGTCATGGAGGATGCGGTCAAGGTACGGGGTGTAGTAGTCGCCATCTTCTTCGAGCCCTGGCCACCCCATAAATACACCCTGTACGGACCTGGGGCGCCCTGTAGCCATCAGCTTCTCTGCTAGGTACCGTCGAACCTCTGGGTGAGTGGGGAACCTGATCCTCTTTGTGTCGTCCTCGAGCAGTTGGCTCTTATCGTTCAGGAACTTGTAAAACCCGACTGTTGAGGGAAACCTGCCTTTGAACCTCTTCTCTAGGGTTCTTCCCGTGACAATCAACCCGTGGCCTCCACATGTGTTTATACAAATTGTATATTTATGGTTTAGGATTGGGGCTGCAAAACCCTCATAAACCCCTTTTCAGAGTAGTATTTGGCCCCCGGGAAGGCTAGTGTAGCTCATCCATGGAGTGAGTACCCGTGGCCAAACGGGATAGCACACCCGGGGCCAAATTATAACGGGGTCTTACATGGAGGAGCTTTTCAGAGCCGGTTTCGCTCTCGGGATTAAACTCGGAAAAGAGATCAACCTGACCTCAAACCTTCCAGAAATAGTGAAGACTATACGGGAGGTCCTAGCCGCGTCCCAGGTACCGGCGTAGCTTGGCCGTCTTCTCCGCTAAGTCCAGGAAGTCGCTTAGAGACCTCATGTAGCACAGCAGCACAGCCCACAGCCCCACCCCCAGACCTATCATGCCCCACGCAGAGGGTGTAGAATAGTGAAAGAACAGGGCCAGAACCGCTATAGCGAAGGCTATTAGGGTGGTCACCGCTTGGGTCCTGGTTATCCACCACGCCTTTGTTCCCATGACGTCTAGCGCCGCCTGCCTGAAGCCGCAGCCGCTTTCCTCGGGGGCCTCCCCGTCATAGCAGCGTAGACAGTCGGTGTCGTTCTGCATACACGAGGCTGCTATGAACCGCCCCTGATCCATGAGCTCCTTCCGCAGCTGCTCCCCCAGATCCTTCGTCTCAGTCAGCGCCTCACCCCACGTCTTCCCATCCTGGATCACCAGCCTTAACCCGTTGTTGGCGAGCTCCTTAAACGAGTCCAGGGCGTTCGTCGTGAAGCTAAACGGCTTGTTGTACCCCCAATAGACTCGACCCTGCTTCCAGGCCTCCACCCCTAGCTTTTGGGCGCTTAGGCACGCCATGGTGTAGATCACCGGCGGCGCCTCGTCCACATTATCCAGGTCCACAACCTTTTCGCTGCTGCAGCCGTATAGGGCTGTCTCGTTGCCGTGGTTATAGAAGGCCAGCAGGTCCTTACCCTTCCAGGCGTCCATTACCTCTTGACGGGTTACAATGCCCCCCTCCAGCTTCACCGGCGGATCGGGGAAAATGCCGGCAGCCTCCAACCCCCACTCGTGGCTGTATACGGTAACCTCGTCGAACACCGGTGCAACCAGAAGGACGTCCATGCTACTTTCTTCCGTTGACCTGTTCCAGTACCTTCCGTCTAAGCTTAGGGTCCCGCTGAAGACTAAGCATAAACGGCGCTACGACGCCGGACTCTATGGCCGGCGGTATGTTGTCATGCTCAAGACTGTCCCGGAGCTCCTTGAACGTCATGGACACCATGCCGGAGATCACCTTCTCGTCTGGGCAGGCCTCCGCCTCCATCTTGAGAGCCGCTATAGCCAGCTGTCTAGTGTTCATCCGGTTTACCCTCGTTTTCCGCTATTTCAACGATTCTCTGAACCGCCGCCTGCGTAGCCTGTCTCTCCACCAGGAGAGTGTACGCCACAACCAGGACGAGCCCCAAGACTATGAGGACCACGCCCTCAGGAAGAATAAGGCCCTGCTGTACGAAGTCCAGCCCCAAGTAGATCAGGGCTACACCGACGGACAACAGAGCGCTTTTCCCCGCTTGATCAAGTGAAACCATACCATATACACAGGGTTCTCCCGATTTAAAATAACCCTCCACCAGTAGTAATATACTGGACGACCCTAACTATAATCTCGAGATGTCTGAAACCAGCTCAACCCTAGAGTACCTACCTCTAGTAGCTTCGGCGCCCCTAAGGAGCATAGGAAGTGCCCTGGACCCCTCGCTAGCTCAAGGACTCGAGGACCAGTTAGTGGCTACCGTCGAGCAGAGAGGCCGCAAGTTCAGCAAGCTCGAGGTGCTGTACAGTCCCCTGGCGCCGCCGGCGTTGGCTTGGAGGTACGAGTGTCAGACGTGCCGGTTCTGGCAGGATCCCAACAAGTGCAGCATAGTCGGGGTCGACGATGTGGACACATACGGGCCTCTCTTCGGCGGAGAAGCCGTAGGGCCCCGTCACTGGTGCGCCCTCTGGCTTAGCCCTGAGGCTGTGCCTCCTCTTCATTGGCTCCACAGCCAGATTGACCCCCGGGTCATAGACAGCTACCGGACCGCCGCCGTGGCGACGGGCAGTGACGGGCTCCCCGCTCGAGGCGCAGGGAGAAGGACGGGCACCGCTAAGGAGCCTACGGGTCCCCTGGGGCGGCTATCCGAGGAGGCCCGCCGGATAAGGCACATGCTTTTAGCCAAGTAGGTCTAGGGTATACTGTAGCTCTTCGTGTGCTATGCCCCCATTTAGACTCGAGGAGCTACCTGTCTCCAACTATGTTGAACATATATTTCAACAATAATGATCACAATAGTAACCAATGTACACATTAATTCTCATGTAAACTATCGTTTTAATTGTAATATTTGTAATATTTGTCATCTATCGTATACATAAGTTCTAATGTAAATTATCGTTTTAATTATAAAATTTTGTTACCTATCATACATTGATGTACACCTAAATTCTCACAAATGCGTATTAATATGAATAAATGTGCATCTTAATCGTACAACTAAATTAGATGTGTTAATCATAAAAATTATATCCTGTCAAGAAAAAGAAGGTATTACAGACTCGCGCCTCCGGCAAGGCCCATCTACGGGTGGGGTTCCTGTCAAAATAGTCGAGCTAACGCGTGAAGCTGCTGACGAGCAGTGAAGGACGATAGGTGAGTCGGGTGTGCCCCTGCAAATAGTGACGTGGGGACCGAGGGAGGCCGGACCCGATAAACCGCCTCACACTATATGTTATACATACCTCTTATGTTTCTATTATGCTGGTGGAGTGAAGTGAGTTATTGCGCCGGTTTGTCGGAGTAACGCGATTGTGTTTCCCGAACCCATCAGCGTCGTTACAACTATTTGTTGTCCTGCATAGTTATAGACTCCTAAATCTAAGCCCCGGTCTTGGGTTGGAGCTCCTTGATCGTCATATGTATATACGTCGTCGAAGAGCCAGTGTGTCTGGTTCGCGCTTTGGTTGCCAACGGATATGCCGTCATAACCGCCGTTAGATTGGTCGTTGTTGAACACGGAGGGACCTATAAGTTTAAGGTACTTTATCCCGTAGGCTAGTAGGATTCCATTCAGCTCGTTTTCATGGTAGCTGCCTCCGATTATCTTCAACTCGCTTATGTTCCAGGCGTCGTCTCTGCCTCTTATGTATGCTCCGTTGCTTTGGTTAGAGTATCCCTCACAGTCTTCCATGCAGAGGCGTCTACCACCCATCTGGGCTCTATACCCGTTTTGAATGTTCTCATAGGCTTTACATCGGATCAGGGTTACATCGGTCCAGTAGTAATCCAGGGCTACGCCTGTACCGCCTTCGATGTTCCAGCCGTCTTCAGTGTTTTCGTGGGATTCACAGCCGATAAACTCTACGTTATGGATAATGCCGTTGTTGAAGCCCTTTCTACCGTTACTCCATGACTCGCAGTTTATTACGCAGACATCTTCACACGGAGTTGCGGGTAGACTTCCCTCAAAATAGATGCCGTCTTGGCCGTTCGAGTAGGTTCTACAGTTCTCGAGATAGACACCTAACCCCTTGAGGTATATTCCCTTTCCATTGAAATCGTGTGCAGCTACATCTTTTATCGTGATATCTTCTCGTCGGGTTCCGTCCGTCGCTACGCCACACCACAGGTCTGTATTATAAATAGCTTTATTCCCGTTTAACATGCCCCCTAAAAAGGTAACCTTGTCCCCCGTTATGATAAACATGTGGTGATTCCCACCAAGGTCAACCTCCGCGTTATACAGGTTTACGACTACATTATCACCTGTCTCTAGCTGTGCATCTGTGGTAAGTTCTCCGATTAAGACTACCTCTTCCTGCCATGTTCTCCCTGCGGTAAGCTCGCTTAAGGCCCCCGTCCATGCCGCCGAAAGAGTATCATAGCGTGTCACATCTCCCGTTATACCATTCTTGGTGTAATAGACAGTCGTTCCATCCTCTTCTTCACTCCAAAGCATACACGATGTAGCTACCTCAGCCACAGCGACCCCTGAGCCTTGAGGCGGAAACGGCATCTAAACACTACTCCAAACAACAAATACAACTTAGCATACTTTAAGTTCACGTTATCTCTTAGTCGTACCTCACCACTATCGTTTCGGCCCAAAGCTGGCGTACCAAGTTCGCAGAGACCCTGATCTTCACATTGTCGCCCGGGTTCAGCGCAGCCCAGAACGCTGGCGCATCTGCCAGAGCGTCGAAGCATAGCTCCGTGTCTAGGACGCCCGCGATAGCGTTAACGGTGGTCACGGTGTGGGTATTGTAGACCTCACCACAGGCTCCAGCGTAGTAGTTCACGGTCAGGTTATTGGCTCCCGCGACCCTTGGCCACATCACTATCTCGACGCTGGTGGGGCTCGTCCAGTCGTGGGGCACACGAAAGCTAGCCCAACCCAAGTTACCACCGTCGATTCTGGCCGGGTGTATCGAGGCGCCGCCGCCATAGTCAAGCTGGGTGATGAACTGTGCGCTGAACTGTCTTGTGGACGCTGGTGCTTCTGAACCCTGTGGAGGAAAAGGCATCTAAAACCTCCTCCTAGGAGGGTACACCTACTATCTCAACAACCTTTATGGCTAGAGCCGTGTGAGCCCCCCCATACTGAAGATTGATGCTGTCCCCTGTCGTCACCACTATGTCGAAGGCGTAGGCACAGTCCGCCGTCAACGCTACGTTGCCGTTCAAATGCTCCGTAACCGTGACCCCTGCCCTCGTCCTAGTTACGCTTAGCACCGCCGCGCCGTTGAACGCTGCGTAGATCCTGAACGTCGTAGGGCTATAAGTGGGTGTAAGGGCTGCGCCGAAGATATCCGTATTCGCAAGTACCGGCGTGTTGAACACCTCTCCCTTCAGCACGCCCTCTCGGACGGTCCGAAGCGCAGCCGTAAGTACAGTACCAAGCGAGTCCTCAAGTGCGGCCTCTACGGCTGCCTGTACCTCAGCCTCCGTTATTCCTGTCATCTACTCTATGCCTCCGGCCACTTCAGAACCTTATCTACAGGGCTCTCCGTCTCAGGCTCCTCTTCCGGGTAAGACACTGGACACTCGGGGACGCCGTCCTCGGGGTCTGGGTGTTTCAGCACTTTCAGCAACGATGCCTCAGGAGTCTCCGGTGCGGGGGGTAGCTGCTCCTGTATCCCAGGTAACAGTTCCAGGAGGGAGATCAACCTGTCTAGCCTCGAAACCACCTGGTCCAGCCTGTAGTACGCCCCCAAGGGGCCAGCTAAGCCATGACGGTCTATCCAGTACCCTTGTCTCGCCTCCAGAATCTCGGTGAACTCTACGCTGCTCAGGGCAACGGCGGCCAGTATGTCATCGTCTATCCCTATCTGGAATCCTAGAAGCATCAGATCCGATATCCATTTCGCCCACTCCGTGTTCCTGTCGAAGGTCACCAGGTAGTACGCTATGTCCAGGGTCTGGTTGACGCCCGTGTTGTTGTGAGCCTCCAGGCTGAGGGGGTTACTCTGGGTGCACAGCACCCACAGCGGGTACGGGGAGTCCAGCACACTGTGAACCATAGGCACGTTATGTTCCTTTACCTCCACCTGTCTCTGAACGAAGTAGAAGTTACTCGTCGGAGGGCCGGGGGTGAGCTCCCCGTAGTTCACCACAAATATCTGCCATACTATATCGGCGGTGGGTGGGGCTATGCTTATGTCTGTCTGCCCCGGCGCGAAAGTCGTCTCCACGGGGTACTGCTTGAAGCGTCCCATCCTAGTGTTTATCGCTATGCGAACCTCTTGTGGCTGGTACACTACTTAGCCTCCTTCCCCTTCTTGCTAAAGTCCAGTACCTCGTACTCGACGCCCTTAGGGGCACGGGTCACCTTCACGATGCCTTGGCCTTTCGGTGCGTAGATCTTTAGCTTGGTCATCACCATCTCTAAAGGTTAAGGGTTCTTCAAGCTTATTATATTGCTCTAATCCCCCAGACCCGCATCTCGCCTCTTCCATCGATCAGATCCTGTGTTTTCACTATGTTGAAGCCGTTTTCACGTATTAGGCGGGTCAACAGGTTCAGGGTGAAGAAGTAGAACTCGCACGGCTCACAGTATTTCCAGTCGGGGCCAAAGTCTCGGTTGTTCTGGGATGCCCCTGTCTTCAGCAGCAGCAGGCCGCCGGGCTTGAGCAGCTTACGCATTAGGTTTAACTCGTAGCTGGGTCTATGGAAGTGCTCTATAGTCTCCTTGGTCACTATGGCGTCAAAGTAGCCCTCCGGCCACGGCGCCGTCTCCAGGTACCCTATATGCATCTTTATAGAGAAGTGCTCCGCACCCCACTCGGCGCTCGTCCTGTTTGGCTCCACACCGTAGACCTCATAGCCTCTCTCAGCTAACCCAGCTGAGTGATACCCCGTAGCGCATCCCACATCTAGAACCCTGCCGCTACGCACATAGGGTCGTATCTCGTTCAGCAGCAGCTTACCCGCGATCTCGGTCTGGCCGGGAGCTAGCTCCTCTTTTGCGAATACCTTCCTCTCCAGTTTGTCATCGGGTGCGTATCCCTGCCTGTCTCTGTTCTTCACATAGATCAAGCCGCAGCCGTCGCAGGTGACGAAGGTGGCGCCGCTCTTCTCGAACGCCGGTGTGTACTCCTTGCTGTGACACACCACACACTCGTCTAAGGGATAGCCGCCGGAGTCCAGCACCGCATCCAGAGTCTTCTTTAAACCCGTCCCCTCGAGGGATAGCTCAGTTTTCTTTAGGCGTCCTAATATCAAGGGCCACTTTCCCCTTAGGCTCCTCCTGTTTCGGCTGGGCTGAGTGTTCACATTCTGGAGGCTCATTATCTTGGGTACATAGATAGCCCTGTACCCCGCCCTCATCATCCAGTAGAATATCTTGAAGTCCCAATAGTAGCCGTGGTCTACCATGTGGTGCGTCTCCCTGAACGCGTCCCTGTTATACAGCTGCCCGGAGCCTATTATCTGGGCTACGTCGTCCGCTCTCGTTATCTGATTGGTTCTCCTGATATCCACAATGTTATCCTTGACAGCTAACACATCTCCGTAGATCACACCTACGTCGGGTGCTGCATACTCCTCGAGCACGCTTCTACGGTCTGACAGCATAAGATCGTCGTCGTCATTCCACGCAACGAATTTGTTCTCTGCTTCAAGTAGAGCTCTATGCACTGCATGAACTACGTCTATGTGGTGATCCTCTATCTCCGGGGTTACGTCCTGAGTGAAGACTTTTGCGCCACGGTCAAGCAGCCAGGCCTCCACCGCTTCAAGTCGGTTTCCCAGCTTAACGGGGTCCAGATAGATCCTGATCTCATCAGGGTCCTGCTCCTCTATACTCTTGTATGCCTCCTCCAAAAGACGACCTTCTCGAGATACCAGCATACACGCCGAGAACTTCATTTCTAGTCCGCCCTGTGCACCGTGATAGTGAAGTCATGAGGCATGTACGTATGGTCGAGGGTAACCTTCCTGCCTAAAAACCACATACAGTGATCCAGAACCTTAATGGGGTCGTACTGAAAGTCCCTCGAGTTAACATGGTCCGCATGGGTGGATAACATGTTGAACGCCATAGCCTTTCTGGTCGCCGCCCAGCAGTTATCAAGTATCTGGTACGCCCATCTGTGCTGTTCTTCGGGGTTCCCTATCTTCTTCGTGAGCACGCCGGACATTATCACGTAGTCGTATTGTCTATCCAGAGCCTCCACCATGTCGTGAACCTTGAAGCTTATCGGGTTTCTAGAGGGCAATAAGTTAGGGTAATGTTCTTCTGCTTTTTTCACCATTTTGGTGGATATGTCTATTCCTGTGTAGCTCCACGGGTAATCATATTTGTCCCTCAGATAGTCGATTAGATTACCCAGACCGCAGCCTACATCTAGTATCGTTATGTTTCTAAACAGTCTCCCCCACACGGAACAGATATCGGGTATTATCCTGCATAGGACCTCGAACCTTTTCCTCTGACTGCGCCAGCTGCCCCAATCTAAGGCCTGGGGACTGAACCCATATCTCTCAACATTACAATCCCAATACTTCTCAAGGTTCTCTACTTTATTCACTTCCTCTACTTTATCCACTCTCTCGCCCCCGGTCCATACCTCATTAAGGGATCCAGTATACTTATGTCTCCATAGGGTTCATACGTGCACCGCCATTGTTGGACTTCTACCTCTATCCCTGCCTCCTTGAAGAGCTCCGTGTCCAAGTAATTTTTGTATGCGGTGCCCCCTGAGAGGTAAGTGTCCGCGTTGTATAATCTGCACAGGTCTACAAGCAGCTGATTACCTCCCTCCGCTAGTCCTTTCCCCGTGAGAGGTTCAACGCGCTTCACCATGGATATTACGTCGCTCAGCAAAACCATGTGCGTGTCTATCCCTAAAATCTCCTTTAAGGTATAGATTCCCGTTAAGCTTACGTCCACCAGCATCTCCCGGTCTAGGCTTAGCTCTGCCGTCTTGTACCCAACGAGGAAAAACGGCTTCTCATGGTAGCACTGTTTTAGTGTTTTCAGGTGCTTATCCATCCATCGCCCGGGAACCAACCGTACCTGATTGATGGGCTTGAACAGGTCTTCATGGTTGACGGGAATGGTTCGCAGCAGCTTGTCCTCGTTCATCCACAACTCGTAGCGCTGCTGCCAGCTGCCCTTCTTGAACTGGAGACTATCGAGTATAACAAATACATCTGACTCTATCATGCGATTGAAAAAATGAAGGCAGGGAAAGGGCCTAGGTTGGTATGCTGCTAATGTCACCATAGAGTTGTACCACCTTGAAGGGTTCAGCCGCGTGATACCCTGCGTGGAGACCCCAATACTCCGCCCTAACCCTTATTGCCTCTGGACTCCTTGGGTGCGGCCACGGTCTGCACTCCGTGATGTAGGCCTTCATCGCCTCCACCTTCTTTTCAAGGGTCTCAGCTATATCTACGAAAAGGTTTGGCTCGAACTCCCCTACTCTCCATACGGTGGACTCGAAGCAGATCAGGTTTATCCTCCTATGCTCCTTTGGTCTCGAGTACACCCGGGCGGTCTCGTAGATTATCCTGTGATCCTTGTTGAGCTGGGTTGGGCTGTTGGTTATGAGCAGGTTGGGCTCAAGTTCCAGGGCCTCGAACCTTTTGTTTATGTCTATCTGGGCGTAGGTGTCAAACCTTTGGTTAGCTAGGTTAAGCCATTTTACATCTGTTACTCCTAGTATAGCGCAGGACGCTACGGCCTGGTCCCTCAGGTCGTCGTATTTGGGGGCGTGGAGCAGGCCGTCACTGGCGAACACCAGGGTAATCTCTGTCTCTTTCTCTGTGGCCAGCTTCGCTATGTAGCCTCCTGCACCTATCACCGCGTCGTCCGGGTGGGCGCACAATACCACTACTTTCATCTTTATCACCTTAGGGGGACGTCGGGTAGACGCCCAGCTATCTCCCCGTCTCTATAGACTATCTTGAAGGGGAGCTCTTCCAACTGTTCCCTTATCACCGCCGGCAGAACCTTAAGCCCATCAATGAAGCGTTTTTCTAGGGGTACGCAGTGGCGCCGGCAGTAATCACGATACCATTCGGGGGCTAGTTTCTTCACTTTCTCAAGGGTCAGCCCCTTCTCGGCCTCCACGTACTCGGGTATGGACCCATGGGACCCGTCTAGAATCCAGTCCGGTTGACGCATCCGGTACCAGACTCTCCACGCTGGCCTTACTAGGCTCAGGTTCACCCCGAACATTCCCATCATTGTTCTCGATTTTAAATCCGGGAAGGTGGGTCTATCCCTCGAGGCCGGTGGATCCGCCTCAATTATCCGTCCCACCTTATGAAACAGCAGCTTGTGAGGGACGTTACACGGGGTTCTGTCGAATACATGTGTGTAGTCCCCGCAGAGGTTGATGTCTCCGCAGCGGATCATCCACCGTTTGTTACGGTTCTCTTCAACCAGCCTCTTTAAAGACTTAGTGCTGTATGGGCCGTCGCTGTTCATGACTAGGTTCGCGTCCTGCATCAATATCCAGGGGTGGCTGCAGAGCTCTATGGCCCTGTAACGACTCTCGTACATGAGCAGCCCGCTCTCTATTTTTACTTCTCCCGGAATGTTTAGCTCTGCTAGGGTTTCCTCCGCCTCTTTTACAGTGTTATCCCAACTGCCGTTATCCAGGACCACCACCTCGTCCGCGAACCCGTCCACACTCTTTAGGGCGAGGGGTATGCTTTCCTCTTCGTTCCAGCTGATCACCGATACGCTGATCTTAGTCATGTTTATCCAGGTACCCTAGTTTCTTCAGTCGCTCCTGGAGCATCTTCGTCTCACTAGGCGGAGGCATCTCCGTCAGGTCCAGCACCACAGGCAGGATATCCTTGATGTGAGGCGGTTTCTCGAATCCTAGGGGTATGCTGCTGCTGAGGAAGGAGTACCTGGTATGGTAGCCCCGGGTGCACTCATTGTGTCCTGGGATAACTACGCGGCCGCTCTTCCGCGTCAGCATACCGTGGTCGCTCATTATCAACAAGACGCCGTCGTCACCCATAGCCACCTTGACCGTCTTGGCCATGTCAGCGCACCAGACGTAGAGCTTGTCCATCGTCTCCTGGCTCCAGGCGTACATGTGCTGCAGAAAGTCGGTTCCCCAGATATGGATCATGAGGAGCGGCGGCTTCTTCTTTAGGGCCTCCATGTACAGGCTGCGCCTATGATTCATCTGGATCCAGCACTCCCCAGCGAACGTTCTCATGGCCACGGGCTTACCCATCGCCCTAGTCATACGTCCCTCGGGGAACCAATCTATGTTCTCATGGGGTACCTGTATTGCTACGCTGCCGGGAACCAGGTCGAACAGGTTGGGGACCTTCAGCGCTTTTTTACGGTACTGGTTCCCTGTTACACCGTTCTCTTTAGGCATCTTCCCGGTGGTTATGACGGCCCACAGCTGGGCGGTGGAGGGATCGTTTATCCCTATGTTGTTGTCCACCTTCCAGCACTCGGCTTGGGCGAGCTCAGGGATATCCTTCGCTATGCTCCACTCAAGCGCATCGAAATCCGAGGATGCAAACGCGCATCTACACCATCACCTCCTCTAAGATTATTTCTCCCTGTCTCAATTCATCCCAATGTAGAGACATATGACAATTTCGACATAAACTTGTAAGGTTTGAGGGGTTATTATTAGTTTTAATGTGATCTATGTGGTGTACATGTAGTTTATACTCTAATTCATCTTGATTTATTCCACATAGTTGACAAGTATAGCTATCTCTTTTTCTTATTATCTCTTTAAGTTCTGTACAAAATTCTGCACCGTAAGGCTCAAAGGATATCCCCCCCTGCCAATTAGGGTGATTCTCCCCCGCATTTTCTCCCTTCTTAAACTGAGTTTCTCTAAAGTTTGTTATTCCTTCAGGAGACATCCATTCCTCTATTGGTTTTCCTTTTAAGGGTGAAGGTTGACCAAGATGGGCTTCTGACATGTGGTTAGCATATTCTAGATCTTGCCATAACTCTTTAATTCTCTCTGAGTTCTTCTCTCGGAAGCGTCCTAGGCTTAAGGTTTCCTCACGTGATCTCGTTGGTATACTGTATCTCTTCATAGCTGTCTGAATCGCCTGTCGTGAACAAGGGTATAGATCGGCTATTTCATTCTGACTTAAGTTGTCTTCTAAGTATAGTTTAGCTAATTTTTCTCTATCTAAATATAACTTCATCCTTGCCTTGTCATGACATTCATGAGAACAGTATTTTGCTGTGTCTTCTCGATATGGTCTAACCTCAAAAAGGTTACCACAGTACTCACAAATTAAACTAATAGGTATGCTTAGACCTCCTTATCCAGTATCAGTATCGCCTGCTCCCGGGGGCTTCGGTGCTCCCCGGGGATCTCCTTCCGGTCTGGCCACAGCAGCAGCCTTCCCTTGAAGGGCGGTGTCAGTTTGCTCGTCGCCTCGTCTATCTCCTTGAGCATGTACCTGTGGCTTATCAGGCCGTCTTCTCTTATCGTGAACACCGGCATCGTGGGGGGAAGCATAGCCACCACCAGCCTCTTCTCCGTGTGATCCCACATCTGCTGAAGGGGTTCATAGAGTAAAGGTAGGTGCTGTACTACTTGGAGGCTGAAAACAGTATCGTAGACCCCTGTATGAGGCGGCGCCCACCCCCTCAGTCCTGATATGTCGAATACGTCCCCTACCTCAAAGCAGGCCTCATTAAGGGGGAAACATTCTCGGGCCAGCTTTATCATGTTCTCACAGTCTAGCCCCAAGTACTCCGATATGAGGGCAGACCCCATCTTTAGCACCCCAAACAGGTGTCCAACGCCACACCCCATGTCTAGCACTGTCTCCCCGCGTAGATACTGCACCACCCTCTGTGTTCGATGTCTTTTCCCTCTCTGCCCTATCGTTCTGGGCTTATAATCTGGGGACGGGTTACCCCAGCCCTTCAGACACTCCGCTGCGTGGTCTGGGTTATGCGTCCACGGCTCCCAGAACCTGTTCTCAGGGTCTAAGGGTCGTCCCTTACTCCCCCACTCTTTGTAGAGTGGGCTGTCCTTTGCGTTCAGTCTCTTCATCCTAATCCCTCTATTATCTCGAGCTCCTCTTCAATGACGCCTATATTCGTGCTCCTGTCAAACTTCAGACCCTGCCTTATGGAGTCACTACATAGAATCTGATACAGCACGGGGTCCTCCTTCAGTATCTCTAGGATATGCCTCTTGGTCGGCTCGAAGTCCTTGAACACCAGGCCCACGGATCCCATCTGCTCCCTGCACGCCCCCGCCTCTCTCGCCACTGGATAGCAGCCGGCGTTCATGCCCTCGTAGAGCATTAGACTCGCGGACTCCGCTGGGCTGGGATGAAACAGAACTTTGCTGGCTGCCATGAAGCCGGCTACCAGGCGGCGAGGTATGTTCACGTAGTGCTCAAAGTTAAGGGAGTCCGTCAGTTGTTTGACGTCCATGGGGTCCTTCACCAGGAAAATCCCTACTACGGTTAGACCCACCTCGCTGAGCTCCGTAGCCTCCTGGAACTCCTGACTCAATACCTTGGCGCCCTCTTTCTTCCCTCCAAACCAGCTGTGCCGGTACTTCGCTGAAAACACGACGTCTATTTTTCTGTCCTCCCAAGGCATAGCCGCCTCCCGGAAAGGTCGATAGTCGTGAGGGGCATAGATCACCCGGGGCTCTGGGGCGTTAGGGGGAATGTATGGCGCTAGTATCTTCTTCTGGGTCTCGCTGTTGGTCCATATCCTGGCCACGGCGTCGGGGTTCCACCTAGTAGGAGGCGCTATGTTCCAGCAAACCACAGGGCATTTCACGTACTCACCTATCCAACTGTAGTCTAGATACGGCACTAGGAGCATGTCGCTCTTATTCCACTCTTCAAGTGGCATCCGCTGCGGGGTTTGTCTCTGAATCGGGTACCCAAACTCAAAGTTATCCAGGGTCAGGTTGTATGCAAGGTGGTAATCCAGTATTCTCTCTTTCTGGGATATGTGGCCTCCCAGGAAGTTTCCGTACACCTTGACGTCGTGACCCATGGAGGCGAAGCAGTCGGCGAACCCGGATATCATGGTCTGCTGGCGTCCGCCGGCGCTGGCTAGGTTATACTCTAATACGCTGATCTTCATCCTCTCACCTTCACCCCTAGATCCTTAAGGCGGTCCTTGACGTCGCTCTCCTGCTTAGATAGATAGCTGATCTCATTATAGTAGTCCGTGAACAGTTTTTCGTACCTGTCTAGCGCCTTCTCCATATTGAAGGTAGTCTCTAGCTCCTTTGTCTGCCGCCACCTGATCGCATTCCACTCGGGCTCGGAGGTTAAGAGTACGCTTAGCATCCTAGCCCAACTCTGGGGGTCGTCATGGTATGCGTTGAGGGCCGCCTTGAAGGAGTTCCCCCACCCGCACCTACTTACCACGCAGGGTACCCCTGCTGCATAGGCCTGAAGCACGGACTGAGGGAGGTTCTCGCTGAAACTGGGGAGCGCGAACACCCGGGTCTCCTTGAACAGCAGGTTAAGGTCCTCCATGTAGCCAGTAAACTTGTAGTCTTTACCCTCCTCGAGGCCTAGAACCTGAAGCATATTATCAAGTATGGGGGAAAGCGTGGGGCCTGCCCCCACTATCGCAAGCTCCGCCTCTGGAACCTTTGATTTAACCAGGTTAAACGCCTGTATAAGGGTGATATGGTTTTTAATGGGGTAGACCCGGGCCAGACATGTCACCACCGGATCAGGACTCATGGGCTGCCTCTCTATCGCGTCTACGTCCACGATCGTCGGTATCACAGAGCATCTTTCCCCGCCTACCATGCTCTTAACTTGACCAGCGGTGTTTTCGCTCGCCGCTATTATGTGGTCGACGCCTGCGAGGGCTGACACCACGAAGGGTATTACCTCATGGTATTCCGGTAGGGTAAGCAGCTCTAACAGGTTTATCCCCAGCCTCATGAAGATAGGGTAGTTGCTCTTAAGCCTCGACAGGTCGCTGTAGGTTGTTATGTTGAAGTTGTGTATCACAAAGATATCGGGGTTCAAGGCCTCCGTTGCCTCCGCCACCGATCTCGTCGCATAGTACATAGGCACCGGTGAATCCGTTTTTGCCTCAAGGAACGGCTTCTCTGTGTTTATATCCAGAGGAGGCACATGTAGAAGCATAACCTCTATGTCTCTTTCCCTAAGTTTTCTCGCTACAAGCTCGGCCTGAGGGGTAGACCCTGTTCGCCCACCTATCTGAGTGGTCCAAACTACCTTAATTTTGCTCATTTAATCACATACCTATGGCTTCAGCCGCTGAGTTTTAGGTTTCCCCCAATCGTCCAGATAGTCACATATTATCTGATCATACGCCTGCTCAATGGTGATCCCCATCTTAGCGGCGTACTGTTTAACCCGGGTATGGGCTCGGTCCGTTATCTCAGGTCGAGGCATACTATATTAACTGTCAGTAATGTCTTTTATGTCATTTTCTCCGGGATTTCTTAAATCTTCTTCAGAAACTATAAACAATGGAAAAAAAATGTCACAGACATTATCGTTAGGAGAACTAACACCTAACATGCCAGAGCAGAAACGAAGCAAGCTAGCAACCGCCAGTGGATGGGACTGGAAAACCGCCGGAGACATCAACGAGGCTGATATCTTCGAGAGAGAGTACAACGCCATCACCGGCTACTACTACGCCGAGAACACTCCCATGGGAAGGTCTATCCTAGCCCTGTTCCAGCACTACAAGCCAGTAGTTGCTGCATGGGTCAAGGAGTTTAGCTACAACGAGGACAAGGTGGGGGGCTCCTTCGCAGGGATACACGCCCAAGGCGCACAGGAGACCCTGATAAGGCCCCTCGTCCCCGAGTCCTTCGCACACGCTCAGTACACCCAGCAAGGTGCAGCCGCACCTGAGACCATCAACCTCATCCCCGACGACACACAAGCGGACGGGTCCACGGAGACAGCTACCGAGGACGTGAAGACCTGGATCATCTTCGGTTACGCCGAGCTCATCGCAGGCGTCCCCATCGCAACCATCGTCCAGGAGCACATCAACGACCAGGAGGGCCTAAGAAACCCCCTGTACTGCTATCCTCAGACAGCAATGACCGACCTGCTCCTCTACGAGAGGGGTTCCGCCCTCTGGATCGAGACAAAGGAGCAGCTGGACATCGACTACTTCGTTCGGAACGACACCGTAACTGGATTCTGGCCGATAGGCCTAGAATGCATCACTGAGAGCGGCATCACCGATATCTATCTCGGCTAGGCTGGAGGTTATCTAAATGGGTTTAGGTAAACTTCCAGGTCAGCAGCTGATAACGGTCGGTTGCAGAGACGGGCCTTCAAGCTACGCTCGAAGCGGATTCAACATCAGGGTCGACGTCGGCGATATCACCAAAGAGACAGACGTATTAGGCATCTACACTAACAGCCCCCAGATCGCGGCTCAGATCTCAGGCTTCAGCGGGAACAAGGTCATAGCCATAGCTTACTACCAGAGAGGCGTTCCAGGCGTCTTCCAGGAAGTGAGTGCGGGCACCGACCTTAGCGACGTAAGGTTCTGCGCTGTCGCCAAAGGGCGCTAGGCAGGCTTCCTAATTCCTGTAAAAATAGAGAGATGAAGGAAAGATGGAGAAACAAACAACCATCAAGGAACGCTTGCTAGGCACCGGAGACAACTTTATCCTTCTTTTTGCCACCAAAGAAAGCGGCGGCGTTTCAGGTGAGAAGCCCCCCGCAGGCAGAGCCTTCTTCTTTAAGACCCTCGCCTCCATAGAGCTCAACAGGATTTACAGGGAAATCATGACCGCCGAGACGGCGGACTACTTGGCCACCGAGACCGGCATAGACTGGGGATACCTAGGATCTACTGGAATCGGCTCAGGAGACGACATACTTAGGATCGAGAACGATCCTTGGTGGATGTATCACTTCGGTTACTCCCCTCTCCAGTGGAGCCTCAGGGTCTATAAGAGGCTTGACGTCGGCGACCCGATAACTGGTTGGGAATACAGCCTCAGCGACGAGCCGGACCCCACCGCAGGGGACGACTATGGGTACGTTTCAGGCAGGGAGTGTCTTGATTACTGGGATCCCCCTATCACGACGGAGACCGTGGCCTTCAGAAGCAAAGATAACGGACGCATGTGGGATTGGGGCTTCTACAACGAAAGCGACGAGAGGCAGATCAACCCCATTCTGCACATCGTAGGCGCCGCATACAAGATCATACCGATAGTAAAGACGACGATCCAGGACAAACTGATAACCGGTGAGATCCCCCGGCGGCTAATAACCGTCGACGGACTCAAGAACTTTACCGAGGAGACCATAATCCCCAAGGAATGGAAAGCCGTGGGGAACGAGCAGGAGGTAACCTTCGATCAGATAACCGGCGTGTTCGCTCGGGGTCAGAGAGTTGTACGAATGCCCGTCATGGAGGAAACCGCAGCTAGACTAGGTGCATTTATGGCTCCTGGAGAAGACGCATCAAAGGCTATTGACCGCCTACTCAACCAGCAGGTAAGGAGGGCCTAATAATGGGCGTAAGTAAACTACCTGATCAACGTAGGTGGATTCAGAGAACCCGGGAAGGAGACATAACCGGCCCCAGCGCCGGCGCCAACCTGGTAACCTATGAGTCCGACTATGAATCCAGGCTAACACGTCTCGAGATCCACAGCGACAGAGGTGGCTTCTTTGAGGTCTATGAGCGCAACCACAACGGCAGCAGCCCCGTAAAGAGGGCTAGCTTCCGCATGGCTTCAAGCGGAGGCGAGATAAACCGTAAGGGCACCCTCGAGGACCCGATACTAACCTGGGCCGCAGGGAAGGAGCTCACAGTCCAGATCGTGCCAAGCGGCGGAGCAGCTGAAAAGTCTCAGGCATGGATAACATTCTGGGAAGAGAATCCATAGACTTAATTTCCCCCCTTTTTTTGATTATCTGTGAATAGCTTAAGAGATTCTGTATCTAGGTGGACTTGTTCAGGGGTAGGTACACGGAAAGCAGTGGCTAACTGGTGTACTTCATCTAAAAACAGGGGAAAAGCCAGAAAAAAGTAGGGGCTACTTCGTAAGCGTCGGGATGGCTACCGCCGGCTTCAGCGCATACGCGGGAGTGCCGTTCTTCACGAGCGTGGGAGTCTTCTCTGTCACCCTTGTCGGTAGAGCGAAAGGTACTCCTCGAGGAGGCTGACCGGTGGTGGGGTCGACGTTGCCCTGCTTCTTGTTGTACATTTCCTTCCCGTTGCCTTTCCCAAACGAAGGCAACATGCTCGATAGCTCCGGGAGAGGCGGGAGATTAGGCAGATCAAGCTTAGGAAGCGTGGGGAACCCCTCTAACTTTGTTCCTGGCTTCTCTAGACTCTTCTGGATATCGCCAAGCATCTCATTGGGACCCTTCGGCAGGGAGAACCCCATGCTGGTTTTAACCATGCTGCTGAACTGTTTCTCAGGCTGAGCTAGGAACTCCGTGAAGCCGCTTAGCTTCGGTGCAGATTGGGGTAATGCGACCATTTCTAGCTACCTCACTTCCTCACGAGATCAACCGGTGTGTCCAGCGCCTCCGCGACTCCGCCCCCCAGAGTCTTTAGGGCGCTGCTGCCGGCGGTAACGACGTCGTTGACAGCGTTGTGGGGTCCAGCGTCTCCCAGAGGGCCCTTGTTGAGAGACACCGTTATGTCACCGCTTATACTCGCCGGGATGCTTGCTAGACTATCAAGGACTCCCTTCACTATCTGGTGAGGTAGCTCCTTGGGTATTTCCGGGGTCTTCACTTTAAGTCACTATGAGTAGATAGATAATCAATGCTTTTAAGTTTTCTAGAAGATTTGCCGTAATAACGCATCAAGCATAGCCTTAGGTATCAACGGCTTTATCACAAAATAGTAGACCCCCGCCGTGATCAGCAGTCCAAGTATCAAACCAACCCCCATTCCCACCAGAAAACTCGTTTGATTCCACTCTGAAACAAGAAAACTGGCTCCACAGTGGGGGCACTTCACCCATCCAGGGGCTACGTTAAACGTTGTTTTGCAGAAGGGACATACAAAGGTGAGCTCCGGCCACTGGCTTTCCCAGACCTTAATGGGTAAAGGCGGATATGGGGGCGGTAAAAGACTCAGGTACTGCTGCAATTAACCCTCTCCTACACCAAGGCGCAATACTTCAGCAGCCCATAACCAAGGACCGCACTCTTCTCAGCGGGTATCTGACTCATTTTCTTCTTTACGTCATCTATGCTGTCTATGTAGAACCGGTCTAGCGCGTGGGCCGTGATGCCTCCAACGTGGGGGGTGGCCATGCTCGTCCCTATCATCATGTCGTAGCCGTTGGGGAAGTAGTCGTTTATCCCGTCGTACCAGGGAGTGCAAGCCGCTACGATCTGGCTGTTCTGGTCTCCGCCTATGCCGGCGACGTCCGGCTTCAAGAAGTTGTCCCCGTATTCCTGGTAGTGCTCGTCAAAGGCGCTGGGATTCTCTTCATACCAGGTTCCTTGAGGCCCACGGCTTGTGTAGCTCGAGGCTCGGGGTTCCTTCCAGTCCATGGCACCCACCGTTAGAACGTATGGAGACGCCCCCGGGCTGTTTATGCTCCAGTCTAGTCCGTCGTTGCCGGCAGCCACTATGAAGTTTGTACCGTACTTCTTGTACAGGTTCTCCACGAGGACGCACTCGGGATCATCCTTAACGGATCCCATCAAGGGACCACCCAGACTCATGTTGACCACCTTGGCGCCCTTCTTGGCGCAATACTCCATGGCCTTCATGATCTGGAAACTCGTCGCAGGCCCTAGTGCTGAGAACACTTTCACATGAAGGTAACGTGGAGCCGAGGCTACGGGAATAAATTTACCGTATCTGGGAGAATCTGCAGCACGGCCAAAGGCACAGCTTGAGACCCAGCTGCCGTGCCCCATTGTGTCGAAGGGCGGCTCCACTGTTAGGCTTATAGTGTCGTAGTCAACGAAAGGTACCCCCAGGGCCCCGTTGAAGGGGAAAGGAGGCGGAGCGTTTACCCCTGTATCTATCACTGCTACCTTTGTCTCCTCGGAGAGAACATTTTCGACTGGTGCCTCCATTAGCTGTCTAGTCTGGGTCACCAGCTTCCAGTCTCTTGTAGTGAGCATAGGGGGGAACCCGCCGAATATCTTACTTAGGCTCTCCTCTGGGCTCTTCAAGATATCCAGCGGCGTCGATAATATGTCTAGAGCTGCTTGAAGGGGTGTAGGTATCTGAGCAGCTGGCTTAAAGTCTATGCCTAGACCCCCTAACTCGTTACGCGACAGCTTCGAGAGTACAGGGTCACGGAAGACCGCGATGCGCTTGAATATCTCATCAACCCCCACGGCCATGGGGGATACACGTTTCTGCATGGAGACCTGGATTACCCCCGACCATCGAGCTACTTTATCGAAGTCTCCCGGTTCAGGTAGATCACAGAAAACAAAGTCATCCACCACGCCCTGAACAGAGTATCCCTCGTTTCTCAGCTGGGCCGCCACATTGGGGGCTTCTCCCGGCTGCACATGAACAGTAGCCAGTATTCCCTTCAGGTCTTTACCTTTTCGCTCGGCCTGCTTGAAGGCCGTCTCCGCCCATGGATTTACTTTTCCATCCATCACCATTTCACCATTTTTTAGAGCTTATACTAGGAGGAAGTTATCCGCCCAAGCGGTACCTCCTTTCAGGTAATACCAGGATACCCCCCACAGGTAAATATGACAGATGTTCGATGACAGCCTATTTTCCTCCTGGTAAACCTCCACGCCCTCCTCGAGGACCTTGAACAGATTATCCTCGAACCTGATCTCTACCCGATCCGGGTCTTTGGCCCTATCCTTACCATATAGTACATAGTCTCCCAGGGCGTTTATGCTGAATCTGTTTTTTATTCCCCACACGAATACATTATATCCCTGATTATAGGGAAGGGAGTACATTTCCTCTGATTCGGGCAGCACGGTCAACGCGCAGATCTCGTAATAGTCACTGTGTAGAGCAGCCGATATCCTCTTACCTGTGACGTCCACGGGTTTCTCGTTCCATATACCCCCGCCGCGTCCTGTGTTTGGACAAGATATCTCTAGGCGCCCGTTTTGCTCAGATGCTTTTCCAATTCCAGAATAGGGGCTAGCTATAGTGAATATATTCCAGACTTTTTTATCGAGCTCATTGTCGTTGAAGTTATCCCAGAGCACATCGGTCTCGTAGGTTGGGAGCACTATAGGTAGACTCGGAGGCAGCTGTATAGGTAGACCCGTCTCACCTAAAACCACTCTCAGCTTAACCTGCTTTTTCTCAATGGTCACCGTATCCTGATATTTCCCTTGTCTGTCTGTCATTCCCGATGAGAGACTATCGTTATTCCCATAGATGCTTACAGGGAATAACGGTACTCCTAGTCCTGTCTTCTTCTCCAGGACCTCCGCCAAGACCTCAGCATCCAAAGCGGCATCCTCGAAACTGGTGCTAACCAAGCTGGCTTTCAGATCAAATGGACTAATCGAGTCCAGCACTCTACCCAACTTTGGCAGCATTAAGGAGACCGTCCTTAAGGAGACCGTGGGAGTGGGAACACCCTCCAGGGTTAGATTCCTTAGGGCCGCCTCCACCTCAGGGGATACCTCACTCAATGTTTGTTCACCTTCTTAGAGGGTTCAACAAGTTCCTTAGCTAAGTTAAGCATGGGCTCCATTTCCTTATCAAGCTTCTCTAAAAGTTCAACCCCCTTCTTCATCGTCGGCTCCGTTTTTTCTATAACCTGACGTAGCTCTCTTACTTCCTTCACTAGCTCCGGTGCGTTTTTATTGAAAACCTTAATCTCCACTACAAGGGTTTTTACATCATCACGTAGATCCCCTATAGCCGCGCTCAACTCCTGAAACATCGCCATAAATTAGAGTATGTCGATAGATTAGAAAAATATTGGTATTCCCATCCTTTAGCTACCTTTATACTCTTCAATAATCTAAGGGCTAAATGGCTAAAAATGCCACCCGCACGGACAATCAACCTGAAAGGAGTCGATCTATCAGCCTACGATATCTGCTATAGTAATCGTAAAGGAGAAGTACTATGTATAAACGCCCCCGACAAAGACGAGTTAAAAGAACTCTTCACATGGGCGTTAGCTGAAGTAGAGATGAACCCTTAGAGTTAGAAAAATATTGGTATTAAAAGTGGGATCGACGCTATCAGCGGAAATAGCATCATAACCCCCAGACAGAAAATCACTCCTCGAGGAAAGTCGTAATCCAGGATTATCCCCAGGAAATGGCTTATGGGTAGTATAAGCACCGTCCAAAGAGTCACCTGAGGCATCAGACCCATCAAGACGAAGGCTACCTGCATAACCATTGATCCAGTCGCCAAGAACATCCATATCTGACTCGGCTGTATCTTAGCCTTCATCATGTAGTACGCCACAGTCTTTATCTTTTTCTGGAAGTCAGTCTCAACGTCCGGCCACTGATCTAATGTGTATATTATGCCGGCCCAGAACCCTAGTAGTATCCCAGCAGCCAGACCCGTAGCATCCACCGGCTTCAACAGAGAATACGCGAAAGTGGTCGCACCGAATCCATGTCCTAGAAAAAGCGCTATCTCCCCTAGGCCTCGAGGCTTGAAGAAGTCTGTATAGGTTATAGCCATGGCCGGCCCAATAGCGTACACGAGAATAACGTCTAACCTAAGCGGCGCATACGTCACTAGGAGGGCTATGCTAAGTAAACCGAAACCAATGGCTGAAGCTATTACCTCCGTCTCGGTTAGCAGCTTTAGAGGCAGCACCTGCGCCCCAGCCGTGTAGGGCTTTATGGTGCTCCCGTTCTCGGCGGAGTCAAGGCCTCGGGCGTAGTCTCTCCAGCTGTTTATGAAGTGGGCGCTAAAAAGCCAGAATAGGGTAGCCAAGAAGGATACCCCCCACATCTTCCAGTTGAAGCCGGCTAAGGTGACGCCTAACAGGGTGTTGAACAGCATCCATGGGAACACGAATAGTCTCGTCGCCATTATCCAGGCTTTTACTTTGCTCATTGTACCACCTTCGCTACTATGGCGCTCATGGCCCTAAAGGATTTGGCCCACTTCTCGCATTCTATCAGGTTTATGTTGCCATCGGATGCGGTCTCTATCACGAAGTTACCCTTGGTTATTGCTTCTCTCAGCGATAGATCGCCGGACACCACATCTAAGAAGCAGTCCATGGTGCACTTCAGTACATGGACGGGTTCCTCATTTCCTTCTGCGTACACGATCCTTTGACCGTCACATTTCAGCTTAAGGGTCTCGCCGTCTATGCCAACAACCTTCAGCATAGACACCCTGCCCTTTCCTTCCTGGTAAAACTCCTCCGCCTCCTTATAGAAACGATCTTGAAGCTGTAGGAGCTTATCAACTATCTTTTTTACGTTACCCATCTACATCATCCTCTCTAACACTTTCTCAAGAATCACCCGACGTATCGACTTCCCCCTCTTCCTCAGAATAACCGGGTTCTTCATGGCTTCGAGCACCAGTTCAACGGGAAAGTGGTTTATCAACTTGTTTTTTGCTACATCTAGCCGCATCGGTATCTCCATTAGCGTCGGTATCCCCTGGTCCTCAAAGTCGTGATCCTCAGGAAAAATGTTGAATCCATAACCACACCTAGGGCACTCCACTAGGGTCATGTTCTTGACGAGTCCTAGGATAGGAGTCTCTGATTCCCTGCAGAGCTCTATAACCCGCTCCACATTGGACTTAGCTAAAACGCTGGGAACCGTCACGACAAGCACATAGTCCATCAGAGGGATCATCGCCTGAGGCTCATTTCCGGTTCCGGGGGGAAAATCCACTATCAGATACTCTAGCCCGCTCCAGTCTGTTTCAGTGAAAAGCTGCTTAGCGGCTGCTGATAAGTCGTCACCCGCCCACATCACCGGGTCACCCTCAGAGGCTAATTGACCTAGTGATATGAACTTTAGCCCATCCTCGTCTGTTGGGATGAACCTGTCATCTTCAACGACAAGGGGTGCTTTACAGAGTATATCGGTCAGGTTAGGGCCTGTCAGGTCGACGTCCAGCATACCTGTACGGTATCCTTTACGCTGGAGGGCCCTTGCTAGGCTGTGAGCTACTGTGGTTTTACCTGTTCCGCCCTTTCCGCTTATGACTCCTATCTTCGTAAGCGTCATAATCTATATACTGAGGTATGACAGTTTTAAATCATAGTGTGACATGTCCGAAAGAATCTCCGTCAGAGTGACGGTTGAGGAAAAGGAAATGGCCGATAAGCTAGCCAATTATCTCTACACAAAAGGCAAAATACAGGAAAACAACGTAAGTGAGGCAGTCAGGCTTAGCATACGGTTTCTAACCCAGGAGCTCCTTAAAAACATCGAGGCCGAACGTCTAGGCGTGTTGCCAAGGAAGATGTAACAATGTCAGACAGAAACAGAAACAAGAACCAGAACAAGGAGTTACCATCTCTGAATAACTCTCAAGGAGACCCTCAGGGGGAAACCTCAGAGGATCGCCACGAGCCCCTCAGAGAGGGTGAACCTGAAGAAAACCCCACTCCAGAGGACCCTCGAGAGACGGCCCGTAATATGCTCAGACAAGGAATACCAGAAGAAGAAATAGCAACTAAAACGGGTTTAACCACAGCCGTCATATACGGTCTAAAAGGCGCTCTTCGGTCCTCGGGTGAACTTGTCCCTGAAGGAGAGGCAGAGGAGACCCCCTCCTACCTTCCCCCAGAGATACAGTACATACAAGATGCTAAGGCATTCATTCAGTCACGTCTATCAGAAATATACGGGATAGGAGCTTCAGATAAGGTAGTCATGAGGGCGCTTAACGATGATGTTAGCGCCATGAGGGACCCCAACCTACTTCACGCATTCATAAAGAGCCTGGCGATTAAGGCTAATGATCAGCAGCTGGGTATCTTCTTGATTAGACCCCTGTTCAATCAGTATCCTATGCTACCTAACATGGTGGACATGGTGACTCGAGGACAGAATGCCCCTAACACGCAGCCAATGTACTTGGGTGGCTCCACAGGGTGGAGTGGACGCCCTGACTATACATATAGGTTCAACACGGGGTTTGGAACCGGATATGGACAGGAGTATGGATTCCCATCTGTTCCTGTTCATCAAGGTTATCCACCCGGGTATTTCTCGCCTAGCTACAATATGCCCCCGAAACCTCCAGGTAAAGTGCACAAGGTGGTCTATGACGGTCAGGAGATAGAGACCGATGCAGATGGGTACAGAGCATGGCAGAAGTTCATTCAGGAAGAGAAGGACCGGGAAGAGGAGAAGGAGCAGAGGAAAGAGAAGCACGAGCTTGAGATGACTGAACTGAAGAAGCGCATCGAGGACAGCGGAAAGGATGAAAAAACCATACCGGTTGATATTGACGGACAGAAGATAGACGTACCGATGTCCATGGCGCCTCTATATTTGGGTCTTAAGGAGAACCCAAAGATGGAGGAACTTAGAACCAAACTGGAAGAGGCGAAAGAAGCGCGTAACAGAGAGTCACTTGAACGCCTAGAGAAAAAAATTGAGGATCAGCCCTCTTTCATGGATCAGCTGAATTACTATAACAGCGTAGCGCCACAGTTGGGGTTCCACACAGGGGCTAAATCGACTCTAGACCTGGTGGACTCCGCTAGAGAGGATTTTAACGTCGTTGCTCAAAAAATCCTTAGCAAGATGCCGGGGGGCAATCAGGACTTTATTCCCCAGGTAAATAGAACTCCCCAAGAGAGGGACGAAAAGGCACGGCAGATACTCGAGGGACTTGATAAAACCGAGGGTCTCCTGGCCGCCGAGGACGAGCTGATGAAGGCTGCTAGCAAGGTAACATAGCAACCCCTTTTTTTATACCTAACAACATATCTTTCATAGAGGAGATATCTGGCTGTGACCGATAGCGACCTTAATACTCTTCTACGGCAGCTGGTGCCGGCGCCGCCACCGTATCCACCCGTACCCTTGTTTCTGTTAGAGAACGAGACCGCCCTAAAGGAGATTTTTAAACCGACGTTTAGAAATGACATACTTTTAGACTCGGTTTCGTGGGGTGTAGGTGTAGGGATAAGCCGGATCATAAGACAGGCACTATCACAGTTGAAGATACCTGGAGCAAAAAGTGTGGAGATCTAGATATGAGTAGGGAAGAGAGACAGGACCCCTTTGAGGCGATAGCGAAGGGATTGAAGCAGGTTCAAACCGTAGTAACTACTTTTGACCAGGGAATGAAGGTAATAGACGACATGGCCAAGAGGATTGATGATCAGTTCGGTGTCCCACAAAATGAACCGGCGCCGCAGCTCCCTAAATCCCCCGAGAGGCCACCCGCTGCGACTAAAGTGTACGGCGCAGAGGCCAAGACCTACAAAGGACAGACAGACGTAGACTACTGTATCGAATGTCTAACAGGCACAACTAAGCTGTACACAGGTAACTCGACTGTTAAGATAAGTAGCATACTGGATAAACACACAGTAATCGGTCACACAGGACAAGTTGAGAGTATTGATAATGTGATTAGCAGAGACTACGATGGCCCATTAGTAGAGTTAAAGTTTGCTTACACTAACATTCCGCTATACATATCCCCGGAACACCCCGCATACATTGTCAGAAACGTTAGAAAGCCTCAGTCTACATGGAGAGAAGAGGGAATACAAGAAAAAGACTTAGATTGGGTTCCATGTGAAGAGTTAACTGACAGAGATTTCATTGCTTTTCCTAGGATAAGGGAAATTAAAGATGTAGAAATAGCCTCTGAGCGACTTATGGAACTGTCAGGTATATATATAGCTGAAGGGAGCCCAGACAAACAAGAAAGGGGTTTGAATGTAATCTTTAGCTTTGGACGAGATGAAGTCGAGCTAATAGGAGACACCGTAAACCTGATTGAGAATATCTATGGGATTACTCCCTGTGTTACAGACACCGAAACTCAGACTGCAGTAAGGGTGATTTTTTCTAGTAAATACTATGGCCCATATTTCGAGCAGTTTGGCAAGGGAGCTAAGAATAAAACTATTCCACAGTGGGTACTCTACCTACCTGAATACAAGCAAGTTAAGTTACTTAGAGGTGCCTTTAGGGGTGATGGATCACCAGGAGAATACTGTTTCAGATATACAACGGTATCAGAACAGCTAGCTTACAGACTTAGATTACTGTTATTCCGGCTGGGTATACTACATGGCGTATATGAGAGAGAAAAAGATGATTCTGAGATAAATGGCCGTAAGATAAAGGGCGGAACATATTACGAGATAACAATATCTGGAGACGCCGCTAGACAATTTGCAGAGATAACTGATTTCGAATATGACGGAGGAGAAAAAACAGCCGGTAACCATGGATACGTCACGGCGAACTACGTCTTCATACCTATAAAAGAAGCGAGAAAAATTCACTTTAAGGGGAAACTCTATAACCTACATGTACCTGGCTCCGAGTCTTATCTGACTATTCACGGTGCTCTGCATAACTGTGCGGTCAAGCACAGCCAGACGGCCAAGGTTCTCATGAGAGAGGCACTACAGAGAGCAGAGTCAAACGGTGTGGATACAGAGGGTGTGAAAGAGAAGGTCCGGGGCGTCGTTGAGGAGCTGTCCGGCCTGGAAGACGACACAACCACTGTATCCAGTCAGCAGGTGATAATCCTTAACGGCGCCTCCAGAGACCTACGTAAGTTCATCTATGAGTCCAGGGCTGAGATTGGGGGAGCGAAAATAAGCACTCTCCGAGAGATCAAGACCATGATAGATCAGCTGGTGGAGGCCACTTACAAGGTTAGAGAGACAGAGGAGTGTATAGGCTGCACCACTGAGCAGATATGCGGCGGGATAGCTGAGTGCGTGGATTTTGTCGATAAGAATGTGGAGGGTATTAGGGACCCGGCGGTGATACGTAAGGTATTAGCTGAAGCCCGGCGAAAGTACGGCAGAGAATAAAGATTTATCGAAGCCCCGTCCCCTTCTTTCTTAGAGCAGCTATGAGTGAGAAAAAGGGGTACGGATACGGTAACCCTGACGAAGAGGAGACCCGAAGGAAGGCGCTGAAGGCTACAGAGATTTTCCTGGAGGAGAAATTAGGTTCCAGGGTGATAACCGTCGACTTGGATGGTGATCTACCGGTTAGGAGTACAGGACGTATGTTTGGAACCGCAAAAGAGCCTACGGGCCCCCTTGGCCGCCTCTCCGAGGAAGAAAGAAAGCTGAGACATGGGGGATCCATGGTGCTGATAGCAGACCCCGAGGTAACCGAGATAGTCCGGGAGAATCCTAAGCTCTCATTTGCGGAGAGAATACAGGCTATCAAAGAGACACCGTGGGCCCAGAATTGGGCGAAGGGTATGTGTAACCTCGTTAGACCTGATATCTCGCCTGAAGAAAAGGAAACGTGCGTGACCGACCTATCCGAATACCTGGCTAGAAAAGCGGTTACCTAGAAAAAGAAAAAAGGAGGTTTAAGCCATAGCAGTGGCCCAGGCGTCTCCCCAGTTGGTCTCGGTTAGAGCCGCCTTCATGCCCTTAAGGCAGATGGCCACGTCCATTCCGCCTTTCTTGCCACAGTCGTAGTACTTTGAGGCGCCTCCGAGGGCGCTGATCTTCGCTATGTACTTTCTCTTGCCCTTTTCGATCATGGCTGCCTTGCTCATGTCAGATCGATCTTTAGGTTATTGGGAATACATATAAGCCTTCCCGGACTACAAATGTATTCGGTTTGTGGTCTCTTGAAGAAGGAAATTACGCTGACCGTCAGAATGACACCTGAGATGTATGGTTCCATCGAAAAGAACGCGGAGCGGGCGAAAGTCAGTCTAGCCGAGGTGGTTAGAAGGGCGGTACGGTACACCTTGAGTGATGATGTTCTGTTGGTTTCCTTGAACAACTATGAGAGATCGTACCTGGAGGAAGTGGCCAACAACTTGGGGGTTATGCCGAGTGAGGCTATAAAGATGCAGCTGCTTGCGATGAAGGTGATGGAGACCTACGGTGTCTTCAAGTCTATAAAGCCAATAAATGAGATGCTAGAAGAGTTAGAATCCAAGCGTCATATAGAGGAGGATAAAGCAGATGTCCAAACATAACCGTCAAAGTGAGTACCGCCTAGATGAGGCGGTTAGCAGGGTTAAAGGCCTTCCAGAGGGTCCGAAGAAAGAGATGATAATTAAAGCCGTTGTCAACTATATCAATGGAGTCATGGGATATGGCTGAAGAAGATCAACCAGAAGAATATGAGATACAGTTTATGCCGGATAAACGATGGCTACCTGTAGCTGGACCCCCGTTCGGGAGTCGAGAAAAAGCAGAGGAACACCTGGAGGAGTATCGAAAGAGGTTAGGTGTAGAGGTTCGCGTGGTTCGTCGCCCAAAGATCTATGAGATATGGAACTTCAACGAATTAGCGCCAAGACTGAATGGAACCGACAGAGCTCTTAGAGAATTGAAGAAAAGAGGAGAAGCCGGTGCAATAGTTGGGTGGGCGATATATAAGCAGAGAGTAGAACAGCTAATAGGAAGCGCCCTGGGAGAAGGTAAGGAGGGGCCGTTTGCCCGAGAACCGAGTTATCGTGGTCCTCTCTACGCTGACCTTGATGCTGCGGGTGAGACCAATCTTATCTCGCGGATAGAAAAGCTTTGGGAGAAATACCCTGACCGAGTGCCAAGTAACGAGGTTCTTGATCTTAAAGAGGCATGGAACGAAGAGTTCACTAGACGAGTGGGCCGAAGTATCCCCCGGTCACCGCAGGACCTCACCCGGGAAGACATAGATGCGTCGAAGAAGGTTACCAAGGAGCTCTACCAGAAGAAGGCGGAGCGGTCCGTAGATGAAGAAATGGCTGAGCTTGAGCGGATGAAGAAGGACCTAGAGGAGAAGATGCGGCGCCTCCGAGGCTAACCGGTAATGTCTGCTATAGATAAGGCCATCCAGGATCATGAGCGCATATTATCTGACGGTCTCACCGAGGCGGACGGATATAAACGCCGACTAGACACCCTAATAGAGCTTAAGAAGATACACCATGAGCATGTTGACCTCTCTCAATATCCTGGCGGGGAGAAACCGACGAGAAGAGAGAGGGCTAAGGCGTTGAGTCTTTTGTGCTGGGGTGACTTGGCGGGCTGCTGTGCACCGTCGAAGGGCTGTACTACGCATCTGGCGGTCTGTGAGTTTCTGGGGGTTGACCCTGAGGAAGTTTTCTCTGCTAAGGTTAAAGCGGTCAGGAAGGTCATGGATTCTGTGTGATCCCCAAATCGGGGAAGAGGAAGAGGATTGGCGCCGCCTTTAGGGAAATTCAGTTTTTCTTCAGAGTTATGGTTATCCCCGGCGACGTCGATATCTTAGAAGCTATACCTGAGATATAAAGTTTCTAGGCTAAGTGTATAGCTCTCTGAAGGCGTGGCTATACAGAACTGCGTTTATCTGTTCTACTGTTTTCTTTGTCGCTTCTACATTGTTATCGTCTATTGCGTCGTACAATATGTTCGAGAGTTGAACTAAGTCTCCATTAACATTGCAGGTTCTAGAAGCACTATCGCTGAGTCCCTTAATTGTCTCAGCCTGCGGTAAAGCTAACTCACGAAGGCTGGTGTCCCGTGTGTCTCCTCTCTTTATCAATCTGAGTACGGCATCAATTTGATCAAGCTCCATTTCCATGCTCATACCCTTAACAAAGCAACGCGCTGGAACTTCCATCACAGTTACCTCTAACTAGAACATAACGTGATGATAGATAAATGTATTTTTAGGTCTAGATGGTCTCTGCCTCGTAGACGTCTATCTTCTTCATAAGTGAGAGCGTTTTCCACCATGCTTCGGCCTGCTGAACCTCGACGGATAGATCGTTGTCGTACTCAGGGAAAGGCTGAGCTGCTAGCTCCAGGAGGGGCGCAAGTTTGAGGTCCCGCCTGTACTGGTTAACCTCCTCGAAGGTGATTTTCTCCCTGTCTTTGAAGGGCTCCCGTTCCTCGGGTCCGAGTGCGGCGAGCTCGTAGGCGGTGGACTTGGCTATGCCTCCCTGCCTGTATAATTCCTCGAAGCACGGCTCGAGCGTCGTTAGGCTGATGAGGCGGAACACCGCCGCTTGGCTGATGTTGAGGAGGCCTGCAAAGTGGTCCTGGGTTAGGGTTACCTCGTGGGGTCCCTCGCCTTTGTCCAGGGGTACCTTCTCTCCTATCAGGCGGGCTATCTCGCGGCCCTCCTCAAAGGGGTCTCCCCGGCGGTGGATGATGTACAGCTGGTCAAGGACCACCTGCTGCTGCTCCCCTATCTCAACGGGTTTATCCTCGTTCACGCTATCAACTCCCTTTCCTCTTACTCCCTTGGTGCCGTCTTTGATGATAGCCACGTCGACGATCCCATTTAGTAAATAAGACCTTAATCTTATCCCCTGTTTTCATTGGCTCTCTCTTTTTTGCCATACTCATTTTTTTAGCACCTCCAGTTGGAAGCCGTGACCCTTGATTTTGTCGACCGCTGGGGGTATCCTGTTTTCTTGGTTTATGTACTCGAAGTGGAACCTGGGGAACCGGAGTATGACGCCTGGCTTGTACTCTTTGACTCGGTTTAATGGTTCTCCTTTTGTGTCGTAGGCTCTGTTAATGACATACTTCACAGAGGGCGTTTTAACAAGGAAAGCCTCTGTGTCATACATCTTTTTCAGGGTGTGCTTAGCGTTTGACTTGGCTGAGGATAGATCCCAGAGGTCCCCGATACACAGGTGGACGTCCTGCTTCTCCGTGGGGCACCACTCGTCTCTGAGCTTGTATCCGAACTGAGGTATAGCCCGGGGATGGACTAGCATAAGCTGGCTTAGCCCCGGCGTGAGGTTAGAGAGATCACTGTTTATGGGAATCTTCTTTGATACGCCGTCCATTATGGCCTCCTCAATGTAGTCAGGCACGAAAGGGTAGTTGCCCTTACCGATCCACATGATTACGTGCCGGACCCCGTTGGCGTCTGGTGGTGTCACGATGGGGGCGCGGAAGTAGCCTCCAGGGTACTCGACGACGGGATCCACCAGGAAGCTTGTTAGGGGTAGCCCCCCGATGCTCTCACTTACGCATAGGTAGAGGCTGTTTTCCTTTCGGGTTCCGCAGCCTCTTTCAGGGACGGTTTCACTCAAACAAGGTCACGGATAATATACAATTTGTATAATATATGAGGTTAGTGCTTTGTGTAGTGGTTGCCGCACTCCGTGCAGATTATTGAGACCCTGCCTGCGTGCTGGTCCTCATCTATCCTGCCGAGGGCCCCGCAGCGGGAGCACCTTTCCCAATAGAGAGTTTCGGTCAAGGGTTAAGCTTCTATGAGGATTGAGTCTACGCTGATCTTGGTGTCGAGATGGGGGCTGCTGGTGATCCACACGGCGTCTATGGGCTCCGTAACGCCTATGTTCTCTATCTCCCAGGTCTCGTAATCGTCTTTCAATACCTGGTATTTCACGTAGGCGGATTTGAAGCCTGTCGGCCTTGTAACCATACAGTCTATGCCTATGAGGGAACGCCAGTCTACGTCTTTCTTGGCGGTGAAAGTGATCTTGTCGACGCCCTCGAGGTCGACGTACTGTAGTATGCCGCCGATGTAGAAGGCACCGAATGCGGCCTGCTTACATGTGATATCCACTACGCCTATGGCGGGGGGGTCTAGACGTCGTTGCTCAACTTCGGTGCCGATGGTTGGAACCCAGTCCCCTAACGACAAGAAGGGGTCAAACAGGAAGCTCTTGGTGGAGAAGAAGCTGCCGGTGACTTTCTTGGGTGCAAGCTGATCGACGAGGCTGCTTAGAGACTGCATATCAGTTATCTCTATTGTGGGTTTCCTCAATATAGTTTGCGCTGGATAACCTGTGCAGGTGTCAGGGTTTTTATGTGGTACCCCCCAGTTGTTAGGTATACCATGTCCATGCTCACGCCGGATATGCTTAAGGCCCGGATAAGGCTAGCAATGAGGCACCCCAACTCGGCTACTCCTGCAAGAGAGATTATTGAGAAGGCCCTAGAGAAAAGAGTCTATGTGGCGTTTAGCGGTGGCCGCTGTAGCCAGGTAACCCTCCACCTGGTCATACAGCAGGATCCAGATATCCCCGTGATGTTCAACAACACCGGCGTAGAGTACCCTGAAACCGTGAAACATGTGCACCGGATCGCCGAGGAATGGAACCTAAACTTCAAGGAGATACGCCCAGAAACCGATTACTGGACCCTCGTTAAAGAGCACGGGTTCCCCCAGCTGAGGGGCTCCTCTAAGAAGAAGGGACGGCCAAGGAAGCCGGCGTGCTGCAGGTACCTGAAAGAGGAACCGGCTAAAAGATACATGGAGGAGCACCACATGGATGGCTTTATCTCGGGGCTTCGGGTAGAGGAGAGCCGCCCCCGGGCGTTGGCGATATACCAGAGGGGTCCCTATTACTTGGCTAAGAGGGACGGTATCTGGAAGTTCCACCCGGTGGCTGTGTGGTCCATGGGAAAGCTCATGAGGTATGTGAAGGACCACGATATCCCTTTGAACCCGCTTTACGAGAAGGGCCTGCCTCGAGTAGGCTGTATGCCGTGCACTGGATTCTTGGACTGGCGGCAGCAGCTGATGGAGGTTAACCCAGAGTATTATAAGTGGCTTAACCGGGAGTACCAGAAGTCGCTAGGCGAGCCTACCCTATGGGAGTTCGTCGACGAATACGATCTCTGCGTCGAGGACCTCAAGTAATCCCTTTATGGGATTACGTTAATGTTCACCGTTTAGAAACCTTGTTTTAACAGCATTATAACCCGTGTAACAGCACAAGATATAAATTACTGTCTGTTGTTAAGAATAACTGAGGGTTGGGCGCGTAGGGGTCCAGGGCCATTCCGGATCAAGAACCTCTGGGCCTTCTCACCCTCAGCCTGAACTTTTTGAGGTAGTCCAGCGCCACTGGACTACGTAACTGTTTTAATGGTGATATACCCCCTCTAGATTGATCCGGAATGGAACGTGATCAATGTAATCTCAAAGAGGATAAGTTTCTCTCCCGGCCGCCGATCGTCTCCTACAGACAGGATAATCCTAATATCTGTGATACAATTATACCGCTGCTTCTAACTTCTACGCAGGTAGTCTACTGGGAGGAGACTACCTACTCCGAAGGTCTACTAGCAAAAACTACAGGTAGTAGTCTACCAGTAGACTACTACCCCCCCTATTTCACTAATAGTCAATCGGAGGAGATAGTCTCTTGTCAGTAGACTACCTGCGTAGACGACAGAAGATGATTAAACAGCTCACAAAACTAATCTTTCTATCTGATATACCTCACGAATGGGTTCTAGATGAGCTACATAACCTCGTCTTAAACATGAGCAGCTTCAAGGTTTTGGCCTGCATCCTCAATCACCGGGCAGCCACGGCCTACTTTCTAAGAAGCGAGCTCAAGATGACGAAACCGACGGTCTACAAGTCTCTGAATTATCTAAAGGATCAGGGATACATCGTTGAGTCTAGGCCTGTGTCAATTAAGGGGACCAGGAGCGTGAAGGTGTATGCGGTCCCCGATTACACAGCCGACGACGTTCTACACGCCAGGGAGAAAGACAGGATCACTAGGACGCCGGCGTACACAGAGGTAGAGAGGATATACCAGGCTATGCTTGACGATTATCTCCTGTTGAAGATAACTAACTATCTGCCTGAGAGGAAAAAGATCTACACCGGTTCGCTGAACGAAGTGGGAAGAAAACTCGTCAAGGGCGTAAGGTGGCTGGATATACAGCCTATGGTTCTACAGAAATTTGAGGATCAAGGCTACAAAGTAGTAGTGGGGTGACAATATGGCAGAACAAAAAGAGGAAACATACGACTCTCAATTTATACAGTTTATAGAGGATTACAAAATAGGGAGGGGATACCCCTACGAAAAGAAAATATCCTTATTGGTAACCGAAGGAAAGAGAAGCTTAACCGTAGACTATACTGACTTGTACGCTTACGATATTGGCCTGGCAGTTAAGGTTCTTAACAACCCGATCTTGATGCTCAAGGAGTTTGGGGTAGCTGTGTTTCAGAAGATGCGGCCAAGTCTATCTCCTCTAGATGCAGAGCAGTTAAGGGCCTACGAAGAAAAAGAGAACGTGATCACTGTCAGGTTCAATAAGGTACCGAATCTAGTATCATTACGCCACCTGGAAGCAGCTCACATAGGGACGATGATAACCGTGACCGGCATAGTGGTAAGCACCAGGGTACCTTATCCAAAGCTAACAAAAGCCGTGTTCAGGTGCATGACCCCCGGGTGCAAAACGGTCTCAAATGAGTTAGTGCAGCCCTACGAATTCCTGTTCCCGACACCGGGAGAGTGCCCCAACTGCAAGGGTAATATGTGGATCGTCGACCCAATGCTAAGCACATACACGAATGTTCAAGAAGTAAAAATTCAGGAGCGACCTGAGGAACTTCCCCCGGGTCAATTACCTCACAGCATCAAGGTCCTCCTTAAAGACGACTTAGTGAACACCGTGAATCCAGGAGACCGAGTGACTCTAACCTGCATAGTCTCCGCTAAACAGGTGAAACCAAAGTCCCTTGAAATGGAGCTACTGCTAGAGGGAAACTACGTTGAGCAGATAGCGCCGGGGCAGGAGTCCATGGAGATGTCACCAGAGGATCTAGACAAGATAAAGGAGCTCGCAGCGGATCCCTACATATTCAACAAGTTAGTGGAAAGCATGGCGCCGAGCATCTATGGGCACAGGTACATCAAAGAGGCCATGGCGGAAGCTCTCTTTGGTGGGGTCCCTAAACAGATAGGAACCACAAGGATAAGAGGAGATGTAGACGTTCTGATGGTAGGTGACCCGGGCACCGCCAAGAGCCAGATGCTCGAGAGAGCAGCTAGACTAGCTCCCCGGGGGCTACTGACGACAGGTAGAGGGTCGACGGCGGCGGGGCTCACGGCGGCAGCCATCCAGGAGAGAGGAGGCGGCGGCTTCGTCCTCGAGGCGGGGGCCCTGGTTCTCGCGGATAAGGGTGTCTGCTGCATAGACGAGATCGACAAGATGAGGGACGAGGACAGGGGCGCCATACACCCCGCCATGGAGCAGCAGGTGGTGAGCATCGCCAAAGGAGGGATAGTTGCGACCCTCAATGCAAGGACAGCGGTGATAGCTGCAGCGAACCCCACCCTGGGGCGGTATAACCCCTACCAGACGATAACCGAGAACATCACATTATCGGTGCCCCTGCTAAACCGGTTTGATACCATATTCGTGATGAGAGATGAGCCGAATCCTGAGCGGGATGCGGAGATGGCGGACCACATCTTAAGGATGCACCGAGCCCCAGAGGAGATGAAGGCGCCGATACCTGACGAGCTTCTACGCAAGTACATAAACAGCGCAAAGGCGATAACGCCGACGCTGACGGACGAGGCGGTTAAGATGCTGCGAGACTTTTACCTGAAGCTTAGAGCCGCGTCCGTCGATTCAACCATAATGATAACGGCTCGACAGCTGGAGAGCCTGATAAGGCAGAGTGAGGCAAGGGCGAGGGCACGGCACAGTAAAGAAGTGACGGAAGAGGACGCTATGGGTGTCATAGCCCTGATGAACAACGTCATGACCCAGATAGGCATAGACCCAGAGACGGGACAACCGGACCTAGATATAATCTTGACCGGGAAACCAAAGAGCCTTCAGGATAAGCTTCAGAGATTGCTCACAGTGATAAGGGAGATGTCAGTGAACACGGCTGTAAGAGACGATGATCTATACGAAGTTCTCCAAAGTGACCACGGCATGGCCCTCAGCGAGTCCGCTAGACTGGTTGGCATATTGATGAGGGATGGAGCAATATTCAGTCCACGCCCAGGGTTCTACAAGGCCATAAGCTAGTGTGAGGGGTTAAGCCAGAAGAGTGAATCCCTTTTCTCTATTACTAAGCTATGGTAACTAAAGGGATAGGGCTTATCTGGGTTAGGAACGAGTTCTCGGGTGACGAGGCCCTTCTTCCTGAGATGGTAGAAATAGATCCTCATGGATTCATAGTTACCCCGTCTAATGTGAACCCCTACCGTATCTGCTTCGTCACAGAACCGGTTCCACTCCTGATTGACCTGTGTAATAGTTTTTCGGGGATTAAGGTACAGGTAGTTGCGGATCCACAGTCCCTTAATGCTAGTGGTGGATCCCTGATGCCTGTAACGCTCAACAAGCTCTCGCTCCCAAGGCTCCATGACAGGTGTTAATAACCGTAATAACAATTTAAGTTTAGCATGTCCACGATGGACCGTTGGACCGGTGGAGCTCGCCCCCGTCAGGAACCAAGGATAGCTAAGGAGATAATACCCCTGGAAAAGTGGGGCGAGTACAGAGGATACGGGATATGGCTTCACCCCATCCACGGTTACTTCGTCATAAAGGAGGGCTGGCAGAGGATGAACCTGCAACGGATAGACACCCCTGAGGACGCCAGAGACTTCATTAACAAGTTGCCCCCGCATCCAACCTTCTATGAAACCTTAATGAGGATATCCGGGCACAAGGTTAGATGAGTTACTGATATCGGTCTAGCTTGGTGTTATTGTCTAAATTTTCTAAACGTCTTATTATCTTCTGGGAGTCTCCCTTGTCGTACTTTATCCAGGGTACCACCATATAGAAGCGGCGGTTAACCCACCGTCTAAGGTGGTGATGGTAGGTTCCCCTCATGTCGTTATAGGGCATCACATAGGGCATTACTCCGAGATCGATGAGTGTCTGTACCCTGTGCTTGTCCTGCTCGTAAGTAGTGTTGTAGCCTATCAGCACGTAGAACATTAGGTGACGTGGTTTTATGCCGGCGTCTAGAAGCGTCTTTATGCCCTTCAGTACAGGGGGTTCTATCTCAGGGAAGTCCCACGCGAAGTATAGCCGTCGATACCTGAAGGTTTGATCGTAGTACCATACCTGACTAAGGAGCTCTGCGTTCTCGGGGGTAACAAGTCTGATGTCCAGGCCCTGGCTGAAGGACGTCTTTTTTCTTAGGTCTATCAACTCCTCTAGCTTGGTGACATAGTTAGGAGAAGCTAGAAAGTTGTTATCGAGAATCTGGATCTTGTTGAACCTTGGTTCCAGGAACTCCTCTATTGGTGAGTGTTCACATATCCAACCCTCCTTCTTTGGAACGACGCAGAAGGGACAGTTACGGATGCACCCCCTGCTGGTGAAACCAAGGCTGTAATCTACATCTGGGTAAAGACTGTAATCGGGTTTCAGATGCCGGGCCTCGAGAGGTATTTTGCTGGTCAAGTTGAATCCGGTGCCGCCGAAGAATATCTCTGCGTCCGGGTACCAGGTTGAGGCCAGTATAGCCTTTTCCCGGTTCTTTGTGAAGACGCAGCTGATATAAACCTCGTCTGGGTTGTGGTCTGAGGCTCCAAAGGATACCTCGTTGCCCTGTTTTTTAAAGTAAGTTGACAGTTGCATAAGGGCGAGGTTAGGGTAGTCGCTGCCGTCGGCGTCGATGAGGAGTACGTGTTTATTCATGGTCATTGAAATACTCCGTTAGTCTGCCTACGTTCTCAGGTGGGGGCTCGTAGCTGTCGGTTCTGATCCGTCTTTCACACATCTCTACGTATTCGGGGTTGATCTCTATGCCTATGAAGCGACGGCCAAGCCTTCTTGCTACACGAAGTGCAGTTCCTGATCCTGCGAAGGGGTCAAGGACAACACCGTTTCGGGGGCAGCCGGCTTTTATGATCGGTTCGATTAACGCGGGAGGAAACACCGCAAAGTGTGCTCCAGAGAAAGAATAGGTGTTTATTTCCCACAGGTCCCCCGGATTTTTACCTTTTGAGTTTCCTAAAGCATTGTCGTGTGGTTTTCCTTCCCTACGAGCCTGAGCCCTTCTTTGTTGATATTGGTTGTACTGAGTGGATGAATCAAATTTAGTTTCGTATCTTTCAGCTAATCCCTTTACTATATCTGCGGGTCTATTGCCGTGTCCAGGTGCATCACCGTATAACTCCCCCTGTTTATCTCCACCCATTTGCTGCATTACGGTGGGCTGAGTTATGCGCTGAATAGACGACTCCATGTAAGGCTCTCTTATCGCGTCAAGATCAAAATAGTATTGAAGGTTTATGGTAGCACCCAACAGCTCCTTAGGTATCTCGTCTCTGCGTTTTACGCCGCCGTGGTCTCTCCACCACTCCTTAAGTTTTAACCAAGTAAGATGTCGAAGAGGTTGCTTCTCTTTGTTGGGTTGGTTTCCGACTATATGGTAGTTGCTCCGGGCGTCACTGCGGACTAAGAAGAAGACGAACTCGTAACTGCTGGTGAATCTATCTCTTGTGCTCTCTGGCATGTGATTAGGCTTATACCAGATAGCAGCGTTTCTAACGAGCCAACCGTCCTCTTGGAGGGCTATAGCTACCCTCGAGGGGATTAAGAGAAGCTGCTTAGGCTGAAGCCAGCTGGTAGAGGGTCCATAGTACCGTGCTCGATTCTGGTGGCCTTTATGTTTGTTCCCCGTAAGATCACTTTTATCGTATGCTGGATCAGTGCCGCCGGTTATGCTGCAATAGCTATCTCCTAAGTTGAGCCAATAGGATCCATGGGGATTCAACACGCGCTTGATCTCGTGGGCGACCTCGACCATGTGATCTATGTACATTTGGGGATGGGGTTCGAGGCCTAGACACCCGAGCCAGGCACCACAAAGAGAACAAAAACTACCGCTATTAGTTGGTCTAGAAATCTCGTCTTGTCTATCCGGGTTCGTTAATGTGGACGTCGAATAATCACCGGGTTTATTGCCTCTCTTATATCCCTGCCATGATAGGTTTTCACCCCACTCGTGATTACAAGTTGGGTCTCCTCCCCAGATCGTAGGAGGCACCCCATAATCTCTAAGCCCCCAATAGGGTGGAGACGTAACAGCTAGGTCGACGCAGGACTCGGGCCACACCTTCATGATGGCTCTACAGTCACCGCACAGAACTTGGTTAACAGGTACCTCGTCACTCATTCACCGCATACTCCGTTAACTTTATGGGGATAGCGTTGACTCTTTGGACGCCTATCTTATGCCACTTCTTCTTTATCTCTATCCCCACGTAGTTGATCCCCAGCTGCTTGGCTGCCACGCACGTCGTATAGGTCCCGCCGAAGGGGTCGACGGCTAACCCTCCTGGAGGCGTACCCAGCCTCAGCAGCCAGGCCATGAGCTTCACCGGCTTGACCGTGGGGTGAACATTTCTACGGGGCGTAGTCTTGGCGCCGTCGAGCCGCGCTTTTCTCCCTCCCGATAGATTCAGTTTAGACTTTGGCTTTTTCTTTGGACCCTTGTAGACTCCGTACTCCTTCTCCTTGGTGGTGGGTTTAGGGACGTCCAGGAACCCGTATGTCTCCACCCACACCTTACGGTTCCAGTAGGCAACGTCTTCTACTATGCCGTGGGCGTCGGCCCACAGGTCGAGGTCGAAGTATCGCCAGCTGTCCCCCTCGTCTCCGTAGGTGTGCTTAGCCTCTATCTCCGTCGGCTCTCTATCATAGTGGCCATAGGCTACACGGTTAAAGGGGCCGAGGTGGTGGTGAGGCTCTATCTTACCGGACTTGGTTATCGTGCCGTCGCTTAGAGCCTGATCTGACACTATGAGATTAGCGGGGAACCTACCCTCCCCTGGGTCTCGTCTCACGGCGTGAGCCTTACCCTGGAAAGCACTGTTACGCGCAGACTCGTATAGGTCCTTCCTGTACCAGTTGTTATCCTCAAGGGCCTCCTCACCAGAGAGAGGGATAAGGCAGTCACCTACATTGATGGCGCCCGTTCCCCACTCCATGACGTTCTCGGCTATCGTGGGCTCGCTCAGGGGCTTATGAACCATAAGAACCGGTTCAAGGGCTGGTTTCAGCCCCGTTATACTTTTCCAACCATTATACCGCTCTGCAACAGGAAACGATTCATTAAAAAGAGGTAGCATAGGTGAGGCTTTTTTTTCTAGCTCCTTTCTGATGTCCATAGCCTTAGGAAACCCTGTTTTGTATATCCAGGATATGAAGCTCTGAGTGGTGACGAACCCCACCTTCTCCAAGAGCAAGACCATTCGTGCGAGGAGGTCCTGACGGGGGCTACACATCACGAACGCTATGCCCCCGGGCTTAAGCACCCGGTGCATCTGGGTAAACGCCTCAAGGGGCGGCAGCGTCTTATCCCAATCCAGCTCCATGTACTCTAGACCGTATGGGGGGTCCGTTGCGAAAGTGTCCACTGTGTTGTCTTCCCAGGTGTCCATGACCGGGATGCAGTCGCTACAGATCAGTTGATTAACCGGCGGCTTAGGCATTGCTTCACCACTTCCTATCGAAGCTTTCTTTCATCATGGTGCCGGCTATCTTCACGTAGTACATCGCCTGCTCTATCCTCTCCCAGCCGAGGACGTCCTTGATCTCGTAGGGGCTGAACCCTTTACGGGCTAGCATGGTCGCAAAGGTGCCTCGGAGGCAGTGGGGGAAAAGCCGGTGGTGTAGATCGGTTCTGTCTTCCAGGTCTGTGAGGAGACGGTTAACGTATTGGCGCCAGGGGTATACCTCCATTACCTCTCTGTGGTCCTTGTAGAACCACTTCAGTTGATCTTTGTACTCGGGGACGACGGGTATGGTGCGGGCCCCCGCCGGCGTCTTTGGCTGCCAGTATCCTGAGGGCTTGGTGATCTTGTTTTTCTTGTTGCGGTACTCTTCTCTGCAGGGGGTGCAGTCGCACTTCATTCGGGAGGGTATTGTTATTATCTCCCGGGGCCAATTCACCCAATCTTTTTTCATGTGTGTGAACTCGCTTACCCTGAACCCGACGTAGACGAGGCTGCGGAACGAAAAATCGTCTAGTCGGGTGGCGCAGGCGTCTAGCACGGCGTCAACTTCCGGATCGGTTAGAATGTTTTCCTTTGTCTTGGGCTTAGAGTAGTCCTTGCGAGTCATTGTGTTACATCTCTTTCAACTTATGTAATAAGTCTTAAGTGCGTAGGGAGAACGGCTTAGGTGAGGCCACCATTTTGGTGAAAGACGAGATCGACGAGATAAAGAAACGCATGATGCGTGAGATTATCAAGGAACACAAGGACCGCAATGATCTTACTGAGGCGCTAGCCTTCCTCCGGGAGATACGCGCAATGGCGGTACAGATGGATTGGGATCCATGGCTGACGAGGCAGGCGCTGGTGATGGCCCTCGAGTTCGACACCTTGGCCGCCTTGGAGAAGGGCGTAACTCAGCAGCAGCTGGACAACTTTGATGCCCCCGTGAAGGTAAACGTAAGGGAGCTTCATGAGGAGTTCAAGAGACACGGGGTGAAGTGGTGATGAGATGAACGGAGAAAAGACATCTAAAGACTCTATACCAGAGGAGGGACGTATCAAGATTGACGAAAAGACTCGTAAACTGTTTAAAGATCACGATAATAGTCTTAAGGTCTCTGTTGAGGATAAATCCTGTATAGACTTCATAGAGGATTTGAAGACCCATTGTGCGGACGAGATACAAGGCTCTAAAAGCTTGATAAAAGAAGGGGTTAACTCAAGATACTACGAAGGAATGAAAGACGCCTATGAGATAGTTTTAGAGAAGATAAAGACGTTTGAAGGTGAAGATGATGCTTGACGAGAGAACCGCACTACTTTACATCTTGAAGGATGCTGTTGAGAAGATACAGAGCCACGAGGAGACCCTTAGACACATAGTTGAAGAGCTAACCCAGGCATCCCCCCTAACTGGTGAAATGGTGAAAGATGAAGAGATCTATGAGAGCGTCACGGTGAGGTCCCAGCACAGAGTCACCTTAAAGATGGTTCCTGAGGGATCGGTGTGTCATCTTCACATATACAGGTCGAAACGCCCCCGGTCATGCAGCTGCGGCGGAAAAGAAGACTGCCCCCTGTGTGAAGGGGAGGGACAATACTATCCTGTGACGGGGGTGCTGCTGGAGAGGGTTACATGACTCGTCACAGTTGGGACTACGAGAAGAGTCCTGGACGCGCTATCTGTGGTAACTGTGGAATGGACGTTAAGGCCTGGAGAGTGAAAGAGGGAGGCCTACCTGAGTGTAAACCTGAGAACGTATTCAAGCAGAGTAGCCTAGACTGTAAGGATCACATGACCGCTGCGATAGCCGGGAGCCTCAACTGCTGGTACTGTGGCCGCATGTACACCAAGGCAGAGCTCAAGGCGGGGCGAAAAATCAGTGAAAACCGGGTGGAAAAAGCCCTGAATCCCGTTCAAAAATAACCCGGTTTCATCATGTAATCAAGTTTCTATGAAAATGCTGTAAAGTAGGGCTCTGGTTGCCGTGAAGAACGCAAGTCAGGGAGGGGGTTACTTAAGCGTGTTTCGTTAAGACTGTTTGGGAATCCCGTTAATTTACCCACTTTTCCTGTACTCCACTACATAAACCTGTGAAACATAAATATGAGGCTTAGAGCGTAGACCTTATAACCCTATGGAATAGATACAGATGAGACGGATTTGCCACGAAAACCGCCAAGTCAGATTGTAGCCGCAATTTACAATGTAATAAACGTAAAACGAGCTATGAGCGTGAACCAGATAGCGGCGGAGGCCGGCATATCATGGAGAACAGCCAGGGACTACGTTGATCTTATCCTGAAGGTACAGGACCAACCCCCACTAATAGTCGTCCCCATGGAGGACGGGTTTGACAGATACAAGAGGGAGAGTATGGCAGGGAGGCCTCCTAAGAAGTGACCGAGATAAACAGGAACAAGCTCAGGCAGGAGACGGTAGCCTTCATGACCGATGGGTGGAGTCGTCATGAGCGGACGCATTTTGACGACTGGCTGGAGGAAGAAGTGAAGCCCTACTACTCAGAGCTATACCGTTTCATCAAGGAGGGAGAATATGACCCCACAGCCTAAAAGTATCTTAATAGGGTTTGCGGGGGGCAGCGGAAGCCCCGTGTACCTAGAGCAACATCATACAACCATAAGCGGCCAAACCCAGAAGTCCGGGAAGACCACGGGCGTAAAAGCGATGATAGCACGCAGCGCCATGAGGGCCGTGGTGTTCCTCACCAAACGAGGCGAGATAGGGTTCCATGGGTTCCCCGAGATCCAGCCTTATTACCGAGAACCCAAGAAGGGGGCACTCATAGACTGGCAGTACGTGGAGGCGATACTTACCGCCACCATGGGAGAGAAGATGAAGATAGAGAGGAGCTTCATAATCAACGCCTGCAAGGGAGCACATAGCCTTGAGGACGTGTACCAGAACATCTTAGGGCGCAAAGAGAAGGCACGCAGAGGCTTCGACATATCGGTGTACACCAACTTGGCCGCCTACTTCGAGATAATCCTACCCCAGATCAAGGCGCGAAGTTTCGCCACGAGTCTACCCCTTGAGAAGGGCGTCAATGTGATGAACCTGCTGGACCTCACGGAGGAGATGCAGGCCCTGGTCCTCCAGGCGACCCTCACCTACATCATGGACCGGATGCGAGGGGTGATAGCGGTGATCCCCGAGGCCTGGAAATTCATACCCAAAGAGGGAAACCCAGTAAAACTAGCAGCTGAAAGCTTCATCCGCCAAGGAGCCGCTCTCAACAACTACCTATGGATTGACAGCCAAGATCTAACGGGTGTGGACACCAAACTGTTGAAGCAGTGTAACAACTGGCTTATGGGATTCCAGAGAGAGCTCAACGAGGCGGAGCGGGTAGCTAAGACGGCGGGCAAGAAGGTAAGCTACACCATGATCCAGTCGTTGAAGCTGGGGCACTTCGTGCTTCTCCAGGGGACGGAGGACCCCAAGTTGGTGTACCTGTGGCCGGATAGGGTGCCGATGCAGATGGCGATTGATGTGGCTATGGGACTAATTGAACCGGAGGTAGTGAAGGCATACCTGGAGAAGCTTAGCGAAAAATCGCTGGAAGAGGAGGAGGAGATGTACAGACAAAAATGCGAGGAGCTTGAAACCGAGAAAAAGCGCCTAGAGGATGAGTTAGAGAAGCTGAGGAGCCAGCCTCCTGAGGGAGGGGTGGACCCTGAGATCGTGGAGAAGGTGCAGCGCCTGGAGGCCGAGGTAACGGAGCTTAAGGTGCTGAAAGAGGAGTACGATGAACTCAAAGCTGAGAAAGAAGTGGCAGAGGGTCAATGTGACAAGCTGCTCAAGGAGAAAACCGCCCTCGAGGGGGAGAACACCAAACTGTCTAATGAAGTGGCTAGGATGGAGAACAATGTGAGGTCCGTTGATCTCATAGCCGAGGCGGTGGCAAACATAGTGTTCCCCAAAGTAGAAGATAAAATCGTGGAGAAACTGAACCTGTCCGCTCCTCGAGGGGAAGCCGAGTTGGGGGTAGACGTCGAACTAGAGACCTCAAAACCCCATCTTACGCTAACGGAGAGCCGCTACAAGGTGACCTTCAAGGAAGACACCCAGGAAGGAAGAATCCTGTTGCTATGGATTCGGGGGGAACTGAACAAAGGGGAGGGGTTCACAAAGGGTAAGGTAAGGACCCTCTACAAGAAGTATGGCTGGGATAACTATCACGCCCGGTGGACGGGGGACGCCCTAACAAAACTCGTAGATTACGGCTTCCTGGAGACAAAGGTATTCGGGAACCGCACCGACTATTTATTCACCATGACCCCCGAAGAGGCAGCGAAAGAAGACAAGATGGATCTCGAGGTTGTACCCAAGCTGGTGAAAGTTTGACGGAGGGCATGGTTCCATACTTTGAGGTACCCGACGAGGAGTTGCGGTGGCTGGTTGACAAGGTGAACAGCAGGCTAAAGGCGCCTCTGCCGGCAGAGGAGATACTTAAGTACGCTCGAGAAGATTTCACTAAGGCTAATCTGGCTCAGGCGGCGCTTTTGTTTAAGATGCAAGATAGTTACTGCACCAGGTGCGGCGCGTGCTGCCGGACAAGCAACCCGATAGACTTCACCAAGGAGGAGCTTAGAGCCGTGGCCAAGCGGCTAGGCACCAGCTACAAGCGTCTGAAGAGGAAGCTGAGGGCGACGCCACGGGGTGACGGCCGAATAATGGTGCCGGGTAAGCCCTGCCCTTTCCTCGAGGGGCGCAACCATTGTACGATATACGATCTGCGTCCTATTGTGTGTAGATGCTATCCCTTAGGAAAGGGGGTAGGGATGGCGATCCAGGGAAAGGGGTTTATGATGCCGAGCAGCAGCTGCGAGGCCGTACAGGGGATGATGACAGACGTAGTTTTGGCTCACATCGCTTTGGGTAATCTACTTGATGAAAACGACACCATTAGAATCGAGTTGGATTCAGCCTTCTTAGATAAAATAGATAAGATAAGGGAGTACCCTAAAGCGATTCAGTTTCAGATGCTCTACGAAGCCATGGAGGTTACGCCGTAATGCCCTGGGAGAGATACCAGCCCCCGACGGTGGGAAAAGGAGGGTCCCCCATGAGGGACAAGGTATCAGTCAGGAAGGACGGGTTTAGCATAAGCAATAACCTGTACGAAGAACACCTGTGCGACCCGAATAGGCCTCTGATAGAGATATTCGTGAATAAGGATACTCAAGAGATCGGGTTCAGAGCCTCAGAGTACGGACATAAACCAAGGCAAAGGAAAGACACTACCTGCGCCATTGTCTACGCTAAAGGCATTATGGCCACCTGGAAACCAATTCCTGGTAGGTATCCAGCGAGATATGACCCAGACGCCGACTTGGTTGTGTTTAAGCCAAAGCTTACGGGTAACATTGAGCAGCGGGAGAATCCACTTGAAGAACAACCTGGGAGGAAGGTGTGCCCTCAGGGCCTTGAAAAGCCCCTCGAGGACCCGGACATCTGCCGCAGCCGCTGCGAAGGATTCTATAAAAGAAGGTACGGTGACAACCCAGAATCGTGTAGATGGAACGGATGGGAAGAGGGTGTATAGACAAATAATGGTTGACGCTAGAGCCCTGATCGAACACCATGAGGAGAGAACGGGCCGCTGTTTCACAATGGCGTGTAGGTGGAACAAAGATGAGGGCTGCGATAAGCCTAAGGAGGCGCCGTGCCCCCAAGAGGTGGTGCTGACCGGGAACATGGACGCCGGCGCCGGTATAGACATGAAGAGGGAGTGGAAAAAACGGGTACCAGTATAGTGGAGAGAGGAGTCCCCGACGTCTACATGGAGATGGATCGGCGGGACCAGTTACAGATAGTAGCCGAGGCCATGGGCGAAGTTGTAGAAGAGCTCGTTTATGTGGTTCAGGGGAAGAAAGGCCTCAGCTACAAGGGAGTTAACACCATAGGCTTCTATATGGGGGACTTAGGGGTTGAGGAATGGGTGGACTGGCAGAGAATACAGATGGGGGAACAGATGTACTGGAGCGCCACCGTCAGAGGGTACAACGAGCGGTACAACCTGAAAGCACTAGGAACCGCCGAGGCCCCCGAGATGATGGAGGTCTACGACAGAGACGACAAAAAAAACAAGATACCGGACGGTAAAGGCGGTTTTAAGACCCACCTAGAGTTTGACCGGTTTTGTCGTCGCAAGGCTCTAAGCATGGCGCAGCGGAACGCCAAGCGGGCGGTTATACCTGAACCCGTGTTACTGAAATGGCTAAACTACTTCTGGGATAAGAAGCAGGGGAAAGATGTGGAGATCCCCTTCAAGGTAAAGGCAGTGGATGCCGACTTTAAGGTAGTGGACGAAGCAGGAAAGGAAAAAACGAAACCTAAACCTCAAAGGAGAGACAGGACGAAGAAGAGCGAACCACAGCCGACGGGAAACGAAAAACCGACTGTTGAGATGGTGACGGCGATCCTGAGCCTGGGGGGCTTCAACAAGAAGAAGGCAGAGCAGCTCATGGAGATCAGAGAAGAAGAGAAGTACATAGTGGTGAAGCTAAAAGATGATATACCGGATGAAGAGTATTACCGCCTAGAGCAATCCCTAACAAGCTTTAAACCCGAGTACCGAGAAACCGGTGGGTACGGCGAGTTCTACATAGAAAAGTGAGGCTTACATGCAGACAAGCGACTATGAGGAACCCATAGAGGCCCCCAACAGGTGCTCGGAGTGTGGCTCTAGAAACTTGGTAACCACTCAAGACACCCTCGAGGTAGTGTGCCGCGACTGTGGAACTGTATTGACGACGGTAGTGGCCAACCGAGATAGAGAGTGGAGGGCCTTTTCCTACGATGAACACCAGACACGAACAAGAACGGGCCCGCCTCTTGATAGTCGTATAGAGAAGCCGTTGACGACGTACATACCTCAGAACGGCATAGACACGAACGGGAACCTTCTGGACTTAGAGACCCGACGACAGATGCGACGGATCTCGAGGTGGAACAACAGGGTTAACACCTTCGACTCCAGGGATCGAAACTTCAGGATAGCACAGACAGATCTTCTTACAATAAGAGATAACCTAAACATCCCTAACGGAGTCTATGAAACCTCTCTGTTTGTCTACCGTAAAGCCCTGGACGCATCGCTCATTAGAGGAAGAACGATAAAAGACATAGCGCTGGCAGCCATGTACATGGCGTGCAGAATCAATGATCACCCCATCTCCATCACCGAGTTTGCGGAGAAGGGGGACTTAAAGAAGAAAGACCTGGCCCGCTGCTACCGGCTGCTGATCCGAAACCTAGACATTGATATCCCCAACCCTCAAGAGAAGCAGAGGATAAAGCGTATAGCTAACAAGCTGGAGATGAACCTTACAGTTCAGCAGTACGCATACCTGATCCTCCAAGAAGCGAAACGGCTGAGATCCACCATAGGTAAAGACCCAAAAGGATTAGCAGCGGCCGCACTCTACCTGGCTCAGAGATATATTGACTCTGGCGAGAAACCTAAAACACAGGAAGAGATAGCAAACGAAGCTAAAACGACGGAGGTAACCGTCCGTAACCGGTATAAAGGGCTCATAAATGACCTAGGCGAGGAAAAACTTCTCGAGATAAGAGACCACCTAAGAGGCTCGAATTTCTACTTTTCTGATGCCTCATGAAACAGGTGCGTCGGGTCCTCAGGGTGAGCTCGGCAGAAAAACACGTCGGCGCCGTAGTCTAATGCAAGCCGCCAAGCAGCTAGAGCAGGTTTAAGCTTCTTAAACAGGTACACGCTGGGCTGCACCAGCTCACCGTCGTCGGTCTCCTCGATCACCCGTTTAAGGTTCACGTAAAACTGTGTGCTGGTTCGAGGCCGAAAAGTATAGCCCAGAAGAAAGGGACCTCCCGGGTTCTCGAGATCCCTTAGCGAATCTAATATTTGATGGGCTTTACTCACTCTGACCAAATGGCTCGACATAAACTATACACTTACACTATATTTTAATAATATCTTACGTTATACCCTATACAAGTGCACGAGTTATGAAGAAGGGTATCGTAATATTCGCTATCCCCCGGCGGTGGCCTCCTGACGCACCGGCTGAGGAGCAACGAGACCTCTACGAGGAGATAAAGACGGGAAAGAAGACCGTGGAGTACAGGGACGCAACACCGTATTGGGCGAAAAGGCTTCTTATCCATAAAAGGGTTCCACCGACAAAGTACCGACACAGCTTCAAGCACCAGCTGAAAGTGAAGAGGGCTTGGTTCACCGTAGGGTTTCCCAAGGGGAGTGTCCCGCGCCTCGAGGCCGACATAACTGATCTTATCTACGACTCGGATACAGAGCAGTTCGAGATACACATAGCCAATGTGAAGGAGGTAAAGGAATGAAGGAAAATGATCCGAGATTCAACCGTCTTAAAGAGCTTGGCCATAAATGTGGGTTTCTAGGGGTTAGCTGGGATACCTCAAAAGAGGGAATCATTATTAGGATTTGTTTCGACTCCCCAGAAGAAGTAGAGAAACCTGTCTCTCCATGCGGTAGCAGTCTAGAAGACAGTGTAAAGATTAGGGAGGTGACGGAGTGACAGAGAAAAAAGAGTTTCAGTTCATAGAGATCGATGCCCTAGCGAGCCTGGAAGAGGAGTTCGAGCAGGGAGGCCGCCCCTTCCAGGGGTACCTCATGAGAAAGGTGCTGGACACCGTGGCGCCCGGGTGGAGAAAAGAGCATCCGCAGTACAAGATACTCCTGAAACAAGAGGAAGCTAGAGACAAGATTCAGGGACGAAAGTAAAATGGATGATGAGATGTGTGTTCTCTGCCGTAAGGCTATGGGGCGAGGTACTAAGCCCCGCTACGTCATAGATTGGGAGAAAGGGGAGCTGCTAGGTAGGGCTCACACTGGCTGCGTAGACGAAACCTTGGAACCCAGATTCTATTATCCTGTGATGCCTCCGGCTTCCTTGGAGATAGCGTTTGCGAAGAGGCTTAAACCGGTGATAGACGATATCAGTATGCGGAACGAGGGAAAAAAATGGGATAAAAACGACTTCAATAAGTTTCAGTTAGCCACGGCGGTAATATTCAAGGTCTCGAACGCGGAAGAATTTGCTGAGCATCCCAGAGTGAAGGCGTTAACCAGCTGGTGGCTGACCGGCTCAAAGATAATAGATCAGGACGAATACGATTCTTATTTTGAGTGGATACACAGCTTTTTAGAGGAGGGGTAAAAAAATGGGCAAATTAGGTATTTTTCAAGATATTAAATGTTTATTAGGTCTTCATAGGATGCACGCCTTCAATTTTTATGATGAACACGGAAATCTATGGTATACAGATGAATGTTTAAACTGTTCACATGGGGTATGCTTCAGATTTGTTCGTAAGTTATCTGAAGAAGAAAGAGAAAAACCAATCTGGGAGATACTAGGAACAACAAGAGAGATTTATTATGGGGAAGACAATAAGGTGAGAAAACAATTTCTGGAGGTTTCAACATCAAGACCCCCTTGGTTGTACCTACATAGAGCCTATTTATAGGTAGGATAATTAAAATCGGGGTATCCTTGTATAACCTGAATGTGGGTGTTAAAGAAGCTAGACGAGTTGATCATGAAACACGCGGTATTGAAAGGCCTAGCGTTTGGGGTTATCCTCTTCATCATATTTCCTCTGTGGGGTATCTTAGGGAGACTAGAGCAAATAATGATGTGGCTGAAGGGATACGACTACGATAGAGGGTACAGCGGGTACCGCCACAGAGAGACCGGGAAAAGACCCCCCTCGTCTTGATGGATTATTAAATACCTCCTAGAGAATACTGTAAGTGGCTATGTTCAAGGAAAGGATTCACCCTAATCTAGTATCCGTCCAAAACATATTCTTCGGACGAATGTACACCAGCGACCTGATCCTGATGTACCGCGCCATAACTGGACGATACATAGAGTACCCCAGCCTCTTCGCAATGACCGCCTGCCTGGGACTATTCCATGACACCACCCAGGCGCTGGGGCTTGTCGGTGCCCCCACCACAACCGCGCTGATGGTCGGAAACATGGCCGAGATATACTACAACGACGCCGTTAGAAACACGGTGTTCAACCTCGACGTCGAGGAGTTCCAGGACCCGGAGCTCCTGGAGGGCTGGGACGGATTCACCGATCTGCTATGGAAAGACATTAAGCGCATGAAGCTAACACCGCCTAAGCTACCCACGCTGGCCTTCGATATCCCTAAAATCACGATCCCCCCTGAGCAGCTCGATACCCTGTCCATAGAGGACCGATTCGTGTACTACATCTACAGGGGCGACGTCGAGTGGACCGAATACGGCTTAAAGACGATATCGCAGTACACCCCTGAAATGGTGCCCCTAATATCCACCTTCTACCCAGACTTCAAGAGGATCATGGAGCTCTACGGCGAATGGGTAGGCTCCAGAATATTCCGAGAAGAGGCCACCGAGAGAGCAAAGATCATAACCAAAGTGGTTTTCCTCAGCAACTACCGTTGGTACGCCCTGGTGGGTGATCTCCTGTCCCCCGTCGACGTGATATTCATGCGGTCAGGGTTCCAAAGAGGCCTGCTAAAGGTGGCGGACATGATAAGGAGGGAGGCAGAGGGGATCCACCTAGTATCTGAAAAGGAGGCATACCCTAAGGCCTGGCTGTGAGGCGACCGCCCTGAGGGAGAAACTGAAGGAACGCCTAAGTGAGCGCCTACGGTTCAGGGGAACCGTCGAGAAGTACGGACTTAAGCCGGCGTACAAGGGGCTCCCCCTCGAGACTATTTTGCTGGTTGACATATACCTGATTTCTGGTGAAATGGTGACAGATCACCTTTGGCTTAATGTGACAAAGGGGTTCAAGGCGCTAGGAACCCTCTACCCTGGAGACGTCGTAGCCTTCGATGCTCGAGTGACGTCCTACTTGAAGGGCTACGAGGGTGAGGGTGAGCCCCAGGAGTTAGACTACAGGCTGAGCCGCCCCACAAACGTTAAGTTATGGCGCCGCGGCGACACGGGGAGCCCAGACTATTACCTGGTGTGCCCTGAGTGTGGATACCATAACCGCCAGGGAGAAGAAAACTGCCGGCGCTGCAGGGAGCTCCTGGTCCAGATATCTGGACAAGAGGAGTGTGTACCCGAGTATACACCCTCCTCGAGGACGCTGTATCAGCAGCAGACGCTTTTCCCTGAAGCTGAGGAGGAGAAGTGAATTAGGCTTGAATATATGTACATATACTATTGACCATATATCGGAGTCTCTAAGGCATGTCTTGGAATAACGAGAACCGTAAGCGGCTTGAAGAAATCTATACTCGCCTTGGAGAGACGCCCCCCTGTCCCGTTATTAAAGGGGTCTTATTAAGGGAGATACGAGAACAAACTGAGTATTGCCTACTAATTAATCCTTATGGTAAAACCCCTGAAGAGGTTGGTCTTGACGTATACAGTCAAGACTATCACCTGAGAACAAGACTGGTCTCTGGGTCTTATCTGAATAAATCGACGAGAAAACCCCTGCTTATCTCTACTGAACTCTACAACGGCGACACGTCTCCTGTCGTAGCTGACATAATAACGGCGGTTGGAAACCAAGACGATGTATTCTGTAAGGGAGGCTACGTGTACGGAGAACATGGCTTCGTGTGCTATCACAGAACAAAGTCATGGGATTCACTGGAGGCTATGACGCTCCGGGAAGCCCTAAAGCGAAGGGGAGGGGACAATAAGCCAACATTTGAGGCGTTCAATCATTTTTATAGTAAAATCTGCGAGTATCAATTCAAGGATAACGGAATACCCCTTTAATTAAGAAGAGGCTCTACTATAATGCTCTAAGGCTTCTTTTCCCTTTTCCGTGATCCTGTATCGGGCTCGGTGATGCCTAACTTTGGTACTTGGATTGATGCTTAGATGCCAGTCCGAGGTTATCATGCCTTCATCCAGGAGTGTCTTTAGGCTGCGGCTGTAGCTAGCATATTTCCTGTTGGCCTTAGCGGTGCCCTCATGAAGTTCATCTACCCAGTCAAAGTGTTTCTTCACCACGGGGCTGTCTTTCATCTCGGGATGCTCGAGGGAGAGCCTGACCGCCATTATGCGGCCCATGAAGTTGTAAGGTGCAGCAGACTGCCCTATCCTCTTTCCCATTAAAGCCGAGGCTACTTTCATCTGAGGAGGCGCGTGGTCATACTCATGGTCCCAATAATCTATCGTTTGTAGACCTGTTTGACCTGGGCGGACTCTGTACTGTTTCCCCATAGCCTCTATTTCCTTTATTTTCTCCTCAAGCTTCTCTTCTGGGACCACAACCATCTCCCAGCCCCATTTTCTCCTCTCTGTATAGGGGGTGATCCCCTCGGCTCTCAAGATGATCTCCGTCTGCTCTATGCCGTGGGTTGCCTCATGGTATCCATGCTCCTCGGGGTCCTTCAAGTCGTTGAGTACCTGGAGTATGCTAAGCATCTTTTTTCCCATTCTGAACCTTCTCATGTGTGGAGCGCTCCTCATAACTTAACGTTTAGTCAGTTAAGGGGAGCCCATCAGAACATATAAAAGTTAAGTTACCCTCGTCAAGGAGGTTAAGCCGTGAGTAAGTGCGGATATCCGCACGAACTCTTTCCTGTTTGGATATCCGAACAAGAAGGCGAAGACCGTCTTCACCTAAGGAGTTAATATTATCGATGGATCAGTTTTCCTAACTATGCTTGAGCCGTATGGCGCCCACTTTAGTATCTTGACGTCTATTGCGTTAAGTAGATCGACGTGCTTCCAGTAAACCGGATGTGTCTTTCTCTTGGCTATGATCCCTCTCTGCGTGAGCCTGTTCAGTGAGCGGTTCACCGAGTACCTGACATCTTCGTAGGGGCGCCCAGGAGGCCAGTCAGGATCCCCCATGTGAGCCATCCCATAATATATGCGTTGATCTAACGGTAGCCTCTCGAAGAGCTTACAGTATTTGGCGACGTCGGGGTATAGTGCACAGGTTACTTCCTTTGTTGTCATCCAGCCCTTGTTCTCCTTGAGGATGCGAAGGATATCCCGCTGTTCGTTGCTTAGTCCTCTTCCCATTTCTATCGGTATCAGAGTTAGAGTGATACCATTAAAAAGTTTGCGGGTTGGCCTATACGTTCGGATATCCTAATGAGAACGTATTATCCATATTAGCGAAACGGTGGTGGTAAAATTAACATGTTTAATGAAAACAGGGCTGAGGCTAGATCATGGGCTGCTGAAAAACATGGGTAGAATTAACAGATTTGTGTAACCGTTAATCAATAATACTTCCTCTTGTGCCCGCACGAGAAAAAAGGGTTTAGAGGTTTAGTTCGCCTAGAACCTTTCCGTCCTGGTGATAGTGTTCCTTGAGGGCTTTCTTCAATGGGGCCAGGGCGTAATCGATCTCTATCTCCCGGACGTAGCCTATTGCGTTATCCCTCTCGGCGACCACTATAGCCATGATAGTCTCTGTTATGGCTGAAGCTTGCTCGGGCTCCATGATTCCGCTTAAGCGGTCTCGAAGGACGTCTAGCTGAGCCTCTGCCTCTTCTGATAAAGTAGGGTCTTTCAACTCAGAACCTCAGAATCAGGTTATACAACTTGTATATTTATCGTTTATGTGGAGAATGGCACCGCCGTAGAAATGGGAAGGGTCAGGATGCCTGAAGGGTGCCCTAGAGCCCTTCTTGAGGCCACACACTACGACGGTGCACAAATAAAGAAAAGGGCACCCGTGTTTATCGTTTGCGGTATCTGCTCCGATATTTCCTGAGGGTGTCCACCAGCTGGTCGACGTCGGCCTTGTTGTCGCAGAGTCGGCTAACACGTACCGCCTGCCGGACGTTCTCGGTGCCGAGGTCGCTACAAACCTTCTCAGCTATGTACCTGGCTAAGTCTTCCGGTGTGCCTCCCATGATTAAAAGGTTGGTGGAGACGTTGAGAAACTGTTCCCGGGTGTACTCAGAGAAATACAGCTGCTCAAACCTGCTAAGCAACTCGGCGCTGAGCCCCTTGACCGTATTAGCCGCCGCGAACACGACGGTTCCCAGCTGATCCTCTCGGTACCGCTGATACATGGTCTCGATAACCCTGCCGGTCTCCATGAGGCTAAGCAGCGGCGCGACGTCACGGTTACGGAGCTTATCGATCTCGTCTATGAGAAGAATCCTAGGCCGGTAACCCATGAGAAAATCGCTTAACCCTGGACCGGTTAGTCTGGACCCCAGCAGATAGTAGCTTCCAGGTATGCGTTCGAGCTCCATGAGGAAAAGCGTCTTAGCGCTTGCCGGCGGCCCATAAAGAAGCCAGTTGACGCGAACACCCATGTCGAGGGTGCGACGCAGCTGCTGTTTAACGTCGTCGTACCCTATCACGCTGCTGAATAGGTCCGCCGGCGCCGTCGGTATCGTTACGGGGGCCGCGTCCTCCAGTTGGTTGACACCCACAGCCATGAGTGCCTCAGGTATGGCTTTAGGGTGCATGGTGACGTACCCGGTGCCGCTGTTAGACTTGTACACGCGCCGGAGAATCCCCCGAAGGTGCATAAGGTGCAGCAGCGGGGGGCTTATCGGCGGGCTGAAACTGTCCCACTGCCATCCCAACGTAAAAAAATAGGGGTCCTGGTAGTGCTTTTTCTCATAATCGTGAATGCGCTCAAGGTCCCCAGTGACATTGGGGCGTTCATCAAGCAGCCTCAGTATCTCGATGACCACGGGTACCTTATCGATCTCCAAGTCTAACCCTCACTTGAAACGAGCTCAGTTGGGTACCATTTCCCGTCTTTAATGACGATATGCCCCTCACGGTCTAGTTCAAGCAGCTTCATGCTCCAGGAGTTTTTCCCTAGGTGTAGATGATCGGCTAACTCAAGGCCGTTGAAACGGCCGGGGTTCTCTCGTATAGCGTTTAGTGCTCGGTCCTTGTTTGTCAAGTCTACGCAACCGCCTCTAACTCTAACTCGTGTAGCTTCTTTATGTAACGCTGATACTGATTTAACCGGTCCTCGGGAGCGCAGTTGATGCAGTTGATAGATCCGTCCTCCAGTCTGATCTCGCGGCCGTCGGGTATAGCGGCGCCGCATTCCTCACAGGTGTAGCCTTCAACCGCTGGTGTGGGTTTAGCCGGGGGCTCGGGCTCCGGTATAGGTTCGGGCGCCGGCTCGATGGGTTCAGTGGGTTCTATTATCTGTCTACTTGATAAGAATAACCTTGTGTGCTCTTCTCCGTATATCGATCCCTCGTTCGCTCGCCAGATAGTCCCGTCCAGGTCCTTGTAGTCCATACTTGGATTCTTTAACTTGTTTATTGCCCTCTTCAATGCGTCGACGGCCGTGATCCCCCGGAAATGGGTCCAGGGGTGTGACTCATAGCCTGCAGCGGGGGAAATAGAAACTATGGGGCTGCCTCGAATATTATCCTTATCCTTGATGGATATGCTGTACTTGTGGTGTATCAGGTCTCTTAACTCGTTGTAGAGTTCGTCGATGGTCTCCACCGTTTCTTTAGTACGAGATAAAGGTTCGCCTTTACAATAGGGACAAACTATATCCGACTTGGATATGGTTTTTCCGCAGTGTCCGCAGCGGTACACTATCTCCAGGGGCTTATACAGCGTCGGAACAGGGCTCCAGTCTACCCACTCGGCGCCTAGATAGTTTCCGCCTATACAGGGGGCAATGTAATAGTATAGGTGACCCCTGTAGATCTCCGCGTCTACCTTGATGGGCATATCCGTAGATAGGGAAAGGGTTACTACCTCGGCTATTTTGCACACCTGGTTAAAGAAGGGCGCTAAGTAGCCTACACTGAAGTTAGCTATTTGATGGGTACCGGCGTTGTCGTTATACTTGAGCTCTAGTATGTGGTCACTGCTTCTTTTGAGGGGTATATCCTCAGCGGATTCGTCGTCGTTGGCCCCAAACTTAACCTGATCCTCGGATAGTTTGATGCTGAAATGCTCGTAGCCGTTAAAGTCCTTCAAGACGGATCTAATAGACTCGGTTACTAGGCGTACCTCGGACTTGTAGAATATCCTGGGCTCGGGAACCTCCTCGTCGGGGGGCTCCAGTAAAGGGATCCGTTTCTCTCTGCGTAGATCGTCCGTGTAGACGAAAAGCAGCCGGCCTTTCTCCTCCTCTAACTCGATGGTTAACATGGCGTCCAGCTTCTTAGCGTTTGACCGGAAAACCGTGTTACGCGCCTTCACGACATTAAAGAAAAGGGTCCTCGTCTCGGTGCACTCGTACACGTCAAAAGCGTCCGCCGGGATCTCGAGGTCAAGGAGCCCCATGTGGCCGGGGTCCATTGTCACTAGGGTTACCTTGTCGGGGTAGAACGTAAAACGCGCCTCCTCAACTAAGGTACCCACTACATAGAGCAAATCCCGAATAAACTCGGGTCTACTTGTTTCTAACCTCATTTTCTTGTGGCCTCCACCCTGAAAATATACAACTTGTATATTTAACAGTTAAGGGGTGTAGCGATCGCTACACCAGGTTAATTTTAAGCACCTTCAAGAAAACGGTGCAGGTCCTCACGTTCACGACGCCGTCGGCGCCATCGACGTATAGGCTCCACTGCTACATAACCCAGCACAAAAAGAATGTAGATGATACAGACTAAGGTACAGGGGTTCATGGGTTGTACGGCTCGATCGTTATTCTAATCAGGTCAGGGATTTTGAGGGTTTCTTTAACCCACTCGGCTGTATCGTCCTGACTCATGACGTCCTCACTCTCCTGGTCCTCAGTCTTCAAGAGGGTATAGAAAAGCTTAGAATCCGGCACGTCTAACCGCCTCGTGCCGCACTTAGCTTTTTTTCTACCGTCTCGGTTATGTGGTCCCATAGTTGGGGCTCAGTCATGACGGCTGCATAAAGCCTACGGTGTCCACCCTTACCGGTGGTTTCGGTGAAGTCGCATACAGTTTCGTCGACCATAGCGTTTAAGAAGTTGATAACTGAGGCTCGACTGATCGATCCCCTGGTCTCAGGGGACAGTCCTAACAGGTCGTTGACTTTTAGCCATACGTCCCGTGAAGACAGGTTTTTATTGGAACCCCAGAGTATACGCAGCATTTCCTTCTGGTAGTCCTTAAAGATCATTTCTAAGCCCTCCTGTGATAGGTCCAGAGATAAACTTGTTATTTTTTTTCCCTCCTTTACTTTTTATTCTGCCTCTCAGCTAAATTAGCTGAGGTCTCGGCTGTACCTTTCACCTGGTAAAACAGGTAACCCCCAGGGGCCACCACGAGATCAACGCTGTACTGTGGAACCTCTACACACGCGACGGCCTGAGTTAACCGGTTCAACACCTGGATCGCCTCTTCTCTGGCTGCAAACTCTGACCGTCTACGCCTCAGGTAACCCTCATAGCTGTACGGTATACCCCAAGCGGCATAAGCAGCCCTGGCCAACGCCTCCAGACAAAACCTTGAGGTCTGGACCCGGATCGGCTTATGGACCCCATAGCACACCAGATCACCATTTCCGGCCTTTTCCAGCTGCTCGCCGCATACACCGCATTTTATGCTGAGCCCCGGCGCGTCCACGCTGGGCTCCAGCGCCGGCGCGTATTGTGCTATTGGGTAGGGCTCGATCGTGAACCATAACCAGCGCCGGGGGATAACCCCCCAGGGCTTAGCAGTGGGCAGCTTAGCTTTTAACGGATAGATCATGAGCCCCAGGGTCACCTGTTGAAGTGTTGGGCCCAATACTCGGGGCGTAGTATCTCGCTGTGATCGAAACCGTCGGAGTCGCATAACTCCTTATAGAAACGGCCTAGGGGCGTAGGGTATTCTTTAATCCCCTCGGCCGTCTCAGCGTAGGCGTCCTTTTTCGGTAGGTTGATCAGCTCTATGTAAACGTCCCCGTCTCTCCAGTTTAGCAGCGTTATGAGATCGTTAATGGCCTCGAGGTCCTGGGTGTAGTTGTCGATCGCTATGTATGCGTAAAAGCCCCAGTGGTCCTTATTCCAGTCGCTGGCCCATATCTTGATCCAGTCGCCTGGCGGCTCAGCGTTAACGGTGTTCCAAAAGCCCTTATACTTCAATGCGTAGGGCTTAGCCTTCAGCTGCTCCTCAAGGTGCCGGCGCCGGTCCTCGCCTCGTTTTAATCCGTTCCCTGGCGTGTGGTGCCTGTACAGGTAGCCGTCGACGGGCTCCCCGTTGACCTCCTTATGGTCTAGGCATCCCTCGCAGCGCTCCTTAGTGATCCGATATAGGCACGTCATACAGGTGATCAGGGGCGTATCAGTGGTGAAACTTATCTTGCAGCTTATGCACCGGTAGATCCCCTGATCGGGGTCTTCGCATGTTACCCAGCGGCCTAATCCGCAGCTGGGACATTTCCCACTCGTTGAGTGGGTTAGTTGTGTGGCCTCCATGTTTCCACCGTATAAGCTTATACAACTTGTATATTTAACGTTTAAGGCTATGTTTATGTTTAAGAAAAGGGGTTACTCGGGCCGGTATTTCTCGGGACCCTCGGTTAAAACGCCTCGATCGCTTATCTCGTGTTCGCACTCGCAACACTCGACGACTCCATAGGTATCACCTGGCTCGACGTTTTCGTATCGGCCGGTTTCTGGGTTAAATTCCCAGGTGCTGCGCTCCTGATAGTACACAGTCTTAAGCGGACGACAACACTGGGGACAATAGGGCGGCGCGTAGACTCGGGGCGCCTGATCCATCTTAACCTCCAGAGTCTTTAGATAGGGTATAGACTCAGCTATTAAATCAAGGGCCTGGGGGATCGTTGAAGTGTCCCCCAGGTTGTCGCCGTTCATGCCTCCAGCTGGGTTAACGTAGTGGTAACCTACCGAGTATGGTTTCTCCGAGTCCTCCAGGTTGTGATAGATCACTACCGTAAGGGCCTCGTTATCCTTTTTTGGTTCTTTACTCACGTCGATCACCTGGGCCTGTGATCTGGGTACAACATGGACCCAGTTAATTGAACCATGTAGTCGCGGCCGCTCATTGCCTCGACGTACTCGATGATTGCGTTTTGCTTAGACGCCTCCAGCTGCTCGAACCGGATCACGTCATGCGCCAGCATAATCGTTAAGTCGCAGCTGTAACAAGCGGCGCACCGTTCGCAGTAATCGACGGTTTTACCTTTTCTGAAACGCTGGATTATACGCTTAGCGTGATCGGCGGTGTGATATCCTATAGATCCGTCGACCATAGCTGCGATAACCCAGGTTTCGCCTTTCTCTTTTAGGGCCGCGTCGATCAACTCGATGCGGTCCTTTTCCGTTTCTGTGGCCTCATTGTTCACTAACGAACACCGTTTATACAAGTTGTATAATTTGGATATAAACCTTTTTTTTTAAAAAAAAGTTTAATTGATAGGGATCGATTTATCCAGGTTACCCAGGTTATTGTTACAAAACCGCACAGTTTTGTAATACCCAAATAATGCGTTATTTTGATAATAATCGAATTGATAATAAATTGTCTCATTTTTTTAAAAAATTTTTTTTTTCAAAAAATAATATAGGTTATTTCTCCATAATCCCTTTAATTTTCCTATCAGCTGCTTAGTCATGAACCTGGAAAAAGCGATAATCGACGATTACGCGGATCAAGTCATGTTTGAGGTTGAATTAATAAAGTCGCTTATGAAGGATAACAACCTGGAGACACTGAAACATTTTAGGGCCTTATCCCAGGACGATCGATCACTCGTTTTAGACTTGTATCGGTAATCTCTTTTTTTTCCCTGACCGTCAACGTATTGACGTCTATCAATGTTTCTACGATCCATGCATGCCTAAGATATATTGAGATCTATCAATATTTTCTGGGGCCCTCGTGTTCGAGATCATGATGGTTGGGCGTCCAATATTTTAGCGGTCAGGACCCCCCCAAGAACATCTTTAGGAGGACCCCCCGAGCGCGGGGGCTCCGTGATCCCGTATAATTTTTGTTTCTACGTCTACTTTCCAGCTGGCGTTTCCAGGTGTTGATAAACCTGACTCATATCCTGGACCATACCCATGATCTCCCGGGCCTCTAGGGCGCCCTCCCGGTACGCCTCGAACTCTCCGGGGCTCACGGTCCTGAGGGCTTCCAGGAACTCGCCGGCGTGCACGAGCTCCTCCCTGGTTATGTCCAAGTATAGCTTCTCCAGGTGCCCCATGTCTGGGGGTAGGGCCTCAGCTATCTGTTCGTAGAGCTGGACGGCTTCGTACTCAGCCGCTACGCTTAGCCTTATGGCCCGGGCTGCCTCGTCGGGGGTGAACTTCCTAGGATACCTAGTGACTGAAGAGGGGGTTCCAAACAGCGGCATGATTATGTATGGGGTCACAGAGTTTTTATGCTTATCAGTCGTATTCTGTGTACGGCATATATCACCTGAGGACCGGGGGGGGGGGGGGGGGGGGGGTTTTTTTTAAAACCCCCCCCGGGGTAAAATTAACAAAATTTTTTTTAACGTTGGGGACCCCCCTTTTTGTTTATGT
>CAZGZR010000005.1:0-64237 GCA_964529745.1 uncultured Candidatus Bathyarchaeia archaeon
CCCCGACGTCCATGGAAGCGCCAAGGCGAGGGTGGTCCTCAGCGGAGGCGTAGGCTATGCGCCCAAGAACAAGGGGGAGAAGAAACGCAAGGTGGTGCGCGGCAACACCGTGAACGCGGAGATCGCGTTCCTCAACTTCACCGTGGTAGAGGCCCCCAAGGGCAAGAAGAAAGCAAAGGAGCCGGCGCCGGCCGAGGCCCCCGAAGCGGAAGAAACCGAGTAGCCCTTTAATCTGTTTTACCGGAGAGCAGCTGTTTCAGGTCTTCCTCGCCTTCGCTGTACCCCGAGGCTATTACGTCGTCGCCGGGCAGCAGCACTGTGCTGGGCCTGGGCTTCATCCATCTTTCTCCGCGTCTGATGTATAGTATCCACATCCCCGTCTCGTCCGCGATCCTGGCCTCCTTCAAAGACTTGCCCGCCACGGGTGAGTCCTTCGACACCGTCACCCTCTCAACGGTCTCCTCGGCGTCCTGGATGACCATCTGCAGTATGGGGTGGGGCTCGATGCCCCTGAGCACCACCTCCGCTATCTCTGACGCGGCGTCGGCTATGCGCTCGGTGACGTTGCCCATCCGGATTATTCCCAGGAGGCTCAACGGGTCCACCACCTCGTCCGTCCTGGAGAAGACCCTGGATTGGAACTCGATGTGGAGGCTGTCCACCTCCTCCTCCAGTGTCTGGACCTCCTCGGCGAGGTACCTGTTGTTGAGCAGCACGGCGGAGTACGCTAGGTCCATCATCATCTCGCTGGTGTTCTTCAGCTTCACTAGGTCGCTGGTGATACGCTCCCAGTGCCGCATGTCGGCGTCACTCAAGGGTGTCCACCTCCCCCCGCGCGGCCTTTACGAGTATCTTCAGGCCCTCGTCTGTGCCCCTGGCCACGAGCACGTCGTCCGGCACGAGTATCTCCTTGTCGGGGTTTATGTGCCAGTGCACGCCCCGCCTGATGGCTATTATGTCTACGCCCACCTCGGCGGCGAGGTCCAGGTCGTCCACCGTCTTGCCTGCGAGGATGGAGTCCTCCGAGAGAACCACCCTCGCCAGGTGTTCCTCGGCCCTCTGGAACACCTCCCGCACCACGGGGTGCACCTCTATGCCGCGGATGACGAGGCTCGCTATGTCCGCAGCGGCGTCGCTGATGGCGTTGGTGAGGCTGCCCACCTTGGCGACGCCCGCCAGGGTCTCGGCGTCGTACCTGTCCCTGGCCGCGAGCATTAGGTTCATGTTCAGCAGGTAGACCAGGTCGTCTACCTTAGCCTCTAGCGCCATGACCTCCTCCGCCAGCTCCCTGTTGTTGAAGAGGGCCGCAGAGTACGCGAGGTCGATCATCAGCTCGGAGATGTCCTTCATCTGTATGAGGGTCTCACGGACCGGGGCGGGCCTATACTCTGTCTTCTTCACCTTGCTCATATAAACGGCTCAACCTGTTCACTGGCGGCATCCTACCGTTGCACCCAACGAATCAAAATATGCAATACTCGGACCGTTCTTAACCTTTCTGGTCTGCATGCACGGTGGTCCTCAGGGAGCGATTAACGCATGGTCAGGCATCTTCGTCTGGGTAGTGGATCTTGTAGATCATGACGTACCCGTTTGGCGAGGCGTGGGCCCCCTCGAAGTACCTGCCGTCGGCAATCCTGTACATCAGGCTCGCGAGGGTTGACTCGAAGTAGGCGTCCTTGTACTCCCCCGTGGTCGAGTTGAGGTACTCGTCTAGTTCGAGTCTGCCGATCTGGACCATCCACGTCCACTTGACGTCGTCGCCGACCCTGAGAGACTCATAGAAGTTGTTGGGGTTGAAGGCGTAGAAGACGACGATGTAGTCGGCGCCGTACCTCTCCAGCAGCTTGATGGACTCGTTCTGGGGCAGCATCATTATCTTGCCTATCATCTCCAGCTGTCTCTCGGTCTGGGTGGCGCCGTCGGCCATGGTGGTCTTGCCTGCCATGGCCTCGATCCAGTACCCGTAGTCCCACCAGCTGCAAACGATCTCGTCGTCGCCCACGTTCTCCTTCATCCACTCCAGCGCCTCGGGCCAATCCTTGGAGTACTCGCCGCCGATCTTGTAGGGTATCCCGCTGTCCGCGAGGCTCGTGGGGCCGTCTGCCGTGCCCACGGCCCTCCGTATGCCGGGCATGAACCCGACGACGATGAAGAGTATGAACAACACGCCTAGGTACTTGTTGACTCCAAAAACGGCTCTGCGCCTCTTTCTCCTCCTGCTGCCTCCCCCTGTCTCGACGGTGGTGGCGAAGAACGGCCTTGAAACCTCGACCAGGCCGTACGCGCCCATTATGCAGGCGGGGGCCGCGAGTATCTGGCTCAGACGCACCATAACCCCGGCGAAGTAGAGAGACGTCATGAAGAAGAGGACGCCGTAGATGTTCTTCTCGTTCTGGTTCTTCACGGAGAAGAAGACTCCAGTAGTTGCGAGGACGAGCACCGCGCCGAAGCTGCTGAAGAGGCTTGCCCACGACACCACCTTGTTCTCCGCCACCGATTGGTAGAGGGCGTTCTCTATGGAGGTAAAGGGGTTGAGCACCCTGAGGAACTTGTAGGTCATGGGTATCTTGATGCCGATCGCTGGCAGAATATAGATGGCTAGGGCGCCTAGTATTATGGCGGCCCCTGCGATGTTCGCGAGGAGCTTGACGTCCACCCTGTCCTTGACGAGCTCGTACCCCACCATGACGGGCACCAGGCCGAATGCGGCCAGGTTGTCTATGGTGAGGAGCGAGTTGACTCCGAGCCTAGGCACCATGAGGACGATGAGGAACCCGAACCCGATGGTGAGGCAGTATGTGAGGAGGTGCCTGACCTCGAACCTCTCGGTGTAGAGCAGCAAGAGCATGTAGAGTATGAGGAGGCCGTTCATGTACCGGGCAGCGCCCCAAGAGGCGAATATGTAGCCGAGGGTAAGCCCGGAGAGCACCCCGTACGCTATGCGGTGCTCCAGCTTCCTGTCCCCGTCGATGGACCTCAGGAAGAAGAGGCCGATGGTGACCATGGAGAATATGCCGATGGTCTCCGTGTCGAAGAAGCCCAGCGTGGACCGGCCGATGAACGCCGGGTTCACGGCCAAGAATATGGCGGCGAAGAGCCCCGCCGCCTTGCCCTTAAGCTCCTTCCCCAGATAGTAGCTTGAGATGCATGTCAAGGACGCCATGAACAGGGGGAAGTAGAGGCATACTCGGTAGACCGTCGCCGAAGGTATGATGGGCTTGATAACCATGTACAGTAAAGCCGCGGTGAAAGGCACGCCGGGGTAGGCGCTGTTGGCCACGTTTCTTCCCATGGGGTACCAGCTCAGGCTGTCGTGCCACGTCCCCCACGCGCCGAACCCGTTCTCCACCACGTACTCGGTGGCCCGGTACTGGAACAACGGGTCGTAGGCCGTGAAGTAGGGCCCATATTGGAGGGGTAGTACCCTGATGAGCGCGGCGATCACCAAGACGAGCGTGAGAACCCCCAGCTCCATCGCCGTCGTCCGCTTCAGCCTCAGCGGAATCTTGGATAGGCTGGGCAATGCCTTGACGGGGGTTTCCTGTGCGTCCTCTGTCAATTTTTCTCGGACTCCGATACTTAGGATACGATGGGCTCTTATTTAAATTAAGAATACCCGGCAGCATACCGATGATCCCAAGAATAGTCTTCATGGATAGGCTTAACAGTCGATGCGCGTCTGAGAGTGTAATGAGCCTCCAGTTCTCCACCGGCTCCATAGACCAGGAAGGAGTCGAGTTGCAAGCCGCGGTGGTCGAGCTAGAAAACGCCGTCATAGCGTTGATCTGGGCGGGCGACAGGCCTCGCCTCGGCTCCATGACCGCCACGCTGCCCAACAGGGCCAGCAGCCAGCTCCTCGGGGACAGGGACGAAGTTTTGTCACGGATGGTGGGGGAGAGGCTTGCTTCGCGTCGCGGGAAACTGGTGCTTGTCTCCAGTAACCTCCCCACCGGCTTCCAGGTGGGTAGACCACTGCTAGAGTTGATGGACGAGTTGGTCGGTGAAAGAGTTGAGTGACTTAAGATCTTTCTTGGATGAGATAGATGACGAGGTGATCCGGATCAAGGAGCCCCTCAGCGCCAAGTACGAGATACCGGCGGCGCTGCACAGGTTCGACGGCGGCAAGGTTCTGTTCTTCGAGAAAACGAAGGAAACAGACACCAGGGTCGTGGGAGGCGTATGCGGGGCGAGGCACCGGATACTGAAGGGGCTGGGCCTCACCACCGAGAACCTCTACGAGAGGATGATCGACGCGACCAAGAACCCGGTGAAGTGCAGGGTCGGTGACGGCCCGGTCAAGGAGGTCGTGGAGGAGGTAAGCCTCAAGGATGTGCCCGTCCTGACACACTTCAGGGGAGACCCGGGGCCCTACATCACCGCCGGCATCGTCTACACCAGCGTCCCCGGCGGCCACGAGAACGTGAGCTTCCACAGGCTCCTGGTGCTAGACGAGAGGAGGCTAGCCATACGCATCGTGCCCCGTCACCTCTATAGGTTCACCCAGCTGGCCAGGGACGAGGGACTAAGCAGCCTGGACGTGAGCATCAGCATCGGGCTCCACCCCGCAACGATGATAGCTGGCAGCCTGACGGCGCCTTTCGGCGCGAGCGAGTTCGACGTGGTGAACAACTTCCACGGAGGCGGGCTGAAGCTCACGAGGTGCGAGCACGTGGACGCCTTGGCTCCGGCCCACGCCGAACTGGTGCTAGAGGGAAAGCTGAGGCTGGACGAGAAGGTGACGGAGGGACCCTTCGTGGACCTATCGGGTACCTTCGACGTCCAGAGGCAGCAGCCAATCATAGAGGTGGTGGGGGCGATGCACCGCGAGGACTACATCTACCAGGGGCTGCTCCCCGCGGGCTCCGAGCACAGGCTCATGATGGGTATGCCCCAGGAGCCCAGGATATGGGAGTACGTCCGCGGCGTCGTCCCCAACGTCCGGGGCGTGAACCTGACGGTGGGCGGCATGGGGTGGCTCCACTGCGTGGTGAGCTTCGAGAAGTTCAGGGAGGGCGACCCCAAGAACGTGTTGATGGCGATATTCGCGGCCCACCCCAGCCTCAAGCACGCCGTGGTGGTGGACAGCGACATCGATCCCTTCGACATGCAGCAGGTGGAGTGGGCCATAGCGACCCGGTTCGAGGGGGACGAGGACCTGCTCGTGGTGCCCAACGTAAGGGTGTCGAGCCTGGACCCGGCCTCCGACCAGGAGAAGGAGCTCGGCTGCAAGGTGGGGATCGACGCGACGCGCCCCATGTTCAAGGACCCCGCGGGGTTCAGGAGAGCCGAGATACCCGTGAGCGAGAAACTCCAGAAGATCCTCGACAAATACTCTTAACTTTATTGTGTTCTAACAGTAAACATTTAGTACTGGTTTAAGGTACGCAGACAGGGGGCATGAATAAGGTCGGCGTGGCCGTCGTGGGCTGCGGCGTCTGGGGAGTAAACCACGCCAGAGTCTACGCCGAGCTCGACGAAGCGAGGCTTGTGAAGATCGCGGAAGCGGATCCCGGTAGACGGAGGCTCGCCGGTGAGAGGTTCGACGTCCAGTGCTGCGCTGAACCAAGAGACGTCTTCAATGACGAGGAAGTAGACGCCGTCTCCATCTGCACTCCGACGGTGACCCACGCCCGGCTGGCACGCGAGGCGCTACGGGCAGGGAAGCACGTGCTCGTGGAGAAGCCCATGGCTACGACGCTACCCGACGCCGAGGAGCTGGTCAGGCTCTCGGAGAGGGAGAGCCTCGTCTTGGCGGTGGGGCTTGTGGAGCGTTTCAACCCGGCGGTCTCGGAGACGCTGAGGCTGGTGAAGGAAGGCTGCGTTGGTCGGCTGCTCACCGTCCACGCTTCCAGGCTCAGCAGACGCCCAGACAGGCTGGGCGACGTCGGCGTGGTCAAGGACCTGGCGATGCACGACGTTGACGTCGTGACCAGGGTGCTGGGGGCCCAGCCGGTCTCGGTTTTCTCGCGCTGCGGGAGCCTGAGCCACAGCTTCGAGGACTACGCGCATCTCAGCTTGATGTATGACGACGTGGCGTCCGGGTTCGTAGAGGCCAACTGGCTCACGCCCAGGAAGGTGAGGCGCCTCACTGTGACGGGGTCTGAGGGCGTCATCAGGGTCGAGTACCTGTCCCAGCAGGTAAGCGTGGAGAGGCTCGACGAGTTCACTATGATCGACAACGGGTACAGGGAGCCGCTGATGCTTGAGCTCAGGGACTTCGTGGACGCTGTCCTCGACGACAGGGAGCCAGCGGTGACGGGCTTGGACGGTATCAACGCTCTGAGGGTATGCGAGGCGGCGCTCCGAAGCTCCGCGTGTGGCCGCGTTGTTCGGCTCTCCGAGATTGGGTGAGGGATAGCGATGAAGGTTGCGGTCGTGGGAATGGGCTACGTGGGGGTGCCGCTGGCGGCCGTCCTCGCCAACGTACCTGGATTCGATGTCGTTGGTGTTCAGAGGAGGTCGGAGAGGTCGGGCTGGAAGATCGATCTCCTCAACAGGGGCCTGTCACCCTACAGGCTGGAGCCCGAGCTCGGTGAATTGCTATCCAACGCCGTGTCCCGCGGCTGTCTCAGCGTGACCGACAGCCTAGACGCCTGCGGAGACGCGGAGTGCGTCGTCATCACCGTTCAGGTTCCCATAGACGAGGAGAGGAAACCCAGGTTCGAGAACCTTAGACGGTTATCCGGTGAGGTGGGCTCCCGTCTCAGGCGTGGCGTCTTGGTCTCCCTTGAGTCCACGGTGCCGCCGGGAACCACGGAGAAGGTCGTGAAGCCCGCGCTGGAGGATCAGAGCAGCATGAGAGCCGGGGACGGCTTCAGCCTCGTCTACAGCTACGAACGGGTGACCCCCGGCAGGCTCGTGCAAAACATCAGACACCTGCCCCGGGTCGTCGGAGGCTACACGCCTGGATGCGCGTCGAGGGGCGTCGAGTTCTACCGGAACATATGCTTGGCCGGCGTCCACCCTACGGACATGGCTACGGCCGAGGCGGCTAAGCTCGTCGAGAACGCTTACAGGGACGTGAACATAGCCTTCGCCAACGAGGCCGCCGTGATATGCGGCGGCATGGGGGTGGACTTCTATCGGGTGAGGGAGCTGGTGAACGGCCTCCCCTACGTCGAAGGCGAGCCCCGGCTCGACCCCTACAGGCACGTACACTTCCCCGGCGCCGGGGTAGGCGGCCACTGCCTACCCAAGGATCCCTGGCTGCTTCTCCACGGCCACGAGGACGAAGGCTTTCCGCCGAGGCTCATCCCGGCGGCCCGGACCGTGAACGACGCCATGCCTGGGCAAATGAAGAGGCTTGTCCTCGATGCTCTGGGCGAGCGAGGAGTGGGGCTCAGCGAGGCTAGGATCATCCTCCTAGGCTTAGGCTTCAGGGGGGACACCGAGGACGCCCGCAACAGCCCGACGCTCAACCTCTACGAGCTGCTGAGGCATGAGGCAGGGGACGTGGCTGTCCACGACCCGTACATCGAGCGCTGGGAAGGGGTATCCCTGATCTACGACCTCGATGAAGCGGTTGAGGGCAGAGACTGCCTAGTGGTGACGACACGCCACAGCATGTACCTGGGGATCGACCTGGGCTGGCTAAGAGGCAAGATGAACAAACCCATAATAGTTGACGGCAGAGACGTCTTCGACCCCGAAGAGTGCCGCGGAGAAGGCTTCACGTACAGAGGCGTAGGCCATGCGCCGCGGTGAGCTGGCTCTGCTCGGCGGACCGCCCGCCTCGCCTACCTTTGTGAGGCTGGCCAAGCCGCACTTCGGCGAGGAGTGCATCGGACGGGTGGTTGACGTCCTTTCCTCGGGTATGCTCAGGGAGGGCGACGCCACGAGGGAGTTCGAGGAAAGGTTCTCCCGGAGGGTGGGGGCGCTGCACGGCGTGGCCGTGTGCAACGGGACGGCCGCCCTCGCCGCGGCGTACTCCTGTGCGTTGGAGCCGGGCGACGAGGTGGTGCTGCCGGCCTTCACCTACACTGCCTCGGCTGGCGCAGCCGTCCGGTGCGGGGCGAGGCCCGTGTTCGCCGACGTGGACCCGTCCACGTTTCTCCTCGACGTGGACAGCCTGGTGGAGAAGATAGGCGGCAGAACCAGGGCGGTCTTGCCCGTCCACCTCTTCGGCAGCGTGGCCGAGATGGGTGCGCTTAACGAGGCGGCGGAGGACCATGGGCTGTGTGTGATTGGGGACTGCTGCCAGGCCATAGGGAGCCGGTACATGGGAAGGGGGCTTGGCGAGGTCCATGACCTGTGCTGCTACAGCTTCTACCCGAGCAAGGTGATCACCACGGGCGAGGGAGGAATGGTCACGGCAAACGACCCAGAGAACGCCAGGTGGATCAGGGGCTTCAAGTCGCCCGAGAGAAAGGTGAGGAAGCAGTTGGGAGTGAACTACAGGTTCGACGACGTGAGGGCGGCGCTGGGCCTCTGCCAGCTGGACAAGATAGACTCTCTTATTTCCCGTCGCAGAATGATAGCCCGTGAATACGACAGGGTCGTCGGCGGGCTCGGGTGTGCAGCACCCCAGAGGATCATGCCCCACGTCGAGAGCTGCTATAACTACTACACGGTCAAGCTGGACCTGGAGAGGCTTAGGTGCGGGAGGGACAGGTTCGTCGAGGCGTTGAGGGCCGAGAACGTCGAGTGCGGCGTCTACTATCCCTCGCCGCTTACGCGGCATCCCCTGCTGGGGGGTGGATCGGCTTGCCCCAACGCCGAGGAGCTCAGCCGGTGCGTCCTCAGCCTGCCCATGCACCCGTTCCTAGGTGAGGACGAGGTTGAGGCTGTGGCCGAGGCCCTGGGCAAGGTGGTCAGCCACTTTCTTCGGTGACCTCCCACGCCCTCCTGCGTTCGAGGTACTCACTGTAGCCGTATCGGCGGGCCGCCGGGCTGCCGTGGTGTACCTCGCCGGGCGGCACGTCCCTGGTGACGACGGAGCCCATACCCACGACGGCGTGCTTACCCACGGTGACGCCGGAGAGGAGCGTAGCCCCCGCGCATACTATGGCGCCGTCCTCCACGGTGACCCCTTTGAGCCTCTTGGAAGGCGGGTAGGGGTCATTGGTGAACACGACTCCTGGCCCGATGAACACGTCGTCTCCGATGACGGTGCCCGGCGGCAGATAGACCATGCCCTGGACGCGGCAGCCGCGGCCTATGGTGACGCCGGAGTCCACGTGACAGAGGGAGCCTATGGTGGTATCGTCGCCGATGCTGGTGTCGTCGCCTATGTAGGTTAGTTGCCATATCTTGACGCCCCTCCCGAGGGTGACGTTGCGGCCTATGGTGCTCGTCGATGACATGCGCTTCACATCCAGTTGAATCATCGTCGAGGGTGTTTATATTCTCCCGGTTTCCTTTTCAAGTGATTCGATGCATCTCACGCGCGGCCAGGAACGCATGCTGGAGGGGGAAGACGGGGACGCCGTCAGGAAGGGCATGGAGCTGCTCGTGGCGCTGGGCGAGGTCTTCGGCGCCGAGAAGCTGGCGCCCGTGGAGTCGGCCCACATAAGCGGCGTCAGCTACAAGAACCTGGGCGACGCCGGCACCGAGTGGCTCGAGGAGCAGGCGGAGCTGGGCTCACGGTGCCGCGTCAGGGCAACGCTGAACCCGGCGGGCATGGACATGGAGAAGTGGGTGGAGATGGGAGTGCCCCCAGAGTTCGCCGAGGGACAGGTTCGTGTCATTGAGGCGTTCAAGAGGATGGGGGTCGAGCCCACGTGCACATGCACGCCGTACCTGATAGGCCACGTGCCTCGGAGGGGCGCCCAGGTGGCGTGGGCAGAGAGCAACGCCGTCTGTTACTGCAACAGCGTCCTCGGCGCCCGCACCAACAGGGAGTCCGGCCCCACGACGCTGGCGTCCGCCGTCACCGGACTGACACCTCTATATGGTTACAGGCTGTACGAGAACCGGCGGCCCGGGAAGATCGTCCAGATAGATACGGAGCTGAAGACGAGGCTGGACTACAGCGCCCTGGGGTACGTGACGGGGAAGATCCTGGGCAACGCCGTGCCGTACTTCAGGGGGCTGGGAAGCCCCGACGTGGAGTCCATGAAGACCCTCGGCGCCGCGTGCGCCACCAGCGGCGGCGTCGCCCTGTGGCACGGGGAGGGTGTCACGCCGGAGGCCGGGTGGGCGGCGGGGCACCTCGACGGAGTCGAGGAGGTGACTGTGGAGCGCGGCGACCTGGAGGAGGCCCGTGAGCGCCTCGTCTGCGACCCCTCGAACCCCACGTACTGCGTCGGCTGCCCCCACTGCAGCCTGAGGGAGATAGCGGAGACCGCCGAGCTCGCCAGAGGCAGGGACCTCGGGGGCAGGCTCTGGGTGTTCACCAGCCGAGGCGTCTACCGGGAGGCGGCGAGAGCCGGCCACGTGAAGACCATAGAGGAGGCCGGCGGCAGGGTCTACAGGGACACCTGCATGGTGGTGGCGCCACTCCGCGAGATGGGCTGGGAGGGCGTGGCCACCAACAGCTTCAAGGGCGGCCACTACAGCGTGGCCCACGGCTTCGAGACAGAGATCACTACCTTGGACAAGCTGGTGGAGGGAGCCGCGGGATGATACTCAGGGGGCGCAGGGTAATGGGCGGCTCAGCGGAGGGCGAGGCGTTGGTGAGCGTGGAGCCTGTGAGCTTCTACGGCGGCGTGGACCCCGAGACTGGCTGCGTCACGGAGCCCGGGCACTGCTGCTGCGGGGAGAACATCAGCGGCAGGGTCTTCGTGTTCCCCACGGGGAAAGGCAGCACCGTGGGCAGCTACGTCATCTACAGGATGAAGAAGCTGGGAACCGCGCCGGCTGCCATAGTCAACGTGGAGACCGAGGCCATCATCGCCACCGGCTGCGTCATAAGCGACATACCGCTCGTGGACAAGCTCGACGGTGACCCCCTGGAGACCATAAGGACCGGGATGAGGGTCAGGGTCAACGGCGACGACGGACTAGTCGAGACCCTTTAGCCCCACCGTTAACGACTTAACGGCACACAACCCTACAATCCATGGGTGTCTGCTTTGCTTGAGAAGATTCAGCGGGAGCTTGAGCGTGTCGAGGTTTACAGGAAGAAGGCCATCGAGTTCAAGGACCGTAGGTTCCCCCGGCTTGAGGGGTTCAGCCTCATCGAGGGCATGCCGTACCACGTCGTGGATGGTGTGCCCCACTACTATTACATCGTCGAGGAGGTGAGTGAGCGCCTGTTCCTCCACCACGCAGGGACGCTGGACGAGTGCGCCCTCGCGGTCATGGCGGTCACCGACATGAACGAGGTGGACGTCATAGGAGCCCTTGAGGCCATGGCCATACCCATCTGCACCAGCCTCTGCCTCAAGACCAGGAAGCCCATGGCCGTCATCGGCAAACGTGAGTACGTTGACGACGTCTCCGGCTACACGCCCCCCGGCCAGATAGAGATAGTGAAGACGACCGGCTACAGCGAGACCCGCCTCTACGCCAACAACATACCCCGGGGCAGCAACGTGCTTCTCGTGGAGCCCATCTCCAGCACCGGCGGCAGCTTACGCCGGGTAACCGAGGAATTGACGAAGAACGGCATCAAAGTCGCCGACATGGTCACCGTCGTAGGGAAGCCCGACTACGGCTACGAGGAGGAGATAGCCAAGTCCGGCCAGGCGGTCAAGACCCTCCTCAAGGTCCGCATCGAGAACTACGTGGAGCTGGGGGACGGCCACGGCTACTGCGAGACATCAGTCGAGAAGACCAGGTGGTTCAGGAAGGCGGAGCCCACGGTGGATAGGCTGAGGGACCGGTACGAGGAGGCCATGACCCGGCTGCTGGAGACGTGAAAACACAGCCCTGATCCAGAGCGGGAGTATGGTATCCTGATGCCATACCCATCAACGTGAGCCGAATACAGAGTATAATGTCATAAATGCTTTAACATAAGTATAGAGTGAGTATCGATATGGGCAACTACGACCGCAGGCTCAACGGAATCCAGGCGAAGATGGAGGAGAACGGGCTAGACCTCGCCGTCCTAGGCGTCGGCCCCGACTATGAGTACCTCACAGGGGCCCCCGTCGAGTGGCGGAGATGGAGAGACCTGACGAACCCGGCGGACACGGTCTTCGTTCCGGCGGACGGGGAGCCGATAATCCTAGCTGGGATGGGATCTGCGAAGGACGCGAGACGGGGCTGGGTAGACGAGGTGAGGGTTCTCGGCATGTTCGAGAACCCCGCGCCTGCGGTGAAGGATATAATTGAGGAGCTCGTGGATGAGCCGAAGAAGGTGGGCGTCGGCGAGTACACGTGGGGGAGCCTCACGTTGACCGTGGCCTCCCTCTGCAAGGGCGCCTCCTTCAGGAGCGCCGAGGGGCTCCTCGACGATGTGCGCATGATCAAGGAGCCAGGGGAGATTGACAGGCTCAGGAAGGCGGCGAAGCTCACCGAGGACGTTATGAGCCGGATAATCGGCCAGGTGGACGCCGGGGAGACCATGAGGGGCGCCGGCCTGAAGATAGAGACCATGGGCAGGATGATCGGCGCCAGCGACGTAAGCTTCCCCGCCACAGCCGGGTTCTGCAAGTCGAGCAGCGAGCCCACCGACGAGGTCTTCAACTACGAGAAGGGGCAGGGCCTTGAGCCGGGCACAAGCATAGCCTTCGACGTCGGCTTCGTGCTCGACGGCTACTGCAGCGACTGGGGCCGCAGCTTCTACTACGGCGAGCCCGAGGAGCACGTCGAGGAGGCATACGCGGCGCTCCAGGCGGCCGTGGTTGAGACCGTGGACGACATAGGCGACGAGGTGCACAGGGTCAACGAGATATTCCCCAGCATAGAGATCATCTGCGACAGGGAGGGCTACGGCGAACAGCTTCGCGCGAGGCTGCCCGAAGGCACGGTGGGCCACCAGATAGGTGTCGAGGTCCACGAGGACCCGTGGCTCAGGCCGGAGAACAGCCAAGAGCTGGTGGACGGCATGGTGTTCTGTGTAGAGCCCAAGCTCTGGCAAAAGGGGGAGTACTATCTACGTGTCGAGGACATGGTGCTGATAAGGAACGGCGGGGCCGAGTTCCTCACCAACTACGACCGCTATCACTTCAAACTCTAATATTACAAAATATGTTTAATATCCAATTTTATATTCTATGACGGTCAATATAGACAAGCTCGGAGAGCTAATGATGTCAAGAGGCTGTTTTATAGTCTTCGAAGGAATTGATGGATCAGGTAAAACTGCTCAGTGTGAAATCCTCTCCGAGAAATTAAAGGACGAATATAACGTTCTTCAAACCAAAGAACCAACTGGATCTTTACCTATTGGTAAATTAATACGTAAAGTATTACTTGAAGAAGAGGAATCCAAAGACATACCAGAAGAGTCATTAGCACTTTTATTTGCAGCTGATAGAATTTCTCATTTAAAAAGAATAGTTCTTCCTGCTCTTAACAATGGATCAATTGTTATTTCCGATAGATATGTATATAGTTCATATGCTTATCAAACTAAAGGTATGAATAAAGAAATGCCGCTAAATTGGATATATGATATAAATAAATATGCAATAGATCCTGATATTGTGATATTTTTAGATATACCTCCGGAATTAGGTCAAGAAAGATTATTTAAAGGTCAAAAAAGAGTTCAAGATCATACATATTTTGAAACACTTATACAGCAACAAAAAATTAGATCAGTTTATTATGAGGTTTTTAATTTTGATAAAAAAACAGTGGATTTATTAAATTTCAATAAAAAAAAGAAAAAGAATAAAAGAATAGAAATTAATAAAATAAAGAATACTACAATATTGCGGATAGATGGAACCTTATCTAAGAAAAAGATAGAAAATTCCATTTTTAAATACGTAAGTAATTATTTAAAAGAAAAAAATATTTCTAAAAACGATAATAAAGACTCTAAAAAACAACCTTTAACATTATTCTCGTAAGAAGTGGATTATTATAGATGTAATCAATATACAACTTTATACTTAATTTGCAATCTAAATGTCTTACCTTGATAACAGTGTTTAGCTTCAGGCTCTCGGCAGTACTCTTTCCATCGACCAGGTTGAGAAGATCTTTTTGAGAGAGCGTCGGGTCTCTTGAAGGAGCTGAATGTTGAGCCGGAGGAGAGGGACGCGAAGGCGGAGTCCCTGACCTGGTTCATCGAGGAGTAGCCGTCATACCTCGATCTTTATATCCTTCACGATGTTTGGTTGTTGGATCTGGTTTGCAGGTTGAAGCCTACGCGTTGGTGACTGCCTTCAGCTTCGGGCTCTCGGCGGTGCTCGTCCGTAAAGGGCTGAGCGAGTCCACGGCCGTCACCGCCACCCTCGTCATCAGCGGGGTCCAGGTGGTCGTCCTAGGCTTCCTGCTCCTGCTGTCGCCGCCGAGCCTCAGCTGGGCGGCGGTGGGCTACTTCGTGGTCGCGGGGCTGTTGGCCGCTACGTTTGGCAGGACCCTGAACTACATGAGCATCGACAGGCTGGGGGTGCCCATAAGCACGTCTCTGAGCGGCACCAACCCGTTGTTCACCATAGTGTTCGCGTCCCTCCTCATAGGCGAGGCCGTGGAGGCGAGCACCGTGGCGGGCACGGCGTTGGTGGTCGCCGGGATCGCGTTGATAAGCGGCTGGGGCGGAGAGAACAGCGTCAGGAAAGGCGACCTCGTCATCCCGTTGGCCGCCGCGAGCCTCTACGCCCTCTCTAGCATCTTGAGGAAGACGGCCCTCACCATGCTGCCGGAACCCGTGCTGGGCGCTGTCGTCGGGGCGCTGGCGAGCCTCTTCACCTTCCCCGTCGTGCTGAGGCTGATGAACAGAGTGGGAGACCTCAGGCTCACGAGGGGCTCCCTGCCCTACTTCGCTGCGGCCGGCGTCTCCAACAGCGTCGCCTGGGTAAGCATGTACCTGGCCACCCAGAGCGGCTCGGTGTCGGTGGTCTCCGCCATAATCGGGGCCAACCCCTTGTTCGGGCTGGTCCTCAGCGCCATCTTCCTCAGGGGCGTCGAGAGGATAACCCCCAGGACCATAGCCGGCTGCCTCGTCATCGTAGCCGGGATAACCGTGATTACGCTGCTCTAGGCTCCCATCTTCTTAGCCCTGTCGAGGGCCTCCATGAGCTTCATCAGGGTGTCCGTGAGCTCGACCATCGCCGCGGGGTCGTCCTCCTCGTCCAACCTCTTCTGGACCTCGTCGATCTTCTTACGCAGGGACTCTGCGAGCCTCTCCCTGTGGGCCTCGGACTGAACATCGGCGTCGCCTTTGACGTACCTCACCGGCCTGTTACACATGGGGCAGATGACGTCGCCGTTGCTCAGCTGGAAAAGGGGTGTCCCGCAGTCCGGGCACGTGTCGCTGAGCATGCGGGCGCCTTGCCGCAGTAGCTCGCCCATCTTCTTCATGCTACCTTCAGACAATCCGACACCAGAAACGGATACACGCGCCTGCTTAAGAATCATTCAGGTCGGGAGATCGAAGAAACCGTCCACGCCGGGCTCGAGGCGCTCCACCTTCACGACGGCGCCCAAGTTGATGGGCCCGTAGACGTGGGGATACAGCTCGCCGCCGCCCCCGTCCTCCTCTACAACCCGCGAATCCAGACTTTCCGGGTCGATGTGGAGGAGAACCAGGCCCCGCCGCCCCCTGTAGACCATGTTAGCCACCCTGATCACCTGATGCGGGTACGAGCAGTGTATGAAGCCCTGATCCCTCAGCGACGCCGTCCTGTATATCCCGTCCACCTGGGCCCTCGCCCACTCCTCGCCGTGGGCTATGTGAAGCAACATGGAGGAACCTCGGCTCGACGCGTTAATAATGATATACCCTCCACCGAGACAGGGGCCGGCTTCATTGATGGACCAAGAAGCAACGCCCAAGAGCCGGTTACTTATAAAACCGTTCGGAGAACAAAACACCGTGCCTCTGGTTGACAGGTTCAAAAGGGTGACCGGCCTCATAGTAGGCGCCACCCTGTGAGGCGTCGTGGGCAACGCCTTCGGCAACCTAGGGCTAGGCGTCGTCATCGGCGCGTCCCTGGGGCTCCTGCTTGGGCAGTGGTGCCGCATCAAAGCAGAAACCTGGTAAGAGCCCAGTTTTTAAGGCAAGCAACCGTAGTTGAGAATACATGATCCAGCTAGAGGGAAGAAACACGGTGCAGGAGGCGCTGAAGGCGGGGACCGTAACCCTCATCCGAGTGGAGAAGGACAAGCAGAGCGACCCCAAGATACAGGAAATCCTCGGCTCCGCCGCCCGAATGAAGGTGCCCGTAGAGTTCGTCACGAGGCAGAAGCTGGACAATGTGAGCGAGACAGGGCGCCACCAGGGGATCATGGCCGTGGCCGAGCCCAGTCCCGCATGGAGCCTGGAGAGGGTGCTCAAGGAGACCGGGAGGGAAGCCTGCATACTACTGTTGGACCGGGTGCAGGATCCCCACAACCTGGGAGCCATACTCAGGACCTCGGACGCCGCCGGGGTGGACGGGGTGGTCGTACCCAAACGGGGAAGCGCCGACCTCGGGACCACCGTCCACAGAGTATCCATGGGGGGCAGCCTCCACGTCCCGGTATGGAGACAGAGCCTCTACACAGCCATCAAGACCCTGAAAGACGACGGCTTCAAGGTAATCGGATTAGACGCCTCCGCGGATACACCCTACTGGGGGATCGACCTGACTGGAGCCGTAGCCTTCGTCTTGGGCGGCGAGGACAGGGGCATAAACCCCACCCTCCTCGACAAGTGCGACACCCTAGTCAAGATACCCATGATGGGCAAGATACCTTCGCTTAACGTGAGCGTCGCCACGGCCATAGTCATCTACGAGAGGCTGAGGCAACAAGAAAACGGGTGAGAAAAGCGGGTCAGCGTCTATTATAGGCGTTGCTTATGATAATGACGCCGATGGCTATGATGAACAGCGGCCAGAGCGTGTCCCACCCAATCCACCCGAACGTGTCCTCCAGCAGCGTCGAGAGACCCATTAGGATCAGAAACGCGCCTATGAGCAGCGGCCACGTCATCCTGTTCCTGCCGCCGAAGCATTCGTCGTCGTAGTCCCAGTCCCGCCTTCTGGTCCTGTACGCCGGGGGGCGGAGGCTGGCCCCGCAGTTCTTGCAGACCTCCGCGTCTTCATCGTTCTCGGTTCCGCACTTGGTGCAATATACCAAAACCTTCACCTAGGACGCTGATCGTCGTCGTCTTATAGAAACGTTACTCACGGAACGTCATCTGTACCCGTCTGGACAGGGCTCAGCGCACCGGCTGCACGCCCTTACATGCTCCTCTTGGGACACCCTGATGCGAGCCGCCACCCAGAACAGAACCGAAGCCATCAGATAAGCCTCAACGAGGAAGCTGACGCCCATCTCCATCAGGGAAGCAGTCAACATGAACGCGCCGAAGACCAACGAGACGTTCAGCACCAGGTGAAACAGCGGGCTGCCCATGTCGATGAAATGCTGGACGAGCCCCAGGGCGACGAGCAGCGCGCCGGCGTAGAAGACGGTCACGGGGTCGCCGACGCTGAACCCGCCGAAGAAGCAAAGGAATCCGCCCACGATGGCCGAGGCGGCTCCCAGGGCGAGCCCCGTACACCCGGCGCACAGCGCCCTACCGTTCACCCTTAAAACGTGCCCCCTGAACTCCGGGCAGTCCGGGTGGTGGCCAACGAGCCTAGGTTTAAGATTAGCGTCGTGCCCCAAACCATTCAGCCTCCATGGAGCCGCTGCCGCCACGAGCCCCGCCGTGCAAACGAGGATGAAAAGGCTGCCTGTCACGAGATTCTGGTCTGCAAAGGTTATCATGGGCGTGCTCGGGCTGAACGCGAGTAGCCCGAGGAATACGAGTAGAACCAACCCAATGGAAACATACAGTATCTGAGTCCTCCGCCCAGCCAGGCCGTGCCTGACGAATCCGCGGTAAAGCTCTCCCGGGTCCGGGACGAGGAAGGGCGTTCTCTCTTTGTACCTTCGGTACTCGTCGCCGAACCTCTCCTCCAAGTCCGGCTCCTCCCTCAGCTTGACTATCGCCACGTTCAGCAGCAGGACCAGGGGGGTGATGGACAGGGCCATCCCCGGCGACTGGAGCAGCACCCCCATCGCCAACGGGAGCGTAGAGTAGCCCAGCACCATAGGGTTCCTGGTATAGGCGTATACCCCGGACGTGACCAGCCTGCTGGTCTTGGCGTCCTCGACGGCCTCGCCCCATGGCAGGCCCCCTCCATGACGATAGAGGAGACGCGTAGACCTCAAACCGACGCCGAGGCCGAAGATGAAAACGGATACACCCATATAGAGATTCCAAGGAAAAGGGGGGTAGCTCTGTAGACTGAGGACGGCGTCCACCTGTCTACCGGCGACGTATGTGATGACGGGCATGGCGACGAATATCAACAGATACAGCGCCAGCTGTCCACCCTTCACGGATACCGTCCGGGTCTGTCCGTCGTAATCCATAGTCGTCGCCTCAGAGTAGGCTCTTCAGCTGCATCAACAGCGCCTGCTTTGATAGGTAGGCGTAGGTGCGTCGGGTGAAGGAGTTTCTGCTGCCTATCCCCCGGAACCTGCGGTCCCAGCTGCCGAAGAAGTCCTCGTAGCACCGGTAGAGCTCCTCTTGAACCTCCTCACGCGTCAGGTGCATGGTGGGCATGACGGCGTGGACCATGTCGTAGTGGGCCCAGTTGTCGTCCATTATCCAGCCGCCCTGCCTCGCCTCATCGTATACCTCAGTGCCGGGGAACGGCGTCAACACGAAGAACGAGGCTATGTCGGGGTCGAGCCTGTCCGCGTACCGTCGCAATGCCTCGATGGACTCGTGGCTGTCCCTCCTCTCGCCGATGATGAATGTCCCCTGGATGAACATGTCGTTGTCCCGTAACAGCTTCACGGCCTCCGTTGCGCGTGTCTCGTCTATGCCTCTGCGCCTGAAGGAGCTGAGGGTCTCCCGGCTCGGGCTGTCGAAGCCCACGAGCGCCCAGACGGCCCCCGCGTCCCGCATGGACGCCACCGTCTCGGGGTTCTCCACCACATCGTCTGCCCTTACCTGGCAGAACCACTCGATCTCGTCCCCCAGGCCCCGATCCACGAGGCCCCTGCATATCTCCCGGGTCTCCTCGCCCAAGCCGAGGTTGTCGTCGCTGAACCAGAAGAAGCGGCTGCCGTACTCGCTGTAGAGGTGCTCGAACTCGTCCACCACCCTCCCGGGGGACTTGCGGCGGTGACAACTGCGCCAGAACCTCCACTGGCTGCAGTAGCTGCAGTCGTGGCGGCAGCCCCTGGAGCCCTCGACTATGGCGAAGGGCTTCCCCTGGTCGGCCATGAGGGAGAAGTAGTAGCCCGCCATGTGCTCCTCAACCTTGTGGTAGGCGGGGTAGGGGAGGGTGTCGAGGTCGGAGATGAGGGGCCTATCCGGCTGGTGATGGATCTCCTCACCTTTTCTAAGGGAGACCCCCGGGACGGCGGCTGTCCGCCCGTCGTTGACGGCGCGTAGCAGCTCCGTGAAAGTCTCCTCCCCCTCCCCCCGCACGACGTAGTCTATGAACGGGTACGTCCTGAGGGTCTCGTCGGCTAGGGCCGTGAAGTGCTGGCCACCGAGCACCGTGACGGTCTCCGGGTTCAGCTTCTTAGCCGCCTCGGCGGCCCTTACGGCGTAGAACGCGTTGGCCGTGGCCATCCCCGAGGGGGCGACGACGTCAGGCTCAGCCTCTCCCATCCTCGCCTCAAGGCCGTCCCAGTCCAGCCCCTCGCTCTGGCTGTCCACGACCTCCACCTCCACCCAGGGGAGACGCTCCTCGACGTATGCGGCGAGGCAGAGTAGGCCGAAGGGCGGCGGTATGTACTGCCCCATGATGAACCAGAAGTCCTTGGGAGGCTCGACGAGAAGCACCTTCACGGCGGATCACGATTGCGTGGATGGGTCAAAGCTAGTGGTTAAACATATTTACTGGACCTTAAAAACAGTGGACACCGTAGACGGCAAACACAGGATTCTAAACACTTGAACCCAGACACGGGAAATCTTCATTAAGAGATGAAACGGAGACGATACCATGCCGGAAAACGAGAAAATGCCGGGCTGGGTCTACGAGGACAGGAGGCCCGCCACGGATCGGGAGTACTTCATGAACATGACCAGGTGTATCTTCCAGGCCGGGCTCAACTGGCAGATGATCGCCGACAAGTGGCCCAACTTCAGGGAGGCGTTCGACGGGTTCGACATCGACAAGGTGGCCGCCTACGGGCCCGACGACGTGGCCAGGCTGCGCGGAGACAAGGGCATCATAAGGAACAGGCAGAAGATAGAGGCAACCATACTCAACGCCGAGGAGTTCAAGCGCATCGCGGCGGAGCACGGCAACTTCCAGAAGTGGCTGGACGGAATGGACAAGGGCAGCAACTACGACTACGTGGTGAAGAGGCTCAAGAGCAGGTTCAGACGGGTGGGCACCGGCACCGCCCACATCTTCCTGTGGAGCGTTGGCGAGCCCATACGGTACGACCCGAGCGTCCACGGCAGACGGCCCACGAAGATCGCTTAACCCCCATATTTTTCCCAAAGCTAATGGACGTGACGCCGCTGGTTCAAACGGATCAGGGACCGGTATCACGCCTATAGTCTATGCCTAGATAGGGCGCATCCGCAAACCCCATTTAAGCGCCAGCGCATGGGTCACTGCCCGGGGACGGTTATATCTTTTAGAAGGGGAAGGAGAAAAACCGCCCCCGTGCGCCTCCCAATAAAAATCAGTAATGTGGAGAACCCAACCTTCTCTGATACAGCTTCTTCCGTGAGTGAAAAAGGGGTTATTGCGGCTTGGTGAAGATGCGCCGAGCTTCACCCATGAACTTCCTGATGGGAAGCTCCTGCGGGCACTGTTCCTCACAGACGCCGCAGGAGACGCACTGGTCGGCATGGGCCTCGGGGCCTATCTTCTCCCAGTACCTCTCCTCGACCTCGTCGCTCTGGCCGCTCATGTAGTACTCGTTGTACATGCCCAGTATCCCCGGGATATCGACGCCCTGGGGGCAAGGCATACAGTACCTGCACGCGGTGCACCCGACGAACCCCAGCTTGTTATAGGCTTCCTTAGCCTTCTCTACTATCTTCAGCTCGTCGGCCGTGAGTGAACCTGCGCCGCTTCGTCCCGCGTACTCCACGTTCTCCTCGACGTGCCTCATCTCGCTCATGCCGCTGAGGACGACGCTCACCTCGGGGTGGTTCCAAACCCACTGGAGGGCCCACTCCGCGGGAGTCCTCTTGGTCTCGGCCTTCGCCCACACCGCCTGGACGTCCCTGGGCGGCGTCACGGCGAGCTTCCCGCCCTTGATGGGCTCCATGACTACGACGGCGAGCCCCTTCTCGGCGGCGTACCGTAGCCCCTCGAGGCCCGCCTGGTACTCGGTGTCCATGTAGTTGAACTGTATCTGGCAGAAGGTCCAGTCGTGGCTGTCCACGATCTCCTTGAAGAGCCCCACGTCGTCGTGGAAGCTGAAGCCCAGGTGCCCTATCTTGCCTTCCTGTATCTTCTCGTCGGCCCAGCCGAACACGTCGAGGTCCCTCACTGTGGGCCATCTCTCGCGCCTCAACCCGTGGAGCAGGTAGAAGTCTATCCTGTCGGTCTGGAGCTTTATGAGCTGCTCGTCGAGGTACCTGTCGAAGTCGCCGCGCTCTTCTATGAGCCAAGTAGGCATCTTCGTGGCGAGCCTGACCTTCTCGTGGTACCCGTCCTTGAGGGCCTTACCGACTAGCCTCTCGGACTCGCCCTGATGGTAGGGGTAAGCCGTGTCCACGTAGTTGACGCCGTGGTCTATGGCGTACCTGATCATCTCTACGGCCCTGGGCTCATCGATCTTGCTGGTATCGCCCCCTATCACTGGGAGCCTCATGGCTCCGAACCCCAGCGCCGAGACCTTCCAGTCTAGTCCTCCGAATCTACGGTACTTCACACCCAGCACCTAAAACAGATGAGATGTGAACGGAGGCATCACATATAGAAGTTACTCAAGGCCCATCACGGCCCTCGGGTGGACCCTCTGCACCAGACCCGTCCCGTCGTAGTCCCTGTCCTCGCTGACGATGAGCCCGATGCCGTTCTCGAGCATGGTTGCCACGTTTATGGCGTCTTTCGGTCTGAGGGGTTTTATCTCCATTATTTCCATGGCCTGCATCAGGGTCGAGTACTCCATGGTGTACCTCGACAACCCTGGCAGCAGCATTAGGTTGCGGACAACTCTCAAAGCGTCTACGCGCGGGATAAGCCTCGACAGGATGAAAAGTGTCTCCTCCAGCGTCTCGAGGCTGGTTGCCGCCTCTAGCTGCCGTTTAGCCACCATATCCAATAGTTCTCGGCAGTGCCTGTGGCTCTCCGCGTCCTTATCGACGGCGCTGATGAAGGTCGTGGAGTCTATGAAGTAGACGGGTTTCTCAGTCACTCTGGGCCCTGCCTCTGATGAATTCTTTCAGGCGCTCCTCGTCTGAGAGACGCTTCAGCTCTTGGGCTGACAGCCCGATGGAGATGCGCTCCGCGAGCCTATTCAGGTCCTCTAGGGGGTCCTCTGGGGTCTCCCTGATTCTGAGGGTGATCTCGTCTCCTTTGACTATCATAGTCACTTCGTCTCCTGCCTTTACGTCGTACTCCTCCCTGATCTCTTTGGGCAGTACGATGCGGCCCTGTTTTCCGATCCTCAAGCGGTACATCTGTGCCACGGATATTCACCAGTGTCATTTATGTGGTTTGTGGCACGTTATATAAAGAGTGCCATATTCTAGTCGAGCGCCGCGGGTTGATGGACTGACTTTTATCCTCGGCCGGCCTCTAATGTTTGATAATCATGGAGTCTGAGAGATTCGAGAGGGTCATGGCGGTGATGCGCAGGGAGGTGCCCGACAGGGTGCCCTGGAGCATCTGGGGCCACTTCCCAGCCGTGAACTGGCTCGACTACTACAGCTGGGAGCTTGCCACCCGCAGCGGCGAGGAGTCGGCCAAGGCACACATGGCGCTGCTCCGTGAGCTCGACTACAAGATGGACATGCTCAAGGTGACACCCTACTACAGGTTCATGGTCATGAAGTGGGGCAGCAGCTTCGACTTCAGGGACAACGAGGAGGAGGCGCACACACTCAGCACCACGGTCAAGGAACCCGGCGACTGGGAGAAGCTCTGGGTCCTCGACCCCATGAAGGAGCTCCGGGAGTACGTGCGGTGCAACGAGGTGCTGGCGCGGGACCTGCGCAGGATGCCCTTCATCTACACCGTCCCGAGCCCCATAATACAGGCCATGAACGGCGTCGGCACCCCCGAGCGGGTGATGGAGGACATGAGGAGCAGCCCCGACACTCTGAGGGAGGGCATGGAGACCATCACTGAGACCACCATCGAGTTCGCCAAGGCGTGTGTCAACGCCGGGGCCACCGGCATATTCTACGGGATCGGCGGAGGCGGCAGAGTTTGGCGGGAGCTCTCCAAGGATCAGCTTGAGGAGTACGCTTTTGGCTATGATAAACGGGTTCTTGAGGCCGTGGACTGCCCCATCAGGTTCATGCACATCTGCAGCACGCCCCAGGGCAACCCCCAGGACAAGAACCTCATGGAGGGCGGCTGGTTCAAGAAGTACCCCGTGGACTGCATCAACTGGGACGCCCACGAGTACACGTGGCTGGACAAGGCCAAGAAGGTGTACGGGGACAGTTTCGCCGTCTGCGGCGGCTTGAATCGGGTGACGACTCTAAGGACGGGGACGCCTAAGCAGGTTGAGTCCGAGGTCCGGAAGGCCATAGAGGACGCGGGTGAGGGAGGCGGCTTCATGCTGGGCCCCGGCTGCACAGTCTACCAGGACATGCCCCGGGAGAACTACAACGCCGTGGGCAGGGCCGCCGTCAAGTACGGCTACTACAAGAAGTAGACCGAGCTCATCATTTATCTTATTTTTTACCGGTACTTAACATCTAGATGTTAGGCTTCGTCCGAACCCTTGAGCATGGTTTCTACCTGAATGGGGTCTAGTTATTTAAGTGGAGAAGCCCTGCCTCGTGGTTAGAAAAGCCGTTTTTTCTTGCATTAATGGCATCACCGCCTTGTTGGTTTCTCTGTTTGATGCAATGAAGGTTGTTGATTGTCCGCTGATTTCGTTATTCAGGACAATTCCAATTGGGTGCGAAACGACTTGAAATCTTGGATAATTCAATAAAAAAGATATGATTTTATAATGATGTGTCCTATGTCTGTGTGAAAAACCCTTATTGGTGAAAAGATGGCGCAGGGAGACTCGAAACTCAAGGGCGTAGTCAGCCAGGTGGGGCTGGAGCGGGACGAGGATGAGTTCCGCAGCTTCAACCTCACGCTGGGGATTAAGGTGAAGACGGGCAAGAAGCTTAACCTGAGGGAGGGAGAGCGCCTCATAAAGCAGATGAGGAAGGATTTCCTGGGCAAGAACATCGAGTTCGAGGCCACCGCCATCCCGTGCCCTGTCTGCGGCAAGACGTTTAACACGGAGGCGGGCATGAAGCAGCACCACAGGTTGATGCACAAGAACGGCGTAGACGAAACCAAGGCGAAGAAGAAGGCTTCCTCCAAGAAGCGAAAGAAGAAGACTAGTAAGAAGTCGTCTAAAAAGAAGTCCTAACCGCTCTCGTCGAGGCTGTTCTTGAACTCGATGAGCGCCTTTACCTTGGGGTTGCCTGTGTTAAGCTGGTAGACCACGGTGACTTTACCTACCTTGCAGCCCGTGACCAGACCCCTTTCGAGCAGCTCGGGCATGACGGGGCTGACGGAGCCGGGGTTCTTGTCTATTCTCCTGGCTATCTCCCTGAGGTTCATCCACTGGTTGGGGTTGTCTATGAGCATGTCTAGAACCAGCATCATTATGGATGGCCCCAGGAGGTCGTTTATGGAGGGCTTCACAGGTTTAACATGTGTCTCGGGAATATAAACGATGACCCCAATATCAAACATATAATAATATATTCAAATGAATGATTGAAAATCCAAACGTTTATATTTATATGGCTGCCCCTGATACAAAGACATATTCTGTTCAACCCTTGGAGGAAACAGTTTGAACAAGGTTAGGCTAGGTAAGACCGGGCTCATGGTCTCCCGCGTCGCCATGGGAGGCATACCCATCCAGCGTCCCCCGCTGGACGAGGCCGTAAAGGTCATCAACAGGGCGCTGGACCTCGGCGTCAACCTCATCGACACCAGCATCGGCTACGGGGACAGCGAGCTCATCATAGGTAAGGCCGTGTCAGGGAGAAGAGACGAGGTGCTACTCGCCACCAAAGGGCGCTGGCGAGACAAAGAGACCCTGGCGGGGAACATAGACTCCAGCCTGAAGAGGCTGGGAACCGATCACATCGACATATGGCAGATGCACAACATCAGAGACCCGACGGCATTCAAGCAAGTCGTGGCGCCTGGGGGCTCGATCGAGGCGGCACGCGAGGCGCTGGATGAGGGTAAGATACTGCACCTCGGGTTCAGCACCCACAACCTAGAGGTGGCGTACATGGGGGTGGAGTCCGGTTTCTTCGAGACGGTTCAGTTCCCGTTCAACTTCATCGCTAGGGAGGCCTCGGAAGAGCTAATCTCTCACGCAAGGAAGCGCAGCGTCGGCTTCATTGGGATGAAGCCGTTCGCGGGCGGCAACATCACGGACGCCAGGTTGGCTATCGGCTATGTGCTTCACCACGAGACCGTGGTACCTGACCCTGGGGTGGAGCGGGTGGAGGAGATCGAGGAGATAGTCGGCCTCGTGGATGAGGGCATCGAACTCGGTGAAGGCGACTGGGCTAGGATGGACGCCATCCGCGACGAGTTGGGCGACCGGTTCTGCCGCCAGTGCATGTACTGCATGCCCTGCCCCCAAGGCGTGGAGATATGGCTGCTGACCTACATGAGGAACCTGTTCAGGCTCTGGCCCAGAGAGAGGGTTATCCAGGCGTTCGGAGACCGCGCGGTCACCGCTGAGAAGTGCATACAGTGCGGGGAGTGCGAGGAGAAGTGCCCCTACGGGCTGCCCATCAGGGAGCTGATACAGGAGAACTACGAGTTCTACATTAACGAAGTAGCGAGGGATGGTTAGAAGTGAAGATCGGGTTACAGGTTCCAAGGTTCCACTGGCCGGGAAGCCCCGGCAGCATCGGCTCCAGGCTCGCCGAAATAGCGGCAGCGGCGGACGACGCTGGCTTCGACAGCCTCTGGGTGATGGACCACTTCTACCAGGTTGGGCAGGGCTACGGGGCCCCCGAGGAGCCCATGCTGGAGGCCTACACGGCGCTAGCCTACATGGCCGCCGTGACCCGGAGCGTCAGGCTAGGCACCATGGTGACGGGGGCCTTCTACAGGAACCCAGGCGTCCTCGTCAAGACGGTGACGACGCTCGACGTGCTGTCAGGTGGAAGAGGCATGCTCGGGATAGGGGCCGGCTGGTATGAGCTGGAGAGCAGGGGGATGGGCGTCCCCTTCCCCTACTCGATGAAGGAGCGCATGGGACGCCTCGAGGAGACGCTGCAGATCGCCCACCACATGTGGAGCGACGACAGATCATCGTATGAGGGGAAATACTACCGCTTGGAGGCGCCCATCTGCAGCCCCCAACCCATAAGCAGCCCCCACCCCTACATAATGATAGGCGGCGGCGGCGAGAGGAAGACCCTCCGCTATGTGGCGAAGTATGGCGACGCCTGCAACCTCCACCTGGGCGCACACCCGAAGCTCAAGGGATACACACAGAGAGCCTACAACAACTATGGCGACCGCTTTACGCGCCTCGACCACAAGCTGGATGTGCTTAGAAGGCACTGCGAGAGAGAGGGACGGGACTACGACATAATAGACAAGTCGGTGCTCTGCCCCATGGATGTCTCGCCGGGGGCGTTAACGCCGGTGGAGGTGGTGGGTATGTGCAGGGAGCTCTCGGAGATGGGCTTCAACTACGTGGTCTTCAACATGCCCAACGACCACGAGATCACGCCCATCGAGGTGATGAGGGACGAGGTGATCCCCAGCGTACAGGACCTTTGATGCAAAAGTTCGAGCCAGAGCGTGGGCGCTCGTCGCCGCGGCGTCGATCTACCTCACAGGCGCCACGTAGAGACTCCCTTGCCGGGCTTAGAAAGGTTGGAGCCTCGGGCGGGAATTGAACCCGCGACCAACAGCTTACAAGGCTGCCGCTCTGCCACTGAGCTACCAAGGCACGCACCATGTAAACCCGGAGACGCCAAATAAATTTTTGTCTAACGCTGTAATCAGAAAAGGTGAAGGGCTATAGTGTCAACAAAGAACTCGATGAAAGCGTTCACTGGGAGAATATACCTGGTACTGTTACTCGCGTCCATGCTATACCCACCCACTGCTGCCAGAGGTCAACCCCAAGAAACCGTGGTAAACGTCGTAGAGATCGGGGGCGTCGAGGCGGTTTTAGTCAACAGCACCCTATATGGCCCCGAGGCATCCGGGGAGGTAAGGAAATGGATCGACGGGGGGACCCCGGTTATCTTCTACGGGAGCCAGCCTGAGCGACTCATGGACGTCTACACGCCCCGGATATGCGTGGAAAACTCGTCAATCGGAGGGTCGAGGCTCGTCGCTCTCGGTGTCATCACCTCCCCCGGGAACAGGTCCGGTGACCTTGTGCTCAGGGTGAGGGGCAGGGCGTCCACGGAAGACGCTCTGGAGCATGCCATCGATTGGGTGAGCTACGGTGAAGAAACAGAGGGGGGCTCGTCTGATGGTTACGAGCGGGTGGGGCTGCTCAGGGATGTGGAGAGGCAGGGTCCCTACGGCGTCGTCGAGTCCAACGTGGAGCTGGTGCGGGTGATGGACGACGGCTCAGAGACTTACGACTGGTACGACGTCACCGTTACGCAGACAGTCTCTCCGGGAAAATACATGGGGGTCTCGGGCTGGGGCTGGAGCTGGCTGGAGTACACGATGAACGGCTCCGCGGACGGCGCCGACGTCTACCTCTCGGACTACAATGCGCCGCCCTCGGGGGAGCAGCCCGTCGGGTTGTTCAGCTTCCTCTGGAGGATCATGACGTTCAGGTGGGATGAGGCGTTCCCGTGGCTCAGAGGGAAACCGGTCGTCCAGGGGCTGGACATGAGCGACTTCAGCCGGGAACTTTTCATGGCGAGGTACGAGAACAGGGGCGACGCCGGCGCACGGTTCACCGTAAGGCATCACTACGTGCTGCGCGTAGGTGAGGGCCAGGCGCCCACGTTCTGGCATCAGACCCAAGTCAAGTACGTCAAAGGCGCTGTGTTCAACGTCGAGAGATACATAACGCCGCCGATGCTTGACGGCCTCGTGACAGTGAACTGACCCACCCACGACTATAACATGGATTATGCGTCAGGCTGGGCTAGAACCTCTTACCCGTCTCCCTGGCTTCCGCGAGGAGGCCCTCGTTGTCCCGCACGGGCCTCTGGTGGCTGCCGTAGCCCTTGAGGGAGCCTATTATCTGCATCCTCCAGTAGTTGGTCATCCTGCCGTTCATCCACTCCAGCACCTCGTCGTACGCGTTGGGGTGGTCCAGGCCGCAGGTGATGGCGGTGACGCACTTCACGCCCTCCGGGAAGAGCCTCCTGTACTCTGCGCCGTGGCTCATGCTGTAGTAGTAGAGGCGGTCGATGAACAGCTTGGTGCGGCTGCTGACGTAGTCGTAGTAGATGGGGGTGCCCATGACCAGGCCGCCCATGGTCTCCAGGTGGGGCATCAGCGACTGGAAGTCGTCTTCAGGGTACACGTAGCCGTCCTCACCGTATTCCAGGGGCCTGATCTCCATGTCGCTGAGGTAGAATACGTGGGTCTCGTTGCCCGCATCCCTCGCGCCGGCGAGGGCCTCCTCGACGAGCCTAGCCGTGTTGCCGTCGCGGCGGGGGCTGCCCACCAAGCCTATGACTTTCATGGTGGTACCGGATCAACGTAGGGATATAAAGGTTCAATTCAGGTGGTTACCCTTATCCGATCCTAGCCTGATCCACCTCTATGAAACGCTTCAACGTTGAGGGGAGCTGGCCGGCCCTCGTCACGCCCATGACGACCGGGGACGAGGTGGATTATGGGGTGCTGCGGCAGCTCGTCGGGTTCCAGGCAGAGAACGGCAGCGCGGGGGTATTGTTGCTGGGGTCCACCGGGGAAGCCATAATGCTCACAGGCGATGAGCGGAGGAAGATCATTGATACTGTGCTGGACGAGGCGAACGACAAGACCCCTGTAATGGTTGGCGTAGCGGCCGTCACCACCAGACAGACCATCGATAACGCGAGATACGCGAAGGAAGCCGGGGCCGCCGCCGGACTCGTAGTTCAGCCTCCATACATCAAGCCGACACAGACCGCCCTATATCAATACTTCAAGGACGTCGCTGACACAGTAGACATGCCCTTCGTAATCTACAACAACCCGGAGCGCTGCGGCGTCAACGTCGAGCCCGAGACCATCGCCCGGCTAGCGCAGCACCAGAACATCGTAGCCGTCAAGGAGGCCGGCCCCAACCCGTATGGCGTGATGAGGACCGTCGAGCTCACACGGGGCGGGTTCAACGTCCTCTGCTGCGACTGCCCCTTCTACGCGCTGATACCAGTCGTCATGAGCTCAGGCGGCAAGGGGACAAGCAACGTCACGGGGAGCCTGTGCCCCAGGGAGATGGCCGAGATCAGCAAGCCCTGGGAGGGCTACGGGGACGCCGAGACCATGCGGGAGTACCTGTACAGGTACCTGCCCCTCATGAGGATGATGTACAGCGAGTCCAACCCGGTCCCCCTCAAATGGGCGCTGAACCAGGTGGGGGCGAACGTGGGGAAACCCCGTAAACCGCTGCAGGAGCTGGGCGAGGCGAACCAGCGCGCCATGCACCAGACAATGGAGCGCCTCGGGATACTGAACGAGGACAGCTACCAGCGGGAGTACTTCTCAAGAAGATAATATATTTTAACTGTTTTTTCTTTTTAACCATCTTTAAATGAATTGTTGTAATTCTTTGTATATTTCTAATATCGATTCCTTTTTCCCACTGAACTCTAATTTTTTCCTTGTTGTCGTGATGTTTACTATCCCTTTCTTCGATACGATTCCCTTCTCGTTGAAAACCATGTCTACGATGTCGCTGATGTTTTCGGAAATGATATTATCTTTTTTGAAGATCAAGCCTTTTTGCCTGTGCCATATGACACGTCGATCGGTTATCATGAAGTAGTATTTTCCTCCTTGATATTCCACTGGTTCCGGGCTTGAGTACCTTACACTTTCTCCTGGCATAAGAAAATCTTCGAGTGGCATACATATTCAAATTTTTATGTAAATATAAAACTTTATCGAGTGCTGGATCATAAAAATAGGAGGGGTTACTTCAGCTTATCTATGAGGTGGTCGATGGTAACGGCGGGCATGCTCAGTATCTTGATGGTGCCCCTGCTCCCCAGCTCGACGCTCATCTTGAACACCGAGTCGTTGTCGGGGGCCTCCACTATGTTCACGAAGTCGTAGGGGCCGAGGACGGCGTACTGCTCCAGAACCTTGACGCCGAAGGCCTCGATCTCCTTGTTGACCTCCTTGATTCGCTCAGGCTTGCTCTTCAGGGTCTTCTGTCCGTCGGGTGTCAACGTTGATAAGAGGATGTACTTGGCCACTGTATACACCAAGATGACGTTGAAGAGGGGCACTGATATGGTTATCGATCGTTACGCCGACAGAAACATCACATGTCCGGGCTTCGCTGCGACCACAATCATCACTGACGTTCTAAGAGAGTTCGCACTATCTTGATCATCATGTCTATGAACTCCCGTTCGGAGCCGAACGTCGCCTCAACGTAGACGAACCGGTGCATAAGGGCGTCGATTACCTTGTTGACTCTCGACTCCTTGCCTTCGAGGCTTAGACCCTCCTCTGGGTGCCTCTCCAAGAGGGTTCTAAGAACCCTGGTAACGGGCTCCGCATCGGATCTCATCATCTCCTCCACCTCGATGGAATCGGCGACACGATCGTATGCGACCAGGTTCGACAGCACCTCGCTATCCATCGCGGCGAGGACCAGCCTTTCCTCGCGATGGATCTCGATCAGGGTCTCCAAGAGCAGTTCAAGTCCCTGATTGAGAGACGCCGTCCCCCTTAGACGCTTCTGGGGGAGTCTTTCCTCGAACCTCTTCACGTATTTTTCGGCAATTTGTTCACGTATCTCCATGAGTATGGAAGTCTTGCCGTTCGGGAAATGGTAGTAGAGGGTCCCGATGCTTACCCCTGCCTCGTGGGCTATCTCGTTGACGTTGAGGTTGGCGTAGCCCACCCTGCTGAACATCTCTTCTGCGACGCGTAGTATGTTTTTCTTGGCCCTGGACTCCCTCATTGTATAGCTCTTTGTGGTTCCACGATTTAGATATTTCGAGTTCGAGTCGAAATCGACATATTTATATCCGCCTCCAACATACTCGAATTCGAGTCAAACTCGAATACCGTGAACATCATGACCCAGGAAAGCGATCAGACCGAGCAGCACTTCTTCGATTTCGCCGCCGAGGCGGGCCTGACGAAGCACTTCGGCGGCCTAGAGGCGACGGAGGAACTCGTCGATCTATGCGGAATAGGGGAGGACAGCTATGTCCTGGACGTCGGCTGCGGCGTCGGGCAGACGCCATGCTACCTCGCCAAGAAGCATGGCTGCAGGGTGGTCGGCGTTGACATCAACGAGGGGATGATCGAGAGATCCCGGGAGACGGCGGAGAGGGAGGGAGTAACGGAAAAGACGGAGTTCAGGGTCGCTGACGCTCAGAACCTTCCCTTCATGGACGGAACCTTCGACGCCGTCGTCACGGAGTCCGTGACCGTCTTCCCGGAGGACAAGCAGAAGGCCGTCGGGGAGTACACGCGGGTGACGAAGACCGGCGGCCACGTCGGGCTCAACGAGGCGACTTGGCTGAAGACGCCGCCTCCACCCGAGATAATCGCGTGGGCGTCCCAGGATCTTGGTGCGTGCGTGAAGCCTCTAACCTCTGATGAGTGGGCTGGTCTACTGGAGGAAGCCGGACTGACAGATATAGTCGTGAAAGTCCGTGAGGTCAGGCCACGTAGAGAGGCGAGGGGGCTTGTCCGCAGGTACGGCTACCTGGGGATGCTGCGAAGCCTCTTCAGAGCCGCTTCTCTGTATCTGAGGAGTCCAGCCTACAGGAGGTTCGTGAAGGAAGTGCGGAAGGAAGGCATCACCCCCGACAACCTTGAAGAGTATCTGGGATACGGCCTGTTCGTCGGGAGAAAGGAGCAGCGCGATGCCCTAGGCGAGATATGAACCCACAACCATCGACTCGCTGATAGGGCCCGGCTCTTCCATATGCTCTCGTGCTCTTGGCCGCCAAATCGGGTGGGAATAATATTATAAGTGGGAACCATATATAAAAGTGGGAATGGCCGAGATAGTGAAGGTGGACGCCAAAGGCCGCGTGCTCATACCCAAGAAGCTGAGAACCAAGGCGGAGATCACTGAAGGCGGCTACGTCAAGGTGGAGGCAGACGAGAACAGGATCGTCATCAAGCCCTTGGAGCCCGTCGCCGAGAAGTACTACGGCGCCTTCGAGGTGGACTCGTGGCCGGACGATCTCGACGCGTATATCACGGAGGCGCTGAGGAAGGAGTGGACCCGGAAGCGTACCTAGACGTAAACGTGTTCGTCTACTGGCTCGGGGGCCACCCCGCATATGGCGCACAGGCTCACCGGTGGATAAAAGCGGTGCAGAACAGCGTCGGGGCGAGGTACACCACCTCGACCCTCTCGCTCTACCAGGTCCTCGTGGTGATGGCCGGCCTCACAGGCACGACCTTGAGCGACGCCGGGTTCGTGGAAAAGGTTCACACGGCCATCACGGGCCTGCCGGGGCTCCAGATGGTGCCCCTGACATCGAGTCACTTCTCAAGAGCCTTGGATCTGATGCAGATATACGGCGTTGACTACGAGGATGCGCTCCACCTGGCCGTGGCCATGGACGAGGGTCTAAACAAGATCGTGTCCAACGACAAAGACTTCGATAAGACACCGTTGAACCGTGTGTTTTAGGTGGAGCCTCGAGCGGGATTTGAACCCGCGGCCTACAACTTACGAGATTAACATAATAGTCACTAAATCACAAGAACGAGTTTTTAATTATGTAATTTAATTTACTGTAAAAATTTTTTTAAGGTAATAAATCATGTTTTTAAAGACTAACTTGAGTTATTTTACTAAATTAAAAAATGAACAAATGTTGTGCTATCAAAACATTATAAATGATATTGATATTTATAGAACTCGCACTACAAATCCATGTCATCATGAATCGCTAAGAATATTTCGCCGTATAGTTGAGAATAATCTTGATGACATAACAGACTTAGAGCCTCCCTTATTCGAAAGTTTACAACTTGTATCGTATGCACATTTTAATATTAAAGAATTAGAGCCAAATTTAACTGATTTATCTTTAAGATTTGGTCCTTCAAAGATTCGTTTCAGATACGTTTACAATTTTATCGATAAAATTTGTGATGAAATAGTTGATCGTTCTAACATTGGAATACACCCCCATCCTTATTTAGGTATATTTGGTGGAGAACGATATAGAAACTCTTATCCAATGAATTTTATTTGTTGTAGATTAACAGATTATTATAGATTCTGGCATTTAGGTTTATTAGGGCATGAGTTAGGGCATTCTATTTTAAAGTATTATTTTGAGCCAGATCCCGTATTTCATCAAACACCATTTGATGAACAGGGTCAACCTATCATTGAACAAATTGTTGAAAATTGGGAGATTGAAATAATTGCTGACATGATTGGTACGTTAACTGTCGGTCCTACTTTGTTGTTTTCTCATGCTATGATGCCAACTTTTTGGGTTTTTCACCCTAGACGTGAAGCTGAGTATTTAAGAACATTCCATACGCATCCACCATGCGAATTTCGTTTTTATATACATGATAAAATACTTGACGACCTTGACTTGTCAAATGAATTTCCACTGCCTGATTTGTTTGGATTTTTCAGAAACATTGATTTCTCAGAAAGTGAGGATTATAGAATATTATTTAATCAAAGACTAGATAATATTCGTAATTTTCAGGATATCATCAATGAGAAATTTGAACGAATTTATCCAATATTAAAAGAAAATATTCGTTATTTTAATGTTGATGATTGGCAAAATAGTAAAGAAATTGCACAGATTCTCAATGAAAACGGTGATATTTCTTTAGACCAATATTCACCTATTCAAATTCTTAACGGAATAATATTAATTAAGCCTAATGAATTGACTTCTGTACTTGAAGAAGAGATTATGGATAGAATCTTACCAATATTTACTTGTTTATAAATATCACACACACACAACTTTTATTAAGTTGAAACGCGTTACAACTTAATTGATACTAAATGAAAAAAAAGGCTAGTGAGATCCCTGTAAGTGTTAGCTCCGAGACTGAGAAGATGGTTAAATTAATAAAAGAACAGTTTTCAGAGATTTTTCTAGCGACAACCTATGCAACTAAGCAAGATAGGAAACGTGCTCTTTATAATTGCTTAGAAGAAGGGGTAGATTATACCGTAAAAGAATTACAAAATGAATTTATGCGTAGATATTCCATCCCAATCAGTCGAGTAGCTATAAACACATACGTAAATGAATTAGAAGCGGAGGGTAAAGTTGTTTTCACTAGGCAAGGCCTTGGTGGATTAAAAATAATTAGACTCTCCGAATAACTTTTTCCCTATTTACCTATTATCATAATATAAATGGAGCCTCGAGCGGGATTTGAACCCGCGGCCTACAGCTTACGAGGCTGCCGCTCTGGCCACTGAGCTACCGAGGCGCCCTTGAAGGTATGAAAGAGATAGAATTTAAGAGATATGGTCCGGGGCTAGGCGCTGTAGGATATGACGCCCTTCTTCATGAGGTCCCTTATCTTTTCGTCGTCGAACCCCATGAGCTCCTTCAGCAGTTCCTCGTTGTTCTGCCCCAGCACGGGCGCCGGGGTCCGCAGCACGGGCTGGGTCTCGCTGAACTTCAGCGGGAAGTTGATGAGCTTGATCTTTCCAGCCAGCGGGTGCTCCAGCTCAACGAACATGTCCCGTGCTATGACGTGGGGGTCCTTGATGGTCTCGTCCACGTGGTAGATGGGTGCGCAGGGGAGCCCGATGCTGGTGAACGTCTCCACGGCCTCGTCGCGGGTCATCTCCGCCACCTTCTCCTTCATCATCTCCTGGCTGATGTCGTCGAGTTCCACGCCCATGTGCTGGACTATCCTGTCCAGCGCCCTGGGCCCGAACGCCGCGATCCTTACGTAGCCGCCGTCCTTGGTCTTGAATATGCCCCCCGCTCCCCTGCCCCTGGGAAACTTCTCCCTGAGCTCACGGGGCTTCATCCCGGAGAGCAGGTAGCCAGTTATTGCGGTGTTGTAGGCGACCATGCAATCAAGCTGGGCGACGTCGATCATCTGTCCCTTCCCCGTCTTGTCCCTGAACCTCAGCGCCGCGAGTATCGCCATAGTCGCCATGGTGCCGGGGCCCAGGTCCCCGTAGGCCTGGGCCATCTCGACGGGAGGCCCCTCCGGGTCCGCGTTCTCGCCGGTGAGCATGGTGTGACCGCTCATGGCCTCCGCGATCATGGCGTAGCTCCTCCACTCCCTGTAAGGGCCTGTCTGGCCGAAGCCGCTGAGCGCCGCGTAGATTATCCCCGGGTTAAGCTCCTTGAGCACCTCGTAGCCCAGGCCCAGGCTCTCCATGGTGCCCGGGCTGAAGTTCTGGACGACCACGTCGCTCTTCTTCACCAGCTCCTTGAATATCTCCAGCCCCTCGGGGTCCTTGAGGTTGAGGGTCAGGTCCTTCTTGTTGATGTTCAGGTGGTGGAAGGTGTAGCTGGCGCCGCCGAAAAGGGCCCCCTCGGCGAGCCTGTCTATCGCCCCCCAGGGGGGCTCGATCCTTATCACCTCGGCGCCCATGTCCGCCAACATCATGGTCGCCCATGGGCCGAACCACACGTGGGAGAGGTCGAGCACCCTTATGTCTTCAAGAGGCATGTTCATTCTGTTTCGACTCCGATCACTATACGACCGCTAGTCATAGTATATTATGTTTACCTAAATACTGAAAAACTAAAAACCTGAAAGGCTACAAACATCTGATCGTACATGGCCAAGGTCTCGGACGTAGGGGAGAGGAGGCTCATTGAGCGGATGATGCTTCACCTGACTCGGATGCCGGGGATGCCCATACCTTTCTGGGACGACGCGAGCGCCCTCAGCCTCGGCGACGGCCGGGCGATGGTGATAAACACGGACATGCTGGTCTGGGAGACCGATATCCCGCGGGGGATGACGCCCTATCAGGCTGCGCGCAAGTCCGTGGTCATGGGGGTAAGCGATCTCGCCGCGAAGGGTGTTCAGCCCATCGCGTTCATGCCCAGCATAGGGCTCCCCATTAGCTACCCCGTCGCCGACGTCGAGGAGATGGCGAGGGGGTTTGAGGCCGGCGCCCGTGAGTACGGGGCATACGTGGTGGGCGGCGACACCAACGAGGCGTGTGACGTGGTTATCGCGGGGGCCGCGCTGGGCATAGCCCTGGAGTCCAGCGTGATGATGAGGGACAACGGGGCACGTCCCGGCGACCTCCTCGCCACCACTGGGGTCTTCGGAGCCACCTCAGCTGGCTTCAAGCATCTCCTGGAGGGGCTTGAGATGCCCGTTGGCTCCGCGAAACCCATACTTGACAGCGTCTACATGCCTCGGGCCAGGGTCAGAGAGGGGGTGGCGTTGGCAGCGACGGGGGCCGTGACTGGTTGCATGGACTCAAGCGACGGCCTAGCGGTGAGCCTCTACGACCTGGCCAAAAGCACGGGCTTGGGTTACAGGGTCACGGAGGTGCCCGTGGACCCGGTTGCGGCGAGGTTCGCTAGGCTGAACGGCCTCGACGCAGCCGATTTGGCTCTCTACGGCGGGGAGGAGTACGAGCTCGTCTTCACCTTTAGGCCGGAGGATGAGGGTGAAATAAGGAGAGCGTTGGGCGGTGTCGGCTGCAGTCTCCACGTCATCGGCGAGGTCACGGAGGCTCGGGACATCTCACTGGTTGTAAACGGGGTGGAGAAGCCCATCAGGCACGGCGGCTGGGAACACTTCACCAGCTAGCGGTCAAAACTTTATCTAACCTATAGACACCAGTAACCCCATGGAGACAGACGGCCTCGTATCGAAGCCCCTCGCCCTCGTCGTCATCGGCCTCATCCTGGGGGCAAGCCTGGGGCTGGGGTCAGGCTACGCCGTTTTCTACCCCGAGATGGTTGAGCAGAGCAACAGGAACATCGAGGACAGGATAACGGACCTGGAGGCCAGCATAGACGAAGTTATTGTCCGGGTAGAGGACATGAACGGGAGCCTGGGTCCGATACATGATAGCCTCCAGTCCATGGTCACGCTGAGCCAAGCCATCAACAGCCTCAACACCCGCATCGGGCAGGCTGAGCAGGACGTGATCGAGATTTATGATAACATCACCAGCACGAGGAACAAACTGGAGGAAAGCATAGACGAGTTGCTTGACGGCGTCGAGGAACTGAATCAGAGGTACGACGATCTCCACGGAGAATGGGAGGACACCTTCGAGGAGCTGGGCGAGGTATCGTCCACCATTGGCTCGTTGAACGAAAGGCTGCAGGAACTCGACGAGAGGCTGGACAAGGAGGCGGCCCTGGAGATGTTTAAGAGACACCTAGCGAACCCGGACCCAGATGCCGTCACCGCCATGACGGACGAGCTTTTCGAGGAGCTTCTCAGCGACCCCGAGTTCAACGACTGGGTCACCGATTTAGGTGAGGTCCCCGCGAAGAGCCTGCTGAAACAAGAGATCGTCAGGATGACGGGTGGGTTGGTCTGGTACAAGGTGTCCACGCAGAGCCTTGGGGCCATAGAGTATCTGGTGAAGGTGGAGACGTTCTTCGAGTTCGAGTTCGGCCCGGCCTCTGTGTCCATACCCCGGATGAGGATGCAGGTGAGGGGCACCGTGAACATCGCCGTCGGCGAGTTCAGCCAGGTGCAGGTTGACGCCATGGAGATACTCTAGAATTTGGCGCCGCCATTCGGATTTGAACCGAAGACCAACTGCTTAACAGGCAGACGCTCTACCGAGCTGAGCTATGGCGGCCCGCGACTCTCCAAATATGGGCTGACAGATATTAATCTTTGTTGCATGGGCTTCACTGGACGGATGGCTGCATCACTGCGTTGTATCCTCCAAGTTTTTAACCGGATAAAATGAGGTATTTGCCATGAGCCGAGGGTACACCGAGAGATCGAGCAAGGAGTTCAACAAGATAGCGAAAGAGTACGATAAGGGGCGGAGCAGCGAGAACGTGGAGTTCTGGGCCGCCGAGACGAGGCGGCTCGCCGGGCTAACTGAACACTCGATCATAATGGACCTCGGCTGCGGCACCGGCCTGTACACGGTGGGCCTCATGGAGGAGACGGGGGCGACGACTTGCGGCCTCGACCCCGTGCCTGGGATGGTGGGGCAGGCACGATACAAATCGCATAATGTGCACTGGTTCAACGCCGTGGGCGAGTGGATGCCCCTGCGCCCCGGGGTGCTCGACTGCGTCTTCAGCAGCCAGGTCTGGCACCACATCGAGGACAAGCAGGGCACCGCCGACGAGTGCGGCCGGGTGCTTAAGATGGGCGGTCGCGTGGTTATCCGCACCATCAGCCACGAGCAGCTCCACGAGAAGGTGGTCTTCAAGTACTTCCCGGAGATCAAGGCGAACCAGCTGAGGGTATACCCGAGCAACGACGAGTTCAGGCGCTACTTCGGCGAAGCCGGGTTCAGGGAGACGGTGTTCCACGCCTACAGCCTCGAACGGTACCAGCCTGTGGAGGAGTTCGTGGAGATAGCCGAGAAGAGGCTGTGGAGCATGTTCAGGCCCATCTCGGAGGAGGGGCTCGGGAGGGGCGTCGAGGCGCTGAGGAGGTACCGTGAGGAGTCCGGCGGCTTGCCCTTGCGGAACGACGAGCTCATCACGTTGGTGGTGGCCTCTAAATAGGTTTTAATGGACTACAAATACTACTTTGTACTACAAAGTACTTAAATAATGCAAAGTAATTTACATTGCACAGTTGATTTGGATGGGCGAGAAGATCGACGTCAGGAAGATCCAGCAGAAGATATTCCGTGACAGCATGAGAGACGGCGTCACGGAGATGATCACCGGAGTGCTGCTCCTGTGCGCGTCGCTCATGTTCGTTAACTCAGGGTTCACGGTGCTCTACCTGTTATTCGTGATGTACCTGAACAAGGGCATGCAGCGCATCAGGGAAAAGTACATCCACCCAAGGACGGGGTACGTCGAGCTCAAGAGAGAGGAACCCGCGAAGACTGTGGGAGGCATCTTCTTCTACTTCTTCGCCGTGGGGCTCCTGATGTACGCCGCCCTCTACCTAGCCGAGGGGGCGCTGCCCAGCTCAGACGCTTTGTACAGGTGGACGCCCACATTCATAGGGCTCATGTTCCTTGGAGCCATGCTATACCTCAGAGACAAGACGGGAAACACAGCCGTACTCACGTGGGCCGCATACGCGATAGCTCTCGGCCTCGTTTTCTCCATCTACGAGTTCACCTCCCCCAAGGGCGGGGTTACCCTTTACACTATGACGATGGGCATGAGCTTCCTGCTAGTCGGGTTCATCAAGTTCCGCAGATTCCTTTCTACAAACCCCGTAATACAGGAGACGAATGAATCGAATCAGCACGAAGCGAGGGAGACATAACGAGCGACCCAGAGACCCCCGGCTTCCCAGAAGCCAAAGCCTTCGACAAGACGATACACGAGCCAGCCAGGCTGTTGATGATGGCCCACCTGTACGTCGTGGAGAGCGCCGACTTCCTCTTCCTCATGAAGCAGACGGGGCTCACCTTCGGGAACCTCAGCAGCCACATGACCCGGCTCGAGGAAGCCGGCTACATAAGAGTGGACAAGGAGTTCATAGACAAGAAGCCCAACACCAGGCTGAGCCTCACCGAGACAGGGAGAAGAGCCTTCGAGGATTACAGGGAGAACATGAAGCAGCTCTTCGAGGAGCTATAGAGTCTTCATTTTGTATCGAAGGTGTATAACGCTCAAAAGGCTGAGGTTACGGAGCTATCACGATCTCTTATGATAGACGGATGCCGAAGAGTCTTCACGGCGTCCGCTTCCCCCACATTGGCCGGCCAAGGGGCAGGCTTAATCCGCATTTTTCTTAAACTCCCCAGTCATTCTTGACCTGTGAGCCAGCTATATGACCCCGAGAGGCTCCTGCTGAGCATAGCGGAGGACAGGCTGCACGGCGCCGAGTGGCTGAGCAACGCCGCATTGGGCGCCATGATAGCCTTCGCGTTGAATGCCGGCGCTGACACCGCAGACGAGCTCAGGGAGGCGATGAGGGGCTACGCGAGGAGGATAGCCGAGTCCAGGCCCAGCATGACGCCCATAACCAACAAGCTCGGCATCTTCTACAGCAGGCTGCCTGAGGAGACGACGCTCAGCGAGCTAAGGGCCGAGGCCGCCAAGGAGGCTTCTATGATGATCAAGGAGTCGAGGAAGAACAAAGGCAAGTTGGTTGAGAACGCCAGGAACGTGCTGGGAAAGCCCGGCACCGTGTTCACCGTCAGCGACAGCAGCACCGTCGAGGATGTAGTCCTCGGGCTGGGCGTAAAGAACGTCGTGGTGACAGAGTCTAGGCCCCAGATGGAGGGCAGGAACCTCGCGGAGAGGCTGGCCGGGGTGGGGGTCAAGGTCCTGTTGGTCGTAGACGCGGCGGCAGCCATGTTCATGGAGTCTGCTGGCGTCGCCGTCGTGGGCGCCGACAGCGTGATGTACGACGGCAGCTTCGTCAACAAGGTGGGCACCCGGACGGCTGCGCTGGCGGCGAGGGATCGAGACGTGCCGTTCTACGTGGTATGCTCTACCTCCAAGTTCAACGTCATGAACTACCTGGGCCGCGGCGTCGAGCTCGAGGAGAAGGACCCCGCCGAGGTGGCGGAGATCAAAGGCGTCCGAGTGAGGAACCCGTACTTCGAGGTGACCCCCGGCAGGCTCGTGACGGGGATAATCACGGAGATGGGGGTCATGGAGCCGCTGGACATCCGCCGGAGGATGGAGGAGATGCGGAAACAGGTCGAGCCCCTCTACAGGACGCCATAGAGAGCTAATAACAGACACAGTACATCGGCTAATACGCATGGAATCGTACACTAGATGTGTACCACGTACCTGCAGACGTCGTCTCCGAAGCCTATCGCCTTCTCGAGGTCTGCGTGGACCCTCCTCTTCAGGAGTATCCCGAAGACGGTCTCCACCCAGCCCAGGGAGCAGTAGCAGAAGACCCTCGTCTGCTTCACCACCCCGTTCTTCACGAGGGGGCAGCCGCACTCCTCGCAGATGCACGTGACGCTGTCGCCGTCGAGCATCCACTCGCCGCACCACGAGATCTCCTCGTTAGCCCTCTCGATGACCCTCTCCAGGTCTTGTTCCTGCTCAGAGATCCTTCCCGCTATGGCGACGGCGGGGCCCCAAGCCTCATCCTCGGCGCAGGCCCTGCCGCACCTCTTCATCATCTCCGTCCTGGACTCCTCGTCCACTGTATCCAGACCTTCCATGACTGCGTCTAGGACTTCCCCCGCGAGTCTCAGCAGCGTCTCTCTTCTCTCCTCGGCATCCATGGGTCAGACCAGCCTCGACATGGTTCAATTACTCATGGGTATACAAAAGGATGTGAGGTGGATGCTCACTGGCCCGTGTTGACGAAGCTGAACGATGCGTCAGCCCACTTTCTCTCCAAGCCCCGCAGCATGGGCACGGATACAAGCAGAAGTATGACGGACACAGCTACCACGGCGTAGGTCGCCGCCGGCCGCATCGGCATTATGAGGGCGGCTATCTCCGCCACGATCATGGGGGGGACCACCGCGGCGCAGAACCTGAGGATTATCCCGGCGTCGAAGAACATGGTGTTGGTCCAGAGCCCCGTGAGGTAGCTTGTGACGCCGACAACGTAGACGCTTGTCGCCGCCGCGAGGAGCAGCCCCAGGGGCACCATCTCCAATTGATGCTTCATGACACCCAGCCCCACCACGTAGAGCGCCGTGACGCCGGCCGTGAGCGCGAAGTAGACGGCGAGCTTGCCCTTGACCACCTGGTCCACGGAGACTGGCTGGACGTTGAGGTACTCGTTGTGCTCCAGGTTGGTGATGAAGCTGTAGGTCATGACACCCATGAAGCCCACGAAGCCGCTGTAGAAAACCACGTTGAACCCCAGGTCCACGCCCACGCCCATCTCGAACACCCAGCTCATGAGGTAAACCGCGAGGAGGTGGCCGCTGAAGCTGAAGATCACGGGGCCGAGGGCTCCGCTGCGCCGGACCTCTATCCACTCCTTGGCCGCCAGGGTGCTGAGCCCGCCCATGAAGCCGAGGAGCCGATCGACTTTGAGGAGGCTGTCACCGTAGCGTGACCGCCTGACCTCGTACTTTTCCTTCATCAGAGCCACGCCCAGTGACGCGAATATGAGCGATGCAGCCGCCGAGACCCCCATGCCCTGTGGGTCCTTGGAGGCCCAGTAGCCGAGGGAGGGCATCAGGCACTCCGGCCCAATCATGCCCAGGGGATAGATCATGGCGACGACGCATGCTAGCGCTGCGTACAGGGCGACGCCGGCCATCCTAGACCTCACCGAGACAGCCGACAGGGTGAAGCTGACGCCCATCCCCACCATGAAAGCGAGGAAGGTCGTAAGCCCCAGCATGGCTACACCCGAGAAGCTTACACCAGCAATGGGCGCCGCGACGGCGATCCCCAGCGTCAAAGGGATATAACTGTAGAGGAGGTAGAAGACGGCGTCCTTGACGTAGAACACCGCCATCATCCGCCTGAAGCTCACCGGATAGGTCTGGGGCATCTGCATGATCATGATCACCTGACCGAGGCGCCTGGTCATGACGTGCTCCCCTATGCTCCCGAAGTTGCCCACGAAGAGGCCGTAGGCGACGCTCGCCGCGTGGAGCATCAGCAGTATGGTCTCCGTGGGCATCCTGCTTAGGAGCAGGGGCGTGACCACGGCCAGGAACGCCGTGAACACGAATATCATGGCTGGGAACAGCCCTGAGCCCAGGGGCCCCACCAGGCTCTGGTGTAGCCTCCATTCCTCCTTCATCATGGCCTTGAAGAGGCGGAGGCTAAGCGACTGCCCCACCCTCCACCGCCCTCAGGAAGACCTCCTCTAGGCCGCCCCCCCGGCTAATCTCGGCGAGCCTCCCCTGCTCCACCAAGCGGCCCCGGTGGATGACGGCGACAGTGTCACACAGCCTCTCGGCTATCTCCAGTATGTGGGTGCACATGAAGACGGTGCGCCCCTCCGAGGCCACCCCCTGGAGGTACTCCCGCAGGCGCCGCTGGTAGATGGGGTCCAGGTTGATGAACGGCTCGTCGAGCAGCAGCAGCTCAGGCTCGTGTATGAACGCCGCGGCCAGCATCACCTTCTGCCGCTCACCCTTGGACAGGTCCCTGCACAGAATGTCAACCTTGTCTTCGAGATCGAAGAAACGTATCCAGTTCTCGATGCGGCGCTGTATGTCGTCTAGGCCCCTGATCCTGCACGTCAGTTCAAGGGTTTCCTGGGCGGTGAGGAAGGTGGGCGGGGTCTCGGCCTCGGGGACGATGCCCACACGCTGCTTGAGCCTGATGGGGTCGGTGTTGGGCACGCCCGCGGTGACGACCGTTCCCTTGTCCTGCATCAGCTGACCCGTGAGCACCCGTAGCAGGGTCGTCTTCCCCGCGCCGTTGGGGCCGAACAGCCCGAAGAACTCGCCCTCGTCCACGGTCAACGAGACTCCCTGCAGCACCGCCGTGGCTCCGAAGCTCTTGGATATGTCGCTGACCTCTATCACTGGCAAGGCGTTCACCGTTGGTATTCGGGTTTCAGGCTGCCGCTGCGTCTAAAATGATTATGAAATGCTAACATGAGAGCTGTGTTCCACATGTACGCTGGTTGATGGCTGGAGTCTAAACCTGTGCTCCATCAAAGATAAATTGCTGGAGGCTGAACCAGTGAGTCAGCGCTGGCACCCAGCTACTGGAGGGTCTGGAGTAGACGAGTTCACCGCCGACGGCGTCTTCGCTTTCGTGTGTCTACTTGCATCCATACTCTACTCCGCCGTTGGGGACGGCAAGCAGGCCCTCTTCTTCCTCGGCTGCGCCTTCGTGTTCGTAACCAAGGACATAGCCACCAACAGCAGGGTGCATGCCTCACCGCAGTGACTTGATAAAAAAGGGAGGAAAGTCCCTTGGCCGATGCTTTCCCTAGGATTCGAGGGGGTTCGGGGAACCGATGAACTCCTTGACGGGGTTCGCGCCCGGAGGATCTAGTTGCTTGGCGAGGAACTCGTATATCTCTCCTCGCACGCCCTTCGAGAACTTGGTGTCGAGCCTGCTGAAGCCGTGGGCGCCCGGCGTCGGCGGATATACCTTGTACTCGAAGTCCCAGTTCTTCGCTTTGAGCGATTTTATCAGATGCTCCACCTCCAGGCAGTTCACGTCTTGGTCGTTCTCCGTCGTGTGAACCAGCAGCGGCGGGTAGACCTTCGGATCGTACTCGGGCACCGCCCAGGCGGGTGACCTCCGCTTGTACTCAGCGTAATTATCGTTGCCGCTCTTCCCAATGTGGTACTTCGCCTCGAACAGGTTCCTGTAGTCCTGCGACTTGTAGCCCATGCGGGCTACGACGTCGCTCACAGGGACCGAGGCGTGGGCGACTTGGTAGGCTTCGGGGTGGTTGAATACGTTGAACAGCGTGTGCATTCCGCCGTGGCTCCAGCCCATGACTCCCACCCTCTCCGGGTCAACGTACTCGCAGTTCTCCACCATGTAGTTTCGGGCCTCGTAGGTGTCCTCCGACTCCAGGCCGCCGTAGTCAATGAGCTCGTAGAACTGTTGGCCGTAGCCCGTGCTGCCTCTGTACTCGGGGGCGACTATGATGTACTCCTGTGCGATGAGCTCCCTGACGACGTTGGAGGCCATCGAGTTGAAGTTGGAGTGGACCCCTCCGTGGGGTAGCGTGATCAGCGGGTACTTCTCGCCGCTCTTCACCGTCCTCGGAATGAACGTATAGGCTACGAAGGTGACCCTGTTACCGGCTCCTTGGGCCGTCGGGTTGGGCTGGTACTGTGACGGCGGCCCCGTGAGCTTCACCTTGTCTATGTAAGAAACGTCTCCCACCCTGTGGTACCAGAGCAAGTCATCCACCATCATCTGGGTGGCCGCGTGAGCATGGGCCAGAGGCGCGTACTCCGCGCCGTTGACGACTAGTTTCCTCAATACCTTCTCGGCTATCTTCTCAATATCCTCTTCAGTTAACATAGAGTTTCTTCAAACGTTTGCATTCCCAAATCGACATGCTGCTAGATACACGCCATGGGCCATCCCCCCGTCGTGGGGTTGAGTGCGTTCCAACGCTCCGCCGATGCGGAGACCAATCTGGCGATCCCTCGGCACGAGTTGAGCATTTTTTATTCATTGGTAAAATGCACACCAACGTGATAAAAAAGTGGGAGTTTACATCGGGATGATCTTCAGTACCTGTAGGAGATACTCGATCCTGCCCGATAGCATTGACATTCTGAATAGGACGGTGTTGCCGAACATTACGCCTAGGCCGATCATGACGATCAGTCGGCCTATTCTGGCCGTTGGGGCCAGTATCCCCTTGTGTTCCCTCGTGAACAGGAAGTAGGATAGCGCGCATATTGTACCTATGCCGACGTAGAGGAAGTTGAACCAATCCATCATGCTTGAGCCGTCAGGCGCAGCAATAGTCGAGGCAACCTGGTTGACTATGTTGGGTATCAATGTACCGCTGGTCACGACACCTATCATCACGCCCACGAGCATGGCGATGGAGTACCTTGAGATCCATCGATACTCGTCGGCGAAGACCGTGTACATTCCCAGTCCAAGAAGTATGGGTATGATGAAAACGACCTCTCCCCCCAGTAACGGCGTGATCGCGATCCTGTTCGTGTTCTGAACCGCGACGACGGCTGTAATAGCAAAGGCGATGCCAAGGTAGATGTGTTCAGCCAGCCTGTATAATGGGTTCTCCTTGTAGAGCATGTAGCTGTAGATGGCTACGGTGAGGATCGCCCCCACCCAGATGCCGATTAGACCCCATATTTCTGTTGGATACGCCATTTAGCTTCCTCCCTTGATTTTGTTGTATATTATCGGCAAGTTGGCTAGGACAATCAGTATCACGAACAATAGATGGGTAGAGCTGATGGCGTCCATCGTCGTTGTGGCTGCACCAGGCATGCCAGCGAGTTTCTCTAGCTCCGCTGCTCCCCTCACGCCAACCGCTAGACCGAAGATGTCTCCGCTGGCGAGGTAAGGCGCAAGAGCCGAGCCCTTCATGGCGATGCCCATGCCGGCAACAGGTACCCCGTAGGGCTCTCCCCATTGCTGTATCCACTTCACCTCTCCCTCCGCCGTGAACAGGACCATGGCGTAGTCTGTGGCGCTGTTTGACTCACTCATCAAGGGTAGATCCTCGATGGGCGTGCCGAAATGGTCTGCCGGGAATATGGAGCTCATGTCAACGGCCATCTGTGCTGCGGCGGCGTCTTCTCCAGTGTAGTAACCGAGGAAAACCACGTCCGCGCCGTATTCCAGATTCTCTATCCTTGGCACAAGTTCCTTCAAACGCTCCCAGGACCTAGAGACGTCCACGCTGTTACCTATGTACACGAGTTTCGCTCCCTGGTCTATGAGTGTGTTCGTCTCCACGACGAGCCCACCCATGCACTCGGGCCACGTGCTTACGCTCATGAAGATGTCGACGAGAACAACGTCGCCTTCCTGGACCGATGTCAAGCCATCGTATAGAGCCCTAGATGAGGGCTTGACCGTGATCGGCAGCCCGATGGGGCTTACCAGGGGCCAGGTTATCACTATGACGATGAGCCAGTAATAGATCCTTCTGTCGAGTTTGTCAAGTCTATCGAAGATGGTTTGATTAGACATCTATTCACCTCCGCCGAAGAACCCTCTCTCGTTGCCGGTGATTACTCTGTAGGCGTACACGATCGTCCCGAAGCCTGCGATCAGCATGAGAACCCTGTACCCGGGCAGCTGCCCTGGACCGAGCAGCCAGTCGCCTATCACAGGGAACCCTGACCAGATCACCTCCCCGATGGGGGCGTTGGTGAAGACGACGATGCACCCGGCTATGAGCAGCAGAGCAGCGTCGATGTTCCTGGCTCTGAAAGCCCTGTAAGCCGAGGATACGATGAAGAAACCGGTGCTCGCGTACATGGTTTGCTGTAACGTGGTGTACACGTGGTTGAACGCCCACTGGTATTGGTCGCTGTTGACGTTTATTACCCCCAGTAGGAAAACCGTCACGAACGTCACTATGGTCACTATACTGTACTGCCAACTGCCTTCCAGTCTCCTCTGCACGTTCCTTCCGTGGATCCTCAACAGGCTGATGACGCCCAGCCCTAAGGCGATGTTTGAGATCACCACAGCGAATTGTCTGAGGATCTCAGTTATCGACCCTAGGCTGGCGATGTCGAAGAAGTAGTTGGCGATGATTACAGCGAACACTATGACAGGTATGTACTTGAAGGCTGTTGATTTGATAAACGACATAGTATCACAACCCCAATAGATCCACCAAGAACGTGATGCCTAGAGGAGCGAGAACCATTCCCAGGATCATTATCCCGAGGGCCACGAACTTGATCACGTCTTCGGCAGCTATGGGCCCCACGGCCCCCGCGTCGCCTGACACGGCTGCGGCTGCAGCGAAAAGCTCCTCCATGATCAAAGTATAGTCAGTGCTGGCGACGAGGAATGGTATCTGGTAGAGGTTTACTGTCCCGCTTATCTGCATGGCGCCTACGACGTTACCTGCCTCTGATAGTACCACAGACTCGTATGCGAGGTATCCTATCAAGCACGCACCGGCTGGCCTCTCCCTCTGAACTGCACCGATATACCTTGACACCAATGAGCTCTGGTTCGCGATTAGCTCGATGTCGTCGTCGCTATATTCCTCGACTTTCCCTTCGATGGCGTAAGCGTTTTTAATCGTTTCCTGGATGAGAGGCATGGCGTCGATTGTTACTGTGAACAGTCTGAGTTTGACGCCTGCCTTGGCCGCGAAACCGGCCAACCGTCCCAGTATGGTGATCCCGGCGAGGATGTATGCTCCGCTTGAGAGGCTTAGCGATGAACCGATGCCAGGCATGTAGAAGATGGGTCTACCCATCTCGGCGCACCGTCCAACCGCCTCAGGCAACGCCTCTAGGGCTGCTAGTGTACGAATTTTAAAGTCCTTGCCTTGCTGCATCATTCTCGTGAATACGTAGTATAGTACGAACGAGCCAAACAATAGAATGAAGGCAACGATCCGCCCTTCTTTTAGAATCATCTCATTCTTTTTTCCCTTTTGCATTCCCCGTTATTTGTTTAACAGGGCGTTCACCCCGTCGTGGGGCATAGCGCCTTTCTGTCATCTCTTCATACACTGGTCTGAGACTCATTCAGCGATCTCCCAGGCGCGGGTTATGATAGTGTAAACCTTAGAAAATTTAAAACCATCCATAAAAAATTAATAACCACTATTAAGTAGTGAAATTTATATTTAAATATTAGATTAGAATAAATTACTTTTATTATTTAATAGATAATAAAAATAAACATATAATGGGCACTACTGACATTCATTCCTCAATTCGTTCTCTCATGCAAAGTACTGTATTTTAGGCGAGATGAATCGAGTTTTTTAACGGTCTCAGGGAATAGGCGTAAGTCTCTGTGCGGAAGCAGCAAGGCATCCACATAGGCTTGGCTATACCCTCTCATCTTCGCCAGCTCGATGTACTCGATACTTCCGCTGATAGCTCGGGCCTCCTTTCGAACCCCCGTGGACAAGAGAGCCATCCGTGCGCCTGTCCCCGCGGCGTTCCCAACCTGCTGAATATCGAAGGGGTTGAACTCAGGGATCATCCCCACTTTGATCGCGCTGTCACGGCTGATGTAGGTGCCGAACGCTCCAGCCATGTATATGTTGACGATCTCGCTTGGCTGCGCCCCGAGGCGGTTCAGCGCCATCTGGGCCCCAGAAAAGATGGCGGCTTTGCCTTTCTGCAGCTCACGGACGTCGAGCTGGGTGACGACTATGTCGCTTTCGATGGCGGAGTCCCTCTCCCAGGCTATCACGTACTCGGGGACGCCGCCGCTCCTCCTGATGCGGGGGTTCTCTATCTCTGTCCGTATCTTTCCCGAGGTGTCTATGATGCCCGACTTCAGCATCTCGGACAGCGCGTCGATGAGCCCTGACCCGCAGATGCCGACGGGTTCGGCGTCGTCTATGGTTGTCAGGCTGGGTTCGAGGCTGTCCGGTTCGATCCACACACCCTCTACGGCTCCCGACGCCGCCCTCATCCCGTGCTTTATGTGAGCGCCTTCGAAGGCCGGCCCCGACGCGCAGGAGCACGCGACCATGCGGTCCTTGTCTCCGACTACTATCTCGGTGTTGGTGCCTATGTCTATGAGGAAACAGGGCTCCTCCGACTTGTGTACCCCCGTCGCTAGTATGGACGCCACGCAGTCAGCCCCCACGAACCCGGCGACGAGAGGGAGGACGTATGCCTCACCCCTAGGGTTCCCGATGCCAAAATACGCTGAATCGAGGTCTCTGGGCCCAAGGTCTTTCGGCGTGAACGGGCTGCGGGTCAGTGGAGAAGGATCCAGGTCTAGGAGGAAGTGGTGCATGGCCGTGTTCCCCACGAACACCATCTCATACACGTCACGCGGATCCGCGTCGGCCTTCCCGCACGCGTCTGCCAGCATGTCTCTGATTCCGTCCACCAGCGACCTGTGTAGAGTCATCCTTTGTTCCCTGCCGCCCATCGCGTAGGTGAGCCTGGTCATGATGTCCTCGCCGTACTGTATCTGGGAGTTCATGGCCGTCACCACGGCCAGCACCTCGCCGGCAGAGAGATCCATCAAGTATCCGGCAAGCTTCGTGGTTCCAACGTCCACCGCGAACCCGTGGATAGGCGCGTCGCGGACTGGGATAACGTCGATGACCGTGTCTCCGCACAGAATCTGCGTGGTTTCCCCCTTCGCCTGTCTCCTTATGTCAGGATCGAGCTTCACGGGGGTGTCGAGGCCCTCGCTCTGGAGCCGCTGGGCGCCCCTCCAGCTCTCCCTGGGCACGAGAATGACAGTGTCCCCCATGATCCTAGAGCGGCACGCGAGCCTGTAGCCTCCGATCAGCCTATCCCCGAGTAGATCCACCTCCAGTGGAGCAGGATCGCTCAGGCTTTCTCTGCCCTGCACGATCCTCACGATGCACTTGCCGCAGGAGCCGGCTCCCCCGCAGACCGAGTTGATTTCCACCCCGAGGGCCCTCGCGGCCTGGAGCACGGTTAGTTCTTCATCGAACCTGGCTCTTCTACCATGGGGCTGGAACACGACCTCGAAACTTGGCAAGGGACTCAAAGAAGATGGCGTCGCCGCGCGTTTAGTTATTTGCATTTAAAAACATCATGCACCACATATGATGGGAAGGTGGCATCAAGCTGTTCGATTACTCGGTTGAGCAGAAGACCTACGAGATAGGCGGCACCGTGATCGGCGGGGAGCCCGGCCTCAACCCCACCGTCATGGTGGGATCCATGTTCTACAAGGGGGACAGAACAGTGGAAAAAAGGACCGAGGGCCTGTTCAAGAAGGACGAGGCCGAGGGGGTTCTGCGGAAAGCGGAGGAGATGTCGGACTCGACGGGGCTGCCGTCCATGGTGGACCTCATAGCGGAGAACGCCGCGGCGGCGTCGAGGTTCCTGGGCTTCGTGTACGAGGCCACGGACATGCCCATCTTCCTCGACATCGTGTCCGAGATTGGCCTCACGGAGTCCCTGCAGTACGCCTCGGATCACGGGATGATGGACAGGATCATTGTCAACTCGCTGAATCCCCACTCGGGTGAACGGCTGTACGAAAAGATCAGGGAGACTGGCTGCGCCAGCGCCGTCCTGCTGCTCCACAGCTCCGAGTACATGTTGACCTCCAACAAGGACCCGCTCGTGGAGACGATGGTGCCCAGGGCAGAGGCGGCGGGGATAAGGAACATGCTCATGGACACGGCGGTCATCGACATCCCATCCCTGGGATTGGCAACCGAGGCGATCCACAGGATCAAGGACAGGTACGGCTACCCGTGCGGCTGCGGAGCCCACAACGCCGTGGCGTCGTGGAAGCGGCTGAGGAAGAAGTACACGAGGGACGCCGTCTCGGTGGCGGTGGGCGTGGTGAACGCGCTGCCTGTTGCCGCCGGGGCCGACTTCGTCATCTACGGGCCGCTGAGGAACGCGGAGACCATATACCCGGCCGTGGCCATGATAGACGCCGCCTACAGCCAGCAGATGATAGAGAAACATAAAAGGCCGAGCAGGAGCCACCCCCGGTTCAGGATAGGCTAGAAATCAGCCAGTGTCCTAACAGGGTATTGCGAGTAAAACAAATCTTAACCTATTTTATAATACATCAGCCTGTACCATGTTTTGAGGCAGTATAGTTGAAGATCACCGACATCAGGGCCATAGCCCTCAAGATACCGTTGAAGGAGGGATCGCCCGTCTCAGCCTACCCCAACCGGAGGAGGGTGCACATACTCGTCGAGGTCTCCACGGACGAGGGCATAGCAGGGTACGGCGAGTCCATCCCGTTCACATACGGCTCCGTGGGCGGATACATCGAGCAGCAGCTGAAGCCTCTGCTAGTTGGGGAGAACCCGATGCACGTGGATAGGCTCTGGGACAAGGCCTACAGGGTGAGCTTCGGCCACGGCATAAGAGGCATCTCGCTGTACGCGTTGAGCGCGGTCGAGGTCGCCCTCTGGGACATCATCGGGAAAGCCAGGAAGCTCCCGGTCTATGAGATGATTGGCGGCCTCTGCCGGGAGAAGATCAAGGCCTACGCGAGCCTGATGGAGTACCGAAAACCAGAGGAAGTCGGGAATATATCGGTCCAGTGGGTCGAGGAGGGGTACAAGGCGGTCAAGATCCATCAGGGGAGAAGCGACGCGGTGGAGTCCACGAAGGCCGTGAGGGACGCCGTCGGCGACGACGTGGAGATCATGCTCGACGTGAACGGCGCGTGGACGCCCATGGAGGCGGCTAAACACGTCAAAGCCCTTGAGAGATATGATCTCACGTGGCTCGAGGAGCCCATCTGGCCCGTGGACGACTACGGCAGCCTGGCGAGGCTCAGGGAGAAGACGAGCATACCCATCGCCGGCGGCGAGAACGAGCATACTCACCACGGGTTCAGGAACCTGATAACCCGGGGCGCGGTGGACATAGTTCAGCCGGACGTGATCATGACGGGCGGCATCTCCACGTGCAAGAAGATATTCGCCCTCGCTGAGGCCTGGAACCTCGGCGTTGCCACACACAGCTTCTTCTATGGGCCAGGCGTCCCGGCGTCGGTGCACCTGAGCCTTAGCAACGTGAGGAGCGAGTGGGTGGAGATAAACGCGGTCCCACTGGAGGCCTTCTTCATAGACCCGGCGTACAGGCCGGTAAAGGGGTACATCTCGGCTCCCGACAAGCCCGGGCTGGGCTTCGAGGTGGACTGGGATGTAGTGGAGAAGTACATGGTGAAGGAGGCCCCCACAGGTTCCCTCTACTATTGACCTGAGCGCCTAGTAAAAAGTCGATGACGTATACTGGTTGATTTCTTATTTACAGCAAATAAAGTTGAAATACACTGCCAATGGAAGTTCTATCCATGAAACCGAATCGTGTCTTGATCTTAATGGCGAGCCCGCGCAAGAACGGCAACAGCACGATCCTGGCGTTGAAAGCCGCCGAGGGAGTCAAAGCCGCGGGCGGCGAGGCCGACGTGGTTCCGATAGGAAAAATGAGCATCGCCCCCTGCACGGCGTGCGACTCCTGCAGGGTGAACCCGGAGGCGGGGTGCGTGATCGAGGACGAAATGCAGCCGCTGTACAAGAAGCTCAGGGACGCACAGGGAGTGATATTCGCGACCCCGGTCTACTGGTTCAACGTGTCCGCCCAGATGAAGCTGTTCATCGACAGAACATACGCGGTACACGATGAAGACGGCTACGCGCTCACCGGGAAGGACGTTGGCGTGATCCTGACCTACGAGGACGAGGACGTGTTCGCCTCGGGGGGAGTCAACGCGCTGCGCGGTTTCCAGGACATATGCGCCTACGTCAAGGCCCGTCTCGTGGGGGCGGTCTACGGAAGCGCGGGTAAGGCGGGGGACGTCCAAGCCAACCCTGAACTGTTACAGAAGGCTCACGAACTAGGGAGGAAGATAGCCACTAAGAGATAGGTGAGTGAATTGATGAAGTATCTCGAATTCTTCGAGTATTCTGCTGAGGATCTCGAAAAGTTAATAGAAAAAACGTGAAAATGACAGAGATGAGAAGAAAGGATCTGTCTCAGTACCCAGAGTATCTTTTTCCTCCACACAACATCGGTGGGGAGACTAAGGGTTGAAGCCACGCCAGAGCAGATAGTGAGAGGTGTAAACTATTGGCTCCCTGAACTAAAACTCAAGTTTATGCCTATATTCGAGAACGCCAGATTCATTGACAATAAAGACGATCATTTTTTCAATATTTAGATGATGGTTCGATGAAGTGAGGATAAAATCATCGCCCCACACACTTTGTATGGTAAATTTAAAATAGGGCTGATCGCGCATGGGGGCAGGCCGTGTCTTACTTCTTTGCCGGTTTTTTCTCGGACCGGAGCACCTTTTCCAGTCCTTTGACGTTTTCCCTTAGATACACCAGGTCTGAATGAAACATCCCTACCCCTTTTCTCAGACGCGAGAACTCCTGGGAGAATTCTGGTGAGTGCAACAATTGTTCAAGTGATTCAAGGTGCTTCAGCAATGGGTCGATCCTCAATTTAGTCCAATCTGTCTTGGAATCAAGATCTGAGAACTCCACTTTCAATTTCTCGAGAGCTTTCCTCAGTCGGGGCAAGTCCGCCTTATACACTCTATCTACCATTTCTTTCTTGGATTTCGTGAGTGTTAGTAAATATAGTGGTTTCGTTGAACTTACAGAGAAATAAGGATAGAATCATCGATTGGACAGTCCAATTGAGAATAACCTGTCTCTGGATGAAAGAAGGGTTTCTGTGTTACGTATATGGTATAATAATATGATTATCTTTTTTCTTCATCTCTTAGAAGGTCTTATCTATCTTAGAGTAGTCGAGAGAGATTGGATTCATTTTATGATGAATGTATAAATATCGTGAACATATGTGAATAGTGTAGATGCGGGAGGAGGGACTCGAACCCTCGAAGTCCTAAGACACGAGATATCTCACCCGAGGACTCGGATCTTAAGTCTCGCCCCTTTGACCAACCTCGGGAACTCCCGCCCGCAGAATAAGGGGCAGAGAGCCAGACTAAAAAACTTGCCTAGTGAACCCGCCTGCTACGGTTCACCGTCTTCCTGTTGTTAGCCGGCTTCCTCAACGTGCTGGAGGCGCCGTAACCGCACGCCGCACAGACCTTGTTCCTGATATGGTAGGCGCGCCTGCCGCAGCGCCTGCAACGTATATGGATCCTCTTCCCATGGTGAATCGGTGCTTTGGTGGGCATCTGTCTTCAGCTCTACTCCGGCGGCGGGCTTATCATTATGACGTTGTCGCCGCGGAGCACTATGGTGCCGATCTCCTTGACGTTCATCGGGTCGCTTACCTCCTCGGCGTTACTCATGTAGAGGTTGACGTGCTGGTCGAACCCCTCCAGGACACCCCTGAGGGTCCTGCCGCCCCTAACCTTGATAAGCACAGTCTTGCCGACGCTTCGCTCTAGCACTTTCTCAATCATGTCAGCCACTCACATTTCCTCTCCGGAGACACTCAGGCTTAATTCGAATAACAGGTATCGCCTATAAAAGTTTGTATTACATGAAGGGTTAAACACTCGGCAACCCTGTTTACGCCCGGAACGAAAGAAGGCATAAAAACGCCTCTCTGCGCGAGAGAGAACATAATAATCGGGTAACGTTTATTAGGGAGCAGTAGCCAATTGTTATAGCCTCGTTAGGGTTAGGAAGGTTTCTGTAAAATAGGTGAATCATGTTTAATGACGGAATCCGATCCCTCCGACATTAATGAACCCGCCCTTACCCGTTTAACGAGTCAAACTCAAAAAAGGTTGATTTAATGCTTCTCACAGAAAACGACCTCTGGGATTTGATGAAGTCCTTCTACAACGAGGAGGGCCTCGTCAAGCAGCACCTGGACAGCTACAACGACTTCGCCAGGAACACGCTGCAACAGATAATAGACGAGATCGGGGGCATCCAGATCGAGGTCCCCAACCACACCTACAACATACGCTTCGGCGCCATAGAGATAGGAGATCCCCGGGTCGTGGAGGTGGACGGCACCAACCGGGAGGTCTACCCGCGGGAAGCCAGGATACGCAACCTCACGTACAGCGCCCCCCTCTACCTGGAGATAGAGCTGGACGACGAGGGCCGCGAGACCTACGAGCGGGTCAACATCGGCGACCTCCCCATAATGGTCAAATCTAATCTCTGCCTCCTCAGCAGGCACACCGAGGACCAGCTCGTGAAGCTCGGCGAAGACCCCAAGGAGGTAGGCGGATACTTCATAGTCAACGGCAGCGAGCGCGTCATAGTGAGCCTGGAGGACCTGGCGCCCAACAGGGTGCTCGTTGAGACAGACACCAGGGGCGCCAGACCCGTCTACAAGGGCAAGGTCTTCAGCACCACCGTGGGCTTCAGGGCCCGCATCGAGATGAGCCTCAAGTCCAAGGGCGAGATGGTGGTCACCATCCCCGGCGTCCCAGTGCCTGTGCCCCTCGTGGTCCTCATGAGGGCGCTGGGCGTCGAGACCGACCGTGATGTGGCCGAGATGGTCAGCCTCGACCCGGACATACTCAACGAGCTGGAGGCCAGCTTCAGGGAGGCGTCCAACGTCCAGAGCGTCGAGGACGCCGTGCTCTACATAGGCAACCGCGTCGCCTTCGGCCAGGTCAGGGAGTTCAGGATAAAGCGCGCCGAGACCATCCTCGACCGCAACCTGCTGCCCCACATAGGCCGCGAGCCCGAGGACAGGCTGGACAAGGCCATATTCCTCGGCGAGATGGCTTCGAGGATCATAGAGCTCAAGCTGGGCCAACGCCAGGAGGACGACAAGGACCACCTCAAGAACAAGAGGATAAAGCTCGCGGGGCCGCTGCTTGCCGAGCTGTTCAGATCCGCCTTCTGGAGCCTCTACAGGGACATGAGGTACCAGTTCAGGCGCATGAGCACCAGGCGCAAGGGCGTGCTCATCAGCGCAGCCGTCAGGCCCGGGATAATAACGAGCAGGATACAGCACGCCCTCGCCACCGGAAACTGGAGGCGGGGCCGCGTCGGCATGACCCAGCTCCTCGATCGAACCAACACCCTTTCAACCCTTTCTCACCTCCGCAGGCTCCAGTCGCCTCTGAGCCGGAGCCAGCCGAACTTCGAGGCCCGTGACCTCCACAGCACCCACTGGGGCAGGCTCTGCCCCAACGAGACCCCTGAGGGCGCCAACTGTGGCCTCGTCAAGAACCTGGCGCTCATGAGCAGCGTCAGCATCGGCACGGACGCCGAGAAGGTAAAGCGCACCCTCGAGTTCATGGGGGTCATCAGGGCCAAGGACGCCGACGAGCAGCTGCGCCACGAAGGCACCAAGGTGTTCATCGAGGGCTACCTCCTGGGGTACAGCACCTCGCCTGAGATCCTTGTGAACACCTTCAGGGAGATGCGCCGCAGGGGCGAGATCAGCGGCCAGGCGAACATCGTCCTCTACCACGAGTACAACGAGATATACGTCAACTGTGACGAGGGTAGGATACGGAGGCCCCTCATCGTGGTGGAGGAGGGCAAGCCGCTGCTTAAGCAGAGGCACATCCGCAACATCAAGCAGGAGCGTTGGACCTGGAGCGACCTAGTCAGGGAGGGCATACTGGAGTACCTGGACGCCGACGAGGAGGAGAACGCCTACATAAGCATCGACCAGGAGACCTTCACCGAGGAGCACACCCACATGGAGATATGCCCATACACCATCCTAGGCGTGGGTGCCGGCATCATACCATACGCCGAGCACAACCAGAGCCCCCGTAACACCTACCAGGCGGCCATGTCGAAGCAGGCGCCGGGCGTCTACGCGTTGAACTACAACGACAGGTCTGACACCCGCGGCCACCTGCTGCACTACCCGCAGAAGCCGCTGGTCTCGACGAAGCCCATGGAGGTCATAAACTACAACGACCGGCCGGCGGGCCAGAACTTCGTCCTCGCCATACTCAGCAGCATAGGGTACAACATGGAGGACGCCATCATATTCAACAAGGCCGCCGTGCAGCGTGGCCTAGGCCGCAGCAGCTTCTTCAGGATATACAAGGCCGAGTGCAAGCAGTACCTGGGCGGAGCAAAGGACAGGCTCACCATCCCCGAGGCAGGCATACGCGGCTACCACGGCGCCGAGGCGTACAGGCAGCTGGAGAGCGACGGCCTCATCGCCCAGGAGGCCGAGGTCAAGGGCGGGGACATCCTCATCGGCAAGACCAGCCCGCCCCGTTTCATGGAGGAGTACCGCGGCATAGAGATACGCGGCCCCCAGCTCCGGGACACATCAATCGGGGTCAGGCCCACAGAAGTCGGCCTCGTTGACAGCGTGTTCATAACCAAGGACATCGAGGGAAGCCAGCTGGTCAAGGTCAAGGTGCGGAGCAACAGGGTGCCCGAGCTGGGCGACAAGTTCGTCAGCAGGCACGGCCAGAAGGGCGTCATCGGCATGCTGGTGCCCCAGGAGGACATGCCCTTCAGCACAAGCGGAGTAACCCCGGACATCGTCATGAACCCCCACGCCTACCCCAGCCGCATGACCGTGGGCCAGTTCATCGAGGCCATCGCCGGGAAGGCGGCGGCCCTCAGGGGAGAGATCGTGGACGGCACGCCCTTCGCCAACGAGGACCCCAAGAGCCTCGAGGAGATTCTCACCGAGCTGGGCTTCCAGAGCGGCGGCCGAGAGATGATGTACGACGGCATGAGCGGCAAGATGTTCGAGGCCGAGATATTCATCGGAGTCGCCTTCTACCAGAAGCTCCACCACATGGTCGTGGACAAGATCCACGCCAGGGCCCGCGGTCAGGTCCAGATGCTCACAAGGCAGCCCACTGAAGGCAGGGCCAGGGGCGGCGGCCTCAGGTTCGGCGAGATGGAGCGCGACTGCCTCGTAGGTCACGGGGCGGCCATGCTGCTCAAGGACAGGCTCCTGGAGGAGTCCGACGCCTACACGATATACGTCTGTGAGAGATGCGGCCGACAGGGCTTCTACGACATAAGGCAGCGCAAGTACGTGTGCCCGACATGTGAGGGTAAGGGCGACATAGAGCCTGTCACCGTCTCGTACGCCTTCAAGCTTCTGCTGCAGGAGATGCAGAGCATGTGCCTGTCACCCAGCCTCGAGCTGGCCAAGGAGGTAGTCTAGTTGAGCAAGGTCATCGACGCCATCAAGTTCGGCCTCCTGAGCCCTGACGAGACGAGGCGCCTAAGCGTAGTCGAGATAGGGACCAGCGACACCTACGACGAGGACGGGGCCCCAATCGCCGGCGGCCTCATGGATCAGCGTCTGGGCACGCTGGAGCCGAGGCAGCGGTGCCGCACCTGCGGAAACATAGCCATCAACTGCCCCGGCCACTTCGGCCACATCGAGCTAGCTGTACCGGTAGTCCACGTGGAGTTCGCGAAACAGATCTACAGGGTCCTCAGCGCCACGTGCAGGAGCTGCGGCAGCGTTCTGCTGGACCTAGAGACCAGAGAGAAGCTGACGGAGCAGAGAGACCAAGACATTAAGCTGTTCGGCAAGGTCAGCGACGAGACTATCAAGGAGATATTGAAGCAGGCCAAGAAGTTCAAGCGGTACAAGGAGTGCCCATACTGCGGCATGGTCCAGAACGTCGTCAAGTTCAACAAGCCCACGACCTTCATCGAGATAGAGAAGGAGGTCTTCGAGGAGGAGATGGAGGACGAGGTGACCCGCAGGCTCACGGCCAACATGATCAGGGAGTGGTTCGAGCGCATACCTGACGACGACCTGGAGCTTCTGGGCTTCGAGCCAGGCAGCGCGCGGCCGGAGTGGATGATCCTTCAGGTGCTCCCGGTGCCGCCGGTGGACGTTCGTCCAAGCATCATCCTCGAGTCAGGCATCAGGGCGGAGGACGACCTCACCCACAAGCTCGTGGACATCATCAGGATAAACCAGAGGCTCCGTGAGAACATCGACGCCGGGGCCCCCACACTCATCATCGAGGACCTCAGCGAGCTCCTCCAGTACCACGTGACCACTTACTTCAACAACGAGGTCTCCGGCATACCGCCGGCCCGCCCCCGCAGCGGCAGGACCCTCAAGAGCCTCGCCCAGCGCCTGAAGGGCAAGGAGGGTAGGTTCAGGGGCAACCTGAGCGGCAAACGCGTCGACTACTCGGCCCGAACCGTCATCAGCCCCGACCCCAACATCGACATCAACCAGGTCGGCGTCCCGGTGCACATCGCCACCAAGCTTACCGTGCCAGACGTCGTGACCGAGCGGAACATAGAGGAAATGAGGAGGCTCGTCATGAACGGCCCCTACAAGCACCCGGGGGCGCTCTACATCATCAGGCCGGACCAGAAGCGGATAAGGCTCGAGTTCGTCACAGACAGGGCGCTCATAGCCCAGAGCATCGAGCCGGGCTTCATCATCGAGAGGCACCTCAAGGACGGGGACATCGCCCTTTTCAACAGGCAGCCTTCGCTGCACAGGATGAGCATCATGGCGCACAGGGTGAAGGTGCTGCCCTACAAGACTTTCAGGATGCACCTCACGGTGTGCCCGCCCTACAACGCGGACTTCGACGGCGACGAGATGAACCTCCACATCCCCCAGAGCAAGGAGGCCCAGACCGAGGCCAGGATGCTCATGCAGGTCCAGGATCAGATACTGAGCCCCCGCTACGGGGCCCCCATCATAGGCGCCGGCAAGGACTATATCAGCGGGGCTTACCTGCTGACCCGGGAGGGGATGATGCTCACCGCGGACGAGGTTGGCAAGCTCATAGCCTACACCGGCTACGAGGGAGACATACCCAAGCCTACGGTTCTTGAGCCCGAGCCCATGTGGAGCGGCAAGGCCGTGTTCAGCCTCTTCCTGCCCAGCGACTTCAGCTTCGTCAGCAGGGCCAACATCTGTATGCACTGTCCCGAGTGCAAGGAGGCCGAGTGCGAGTACGACGCATACGTGATGATCCAGAACGGGGAGCTTAAGACGGGGGTCATCGACAGGAACAGCATCGGGGCCGAGCGCCCAGACACCATCTTCCACAGGATAATCAAGGACTACGGCACCGACATGGGTCACGACTTCCTCAACGGGGTCAGTCGCCTCATCAACGGCTTCTTGACTCTGAAGGGTTTCACGTACAGCTACGACGAGCTTGAGCTCGACGAGAAGGACAAGCGGGACATCAGCCGGGTCATGAGGCGGATGGAGAAGAACGTCGAGAAACTTACGGAGGAGTACAACGAGGGCGTGCTGGAGCGGCTGCCCGGCCAGACGCTGCAGGAGAGCTTCGAGATCAAGGTCATGAACGAGCTCGCCAAGTCGCGTGACAAGGCAGGCGAGACGGTGCAGGAGGCGCTACCCATGAGCAACAGCGGCATAGTCATGACGCGCAGCGGCGCCCGCGGCAGCAGCCTCAACATCGGCCAGATGATGGGCAGCGTAGGCCAGCAAAGCATCCGTGGCAAACGCATCATGAGGGGCTACGAGAACAGGACCCTCCCCCACTTCAAAGAGAACGACGCCGCACCCGTCGCCCGAGGCTTCGTATACAACTGCTACAGAGACGGCTTGACCCCTCTGGAGTTCTTCTTCCACGCCATGGGAGGCCGTGAGGGGCTGGTGGACACGGCCGTGCGCACCCAGCAGAGCGGGTACATGCAGCGCAGGCTCATCAACGCCCTGGAGCATCTAAGAGTCGAGTACGACGGCACCGTCAGGAACAGCGTGGGCGACATAGTCCAGTTCCAGTATGGGGAGGACGGCGTAGACCCCGCGAAATCCGACCACGGCGTCGCCGTAAACGTCGCCCAGCTAACGGACAGGACCCGCATCAACATGAAGAAGGGGCACATCATAGCGGACTCGACGATAGACAAGATGCTCGACGACATCGAGGAGGATATACCCCAGCTCCTGAAGGAAGAACTTAGACGCCAGCTCAAGCAGGCCAGGCTCACAAAGCAGGGAGTCCAGGACGTCATAGACGCCGTGCTACGGAACTACGACTACAGCCTCGTGGAGCCAGGTGAAGCAGTGGGCATCGTAGCCGCCCAGAGCATAGGTGAACCAGGCACACAGATGACCCTCAGGACCTTCCACTACGCTGGCGTCGCGGAGCTGAACGTCACACTCGGCCTGCCCCGGCTCATAGAGATAGTGGACGCCCGTAAGAGCCCGTCCACACCGGTCATGAACATCTACCTCACGAGCAAATACTCTAGAAGCGAGAAGAAGGCCAGGCAGGTCGCCCAGAAGCTGACCTACACGATCATAGACGACGTCATCGACAGCGTCAACGTGGACCTCCGTGAGGAGGCCGTAAGGATCATCCTAGACCCAGAGAGGATGGAGACCCTGGGTGTCACCGTTAACGACGTCGAGAAGGCTATACCCTACAGCTACGCGAAGGAGGAGGACAACACCTATCTCATCAGCTTGGAGGAGGACAAGGCCCGGGACCCGGAGCCCATCATAGAGAACGTGACGGAGGCCAAGATCAAAGGCATCTCCGAGATCAAGAGGGTGCTCACCACCGTCGAGGACGGCGAGTGGGTCATAAGGACCGACGGAAGCAACCTCGAGGGGGTGCTCCGCATCGAGGGCGTCGACCCCACGAGAACCTCCACCAACAACGTACACGAGATAGCCGAGATACTCGGCATAGAGGCGGCGAGGAACTCCCTCATCAAGGAGGCCCATGCCGTGCTCACCGAGCAGGGGCTGGACGTAGACGTCCGCCACGTCATGCTCGTCTCAGACATAATGACAAAGACCGGCGAGGTACAGCAGATAGGCCGTCACGGCATCAGCGGCGAGAAGAGCAGCGTCCTGGCCAGGGCGGCGTTCGAGCTCACCATACAGCACCTGGTCGACGCGGCCATCAAAGGCGAGACCGATCCCCTTAAAGGCGTGATCGAGAACATAATCGTCGGACAGTCGATGCCCCTAGGAACGGGAAGCGTCGAGCTGTTCATGACTCAGGGAGACAGAAGCGATGAGTAGCGTAGACCACGAGCTGAGACTCGCTCTCTCCACCGGCAAGGTCCAGCTGGGATCGAAGACGGCGGTCAGGGAGATGAGGCGCGGCAGGGCAAGGATGGCCATACTCAGCTCCAACTGTCCAGCCGAGAACGCCGAGGCCATAGAGACATACGGCAGGCTGAGCGAGATACCTGTTCTTACGCACGCCAAAGACAGCGTTGATCTAGGGGTGCTGTGTGGAAAACCCTACCCCGTCTCAGCCATGGTCATCAGCGACCCAGGCGACTCAAACATACTTGAGATCACGAAGGAAGATTAGCGAATGCTTAACAACATAAAGATAACGGAGACCGAGATGCGGTACATACAGCTGCTGCAGAACATGACGGGGGCTACCATCGTCGACTGCATCGTCGACGATGACGAGGACACCATCATATTCACGGTCAAGAAGGGAGAGGTCGGGCTTGCCGTCGGCAAGGGCGGTGAGAAGATAAAGCGTTTCCGCAGCATGACCAACAAGCGTGTGGAGATATACGAGTACCTGCCCGACGCCGAGAGCTTCATCAGGAACGCGTTGAAGCCGGCGAAGGTGAGGGACATACGCCTCGTCGACAGGATGGAGGGCAAGAAGATCGCCATGGTGAACGTGGAGCCCAAGGACAAGGGCATCGCCATAGGCAAGAACGGGAGCAACATCAAGAAGATAAGGTTCCTGGCGAACAGGTACTTCCAGCTCGACACCGTCGTGATAAACTAGGGTCCCTGTTTTCAGGGTTTTTCATGATATAGGCTAGAGCATGTTTACGAGCATGCCGGCCAGCTCCAGGTTCGTCATGAGTGGTATCCCGTACTCGACGGCCTTCCTCCTTATCATGTAGCCGTCGCTCACGGTCCGTGAGTCGAGGCTGTCCTGGTTCGGCGTGTTGATGACGAGCTGTATCTCTTCGTTCTCTAACATGTCCAGTATGTTGGGCGTGCCGCCTTCGCTTACCTTGTTGACGGCCCTGCATGGGACGCCTCCGGTTTTGATGGCCTTCGCGGTGTTCCGTGTGGCGGCGACCCTGAACCCCTTGGCGTAGGCTGTTCTAGCTATCTCTACGGCCTGGGTCTTGCTGCCGCCAACGGTTACGAGTATGGTGTCCCCGGTGCTTGGCAGCCTCACCCCGCTGGCAACCAGGGAGTCGAGGAAGGCTTCGCGGAAGTTTCTCCCGAAGCACGCCACCTCGCCGGTGGACGCCATCTCGACGCCTGTGAGGGGCTCGGCCTTGTCGAGGCGCATGAAGCTGAACATGGGGGACTTGACTCCGTGCCTCAGGGGCTCGGCGTCCCCCTCCGTTATGCTGCCGCCCAGGGCGGAGACGGCGGCCAGCTCCATGAGGTTCACGCCGGTGGTCTTGGAGACGAAGGGCATGCTGCGGCTGGCGCGGAGGTTGCACTCGATGACGTAGACCTCGCCGTCCTTGGCGAGGAACTGTATGTTGAAGGGGCCCATGATCCCTAGGGCCCATGCGATCTTCCGGGAGGTTTCCTTCACCTTGTCCTTCAGCGGTTGGGGCAGCGTGAGGGTGGGGATGACCATGGTGGCGTCGCCGCTGTGGACGCCGGCGTTCTCTATGTGCTCTATGACGGGGCCCAGGTGCACGTTGTCGCCGTCGCAGACGCCGTCCACCTCGACCTCCTTGGCACCCCTCACGAACCTGGATATGGTGACGGGGCTTTCGGGTGAGACCTCGGCGGCGTGTCGTAGGTAAGCCGTCAGCTGGTCCCGGCCGTGAGCCACGCTCATGGCGGAGCCCGAGAGGACGTAGCTGGGCCTTATCAGGACGGGGTAGCCTATCTGCGAGGCGAATGCTTGGGCCTGCTC